>JBJEKJ010000063.1:0-8489 GCA_051878575.1 Muribaculaceae bacterium | reverse complement strand
CATCCCTCGAATTACCGCGAAGTGGTATTCAAAGATATGTCGAATGAGGAGATTTTCATCACTCGTTCCACTGTGGCATCAAAGGAAACAATCGAAGTAGAAGGCAAGACTTATCCATTGGTGAAACTTGAAATCACCAGCTCGTCGCATCCATACTTCACAGGAAAGCAGAAACTTGTGGATACGGCAGGTCGTGTGGACAAGTTCATGCAGCGCTACGGCAACCGCAAGAAATAATATATTTCGCGTTTGGCACAATGACACACAAAAGGGGCACGCCGTCGATCGGCAGTGCCCCTTTTGCCGTGTCATTGTGTATAGGGTGGGGAATTTTTGGCTCAGTGGGAAATTAGTGTGGATGGACTATGAGATGATTGAGGTGCCGTCGATGTCGGCAATGCGGCGTGATAGCGGAGCGATGTTGTCGGCGCGCGTCTGCACGGTCATTGTGCAAAGATTGTCGAAATCCTGCGAGATGATGGCAAGGTTCTCGGTCTTCACGAGCTTCATCACATCGTTCATGCCGAGATATGGGAATGTGAACGTGATTGAGCCTTGCTCGTGACACTCAATAATCTCGCAAGCCCTTATGGCCTCGGCGGCAGCCTCGCGATAAGCCACGATAAGCCCCGAAGTGCCAAGTTTTATGCCTCCGAAGTATCTCACTACCACTATTACCACGTTTGTGAGCTCAAAAGAGTTTATCTGTCCGAGGATAGGCTTTCCGGCAGTGCCCGAGGGCTCGCCATTGTCGCTGCTGAGGAACTCGGTGCGAGCTGCTCCTATCATGTAGGCCCAACAGACATGCCTGGCGTCGTAATATTCCTTCTGATATTGCTTTATCACCGCCTTAGCCTCCTCGGCAGTGGTCACAGGCACTGCGAAGGAGATGAACTTGCTCATCTTCTCCTTGTATATCCCCTCTCCGGGCGCTTTCAGTGTCTTGTAGAAGTCGCTCACTTTTGTGTTGTGACTGATAAAATTAGGGTTAGCTCCGATTTTTGTGCGAAGTTAACCCTAATTTGTGTTATGACCAAATATTGCCGCGAGATATTTGTAGAGATGGCATCAATATTTGTGGTCGTTGCCGCTCATCTCCTCGGGTGTCACCGGCTTGCGTGTGAGGGCCCACCAAGCATATATGATGTAGGCAGCCACAAACGGCACGAGCAGCGAGACGATGCTCATGGCGGTGAGTGTGAACTCGCTTGAGGAGCTGTTGGCGATAGTCAGCGAGCTTTGGGCGTCGAGCAGCGATGGGTAGAATGCGGTGTTGTTGTATCCTGCAATCCAGAAGAGGCTCAGCACCACGAGCACCGTGCCGATGCCGCATGGCCAGATGCCATTGTCGTAATCGGGGGTGAACGCCGTGCGGATGATTGCGTAGAGCACCATCACCACGCCCGCTACGAGCACTATCGCTACCCACCACATCTCAATGAGATTGAGGAAATATTTGTTGGCCACCACGGTGATTGATCCGTCGGCTGCCCACTGGTATCCGTCGGTGAGCATGAGGCAAAGGGCGTAGGCCACGAAGAATACCGCGAATGCTATGCCGTAGCGCATCACCATGAATTTGCATCGCTCGCGGAATGGGAGTCCGCCATCGATTGTCTTGATGAAGAACATCGCGGCTATGGTGCGGGCAAGCAGGATCACTGCGATGCCAAGCAGCAAGTTCTCATAGTGGGTAAATGCCTCAAAGCCGTGAGTTGGCGCCCATGTGGATATCACCGGGGCCGCTCCGTTGAGAAGATTCTGCTTGGATATGGTGAACTCGGCTCCGAAGAAGAATGTCGACACAGCCGCACCGAGGAGTATGCACGCCCAGGCGCCACCAATGCTTAGGAAAATATCGAATACGCGCGTGCCGAAGATGTTGCCTTTCTTGCTGCGGAACTCATAGCTCACTGCCTGAAGCACGAAAGTGATCAGAATGAGGACCCACAGCCAGTAGGCGCCGCCGAAGCTTGTGGAGTAGAACAATGGGAATGATGCAAAGAATGCTCCTCCAAACACCACAAGCGTGGTGAACGACAATTCCCACTTGCGGCCGAGGGCGTTGACCATCAAGGTGCGTTCCATCTCGTTGCGAGCCTCAAAAAGGAGCGACTGTCCGCCTTGAATGAAAAGGAGGAAAACAAGGATAGCTCCCAACACTGAAATCAGGAACCACCAGTATTGTTGAAGAAATTCAAGTGTAAACATATCTAATCAGTTTTATTTGAGTGTGAAACCATTAAAGCTCAGCCTTGTCTAAGTTCTCTTTCGATTTTTTCGCAATCTGGTGCAGCATTATGCGCAGCTCGGCGATGAGCAGAGCCGTGAACACCACCACGAAAATGAAGAATGTGGTGACTACCGACGACGTGGGAATGGCTGAGATAGCCGCGCAGTTGGGCAGCAGTCCCTCTATTGTCCAGGGCTGGCGTCCAAGCTCGGCGGTAATCCATCCTGCCTCGCTGCAAATCCACACGAGCGGAATGGAAATGATTGCGATAAGCTGAATCCAGCGGTTGGCTGTGAGCAGGTGCTCCTTTTTATACACAAAGAATAGCACGAGCACGAAGAATAGCATGAAATAGCCGCCAAGAATCACCATGATGTGGAATGAATAGAACACAAGCGGCACATTGGGAATGGCTTGCTCCACGCTGTCGAGATATCCATATCCGAAATAGTCGAAGTTGGCTTTAATATCGGCACGGGCAGCGTCCATAGCGGCATTGTCGCCACGAGCCTTAGCCTCGTCGAATGTGCGGAGGGCATTGTGGGCGAGCTTGCCGCGCTCTATGCGCTCAGCGTAGGACACGGTGCTGATGGTGTCGCCATTTGCGTCGATTGACACGCCATTGATGATGTCGGTGACACCGGGCACGAAGGCGTTCATGTCGCCGGTGGCGAGAATCGAGAGTCCGTAGGGTATCGAAATATCGAAAAGGAATGCCGGCTCGTCGTTGTCATATTTCTTGTCGGGGTTTAGGATGCCTATTGCGGTTATTTCCTGGCCGCACGAGCCGTGATAGAGGCCCTCCATAGCTGCGAGCTTCATTGGCTGCACGCGTGATACCACTTTAGCCGAGCCGTCGCCCGAGCCGGCAGTGAGGACGATGCCTATGAGTCCTATCCATGCTCCTACTTTGATGCTGCGCATGGCCATAGGCACGTTGCGCTTCTTAAGAAGCAGCCATGCACTGACTCCCACAACGAATACGCCTGCAAGCGTCCAGCCGCTTAGCACGGTGTGGATAAACTTGTTCACAGCCACCGGCGAGAGAACTAAAGCCCAGAAATCGTTCATCACGTTGCGCATTTGGTCGGGGTCGAACTCCATGCCCACCGGATGCTGCATCCATGAGTTGGCAACGAGAATCCACAGAGCCGATATCGATGCGCCGAGGGCTGTGAGCCATGTGGACGCAAGATGGAATTTTGGCGATACCTTTTTCCATCCGAAGAACATCACCGCAATGAAGGTCGACTCCATGAAGAATGCCAGAATTCCCTCGATGGCAAGCGGCGCTCCGAAAA
Source organism: Muribaculaceae bacterium (assembly GCA_051878575.1). Lineage (GTDB taxonomy): Bacteria > Bacteroidota > Bacteroidia > Bacteroidales > Muribaculaceae > CALZFJ01. The sequence continues at coordinate 4,955 of JBJEKJ010000063.1, read as the reverse complement.
TGTCGCCCACGAACCAGCTGTAGTTCGACCAGTTGGTTCCAAACTCGAACTCAAGAATGATACCTGTGGCAACACCTACGGCAAAATTGATACCGAACAGTGTCATCCAAAATTTTGTGGTGGCGAGCCACTTCTCGTCGCGGGTCTTGAAGTAGATTGTCTCCATTATTCCCACAATCACCGACAGACCCAGTGTGAGGGGTACGAACAGCCAGTGATACATAGCCGTAAGCGCAAATTGCGCTCTCGACCAATCGACTAATGTTGCTAAATCGTTCATATAAAATATAAGATATTAATGTTAATGATATTCGCTTGCAATATGTGGTGGATGCGTCATTTGTCCTTCAGCAGCTCATTGCGGACGTGCTGCGCGCGGTCGTCGTCGTTGTCGAAATTCGACGATAGTATGTTGGGAAAGAAGAAAATTTTCAGAATGGCGAACATTATGAACAGCTTGATGATTATCAGCATCCATAATGTCTTCCCGATAGTCATGCTTCGGAATCCCTCAACATAGAACTTGATGATGCGTCGTATTACTGACATATATATTGTTGTTTTATATATTTTTTCTCAAAATTATTAATTTCTCTCGAAGAATGAAAATTTTTTGGTATAATATTGCTGTTTTCTTTTTGATTGCGCCATCGTTTGCAGATGCTGTTGATATTTCGGGCGCCGTGTGGCTATGACAAATTAAAAACAAGTTTTATTTGTTTTTGCGCTTACCTTGCACTAACTTTAAATAAGTTAGGCGGCACTCGGCATATAGCAAAAAATAAAACTGTGTTTTCTTTTTGCATTCTGCCTCGTTTGCACTAACTTTGCAACGAAAATAAAAAAAGGAAAAAGAAATGGCAAATTGGTTTGAATGTAAAGTAAGATATGCAAAGATGCTTGAGACAGGAATGCAAAAGGCTGTGAATGAGCCTTATTTGGTCGACGCCTTGTCGTTCACCGAGGCTGAGTCGCGCATTACCGAGGAGCTTGCTCCGTTTATCTCGGGCGACTTCACCGTGTCGGCGGTAAAACGCGAGAAGCTGAGTGAGGTGTTCTACGACGAGACCGGCGACAAGTGGTATAAGGTGAAATTCAACATAATAACTGTCGACGAGAAGACTGCTGTTGAGAAAAAGACATCGGTGGTGACTCTTGTGCAGGCTGCCAATTTCCAGGCTGCCGTCGACAACTTTATGGAGGGAATGAAAGGCACGATGGCCGATTTTGAGATTGCCGCCGTCACCGAGACTGCGTTGATGGACGTTTTCCCGGTGAAACTTGGCGATATGAAGGAGTCGAATGCCTGAGTTGCGGCTCGGAGAGAGCTGCTTGAATGCTTGGAGGATTATGACAGATAGCATAGGAAAACATATTACAGATATATGCAACGAGCTTCCCCATGGTGTGAAGCTCGTTGCTGTCTCAAAATTCCATCCTGTGGAGTCGCTGATGGCGGCCTACGATGCAGGACAGCGCATTTTCGGTGAAAGTCGCGCGCAGGAGATTCAGATGAAGCACAAGGCGATGCCTGCCGATGTGCAGTGGCACTTTATCGGCCATTTGCAGACCAACAAGGTGCGTGCTTTGGTGCCATACGTGTCGATGATTCATAGCGTGGACAGCCTGCGCCTGCTCGAATGTGTCGACAGCGAGGCGCGTCGTGTGGGGCGCGTGGTCGACGTGTTGCTTCAGCTTCATGTGGCGAGAGAGGCCACAAAGTTCGGCCTTTCGCCCGAGGAGTGCATAGCGCTTGTGGAGGATGGCGCGCTTGCCCGCTTTCCCAATGTGCGTGTGTGTGGGGTGATGGGCATGGCCACCAATACCGACGATATGGACGAGGTGCGCCGTGAGTTCCGCACGATAAAACGTACTTTCGACGAGCTGAAAAGTCGCTTTTTCGCCGATGCCGACTATTTTGCCGAGGTGAGCATGGGCATGAGCGACGACTATGAGATAGCCATTGAGGAAGGCTCAACGCTGGTACGCATAGGCACCTCTATTTTCGGTGCACGCGAGTATTGACGGCGTGTGTTGGTGTTGACGCTTTGTACGGGTGCATGTAGTGGCTATGCCGACGTATCGCACGGTTTATGATAACTATCGACGCACTTTTCTCGCAAAAGTGCGTTGTTTTCTAAAAAAAATCATTACCTTTACCGATGTTTATCGGTGAGAACGATAAGCTGATGATGAAACTAAAATGGAAGATGCCACGGCATCAAGGGATAAAAGCCTAAAAATTAACTAACTAAAAATAACTAACTAAAAATAACTAAAATTTTAACCAATGGCACAAAAATCAAAACAATGGGCAGCGATTATCATGATGATTGCCCTATTCGCTATGATTGCCTTCGTGACAAACCTTTGCTCACCGATGGCGGTCATCGTTCAAAATCAATTCGGAGCTTCCGAGCTACAGTCGCAAATCGGTAATTATGCAAATTTCGTTGCATATCTCGTGATGGGAATACCCTCGGGAATGCTTATCGTGAAATTCGGCTACAAGAAGACCGCTTTGCTGGCATTGATTGTAGGTATCGTGGGTATGGTGTTGGAACTTCTTTCAGGTACTATGGAGAGCATGTGGGTCTACCTGCTTGGCGCATTCATCAGCGGTTTCTGCATGTGTATGCTCAACACGGTTGTGAATCCTCTGCTCAACGTGCTCGGTGGTGGCGGCAACAGCGGCAACCAGCTTATCCAGATTGGCGGAGCATTCAACAGCGCGGCAGCGGTAGCAGTATATATCATTCTTGGCGCACTTATTGGTGAGGTTACTAAGGAGACGGCAATCGTCGACGCAGCTCCCGCCATGTACATCGCCCTCGGCATTTTTGTGGCTGCATTCCTCGTGCTTCTTTTCACTAAGGTTGAGGAGCCGAAGCAGGAGCCTGTGAAGATGGAGCTCGTGACCGGCGCGTTGAAGCACCGCCACTTCGCACTTGGCGCGCTTGCAATCTTCCTTTATATGTCGGTTGAGGTCGGTACTCCCACATATATGATTAAGTATCTCACTCAGGATGCAGGCGTGGCAGCAGGCGTGGCTACTCTGATTGCGGCAGTATATTGGTTTGCAATGTTCATTGGCCGCTCGGTGGGTGGCGCTATCGGAGGCAAGGTGTCGAGCCGCCAGATGGTTGGCACCACGGCAGCCGTGGCAGTGGCATTGATCGCATTTGGAATGTTTGCTCCCGAGACACTGAAGGTGAACGTCCCCGGTGTCGATTGGGCTAATCTTAGCGTGATATGGGTAGAGGTGCCCGTAGGTGTTGCCGCGTTCATCCTCGTAGGTCTCTGCACATCGGTGATGTGGGGCGGTATATTCAACATGGCTGTTGAGGGCCTTGGCAAGTACACGGCTGCCGCTTCGGGAATCTTTATGACCATGGTATTCGGCTGTGCCGTGATGGTTGCCATCCAGGCATTCGTTGTCGACTGGACCGGAAGCTATCTCGTCAGCTACTTCATACCATTGCTCTGTGCAGCCTACATACTCTTCTATGCGCTTATTGGCTCAAAGCCGGCCAAGAAGGCAGAGTAACAGCACGGCAAAATTAACGGATTATATGCCAATGGCTGCATTGTCGCCCTTGTGGTGATAATGCGGCCATTGCTGCGTCTTGTCCGTTGGGCGTAGAACCTGTTACGCGCATTGTGGCAGGGAATGGCTGAAATGCCGATGAGAATCTGCTATTATTTTTGTTTTGTGTGAAAAAATGAGGGGCTATATTTTGAATTTTTAGGTATTCTGTCTATATTTGTGGTGCTCAAGGCTGAATCCACACCTTTCTTGTATCCAAAAGTTTAACCCATTCTCCCCTGGCAATCGGAGGAGAACACAAAGCAATAGAGGACTATTATTTTAATTAAAAACAAAATTTTATTTATTATGAAACTTAATTTTTTTAGGAGCTTGGCATTCGTGTCAGTGCTATTGCTCGGTGCGGCAACTGCATCCGCCCACGACTTCGAGGTCGACGGTATCTTTTATAACGAAAACAGCGATGGCACAACCGTCAGCGTAACATACAAAGGAGATACTTATAATTCATACACTAATGAATATACCGGTGCAGTCACAATCCCTTCAAAAGTGACCTATTCCGGCAAAACTTATTCCGTCACCACAATCGGCAACAGTGCCTTCTATCGCTGTAGCGGCTTGACATCGGTGGTGATACCGAACTCCGTTACCCAAATCGACACCGATGCCTTCTATAAATGTAGCGGATTGACGTCGGTTGAGATACCGAACTCTGTCACATCAATCGGCAAAAATGCCTTCTGGGACTGTAGCAGCTTGACTAAAGTTAATATCACCGATTTGGAATCGTGGTGTAAAATAGGATTTGAGACTACCAATTCGAACCCTCTAAATTATGCTCATCGTTTATATTTGAATGGAGTAGTAGTTACTGATTTAAAGATACCAAACTCCATCACCGCAATCGGAAAAGCTGCCTTCTATGGCTGTAGCCACTTGAAGTCGGTGACGATTCCGAACTCCGTAACCTCAATCGGCAACTCTGCCTTCGGTCTCTGTTACGGCTTGATGTCGGTGACGATACCGAACTCCGTCACCTCAATTGGCTCCTCTGCCTTCAATGGTTGTCATGGCTTGACGTCGGTTGTGATACCAAATTCGGTCACCACAATCGGCGACTATGCCTTCTATGACTGTATAGTCTTGACGTCGGTTGAGATACCGAACTCCGTCACCACAATCGGCAACAGTGTCTTCTATCGCTGTAGCGGCTTGACGTCAGTTGTGATAGGAAATTCTGTCACCTCAATCGGCGACTATGCTTTCAGTGACTGTAGTGGCTTGAAGTCTATTACTTCGCTTAACACCACACCTCCAAAAGTCGGTTCTAATGTTTTTGATTATGTGCCAAGTGATTGTGTGCTTTATGTGCCGGCGGGGAGTAAGAATGCATATAGCGTTGCTG
>JBJEKJ010000062.1:0-34880 GCA_051878575.1 Muribaculaceae bacterium | reverse complement strand
GATTGTGGTTAGCACATTGTTTGTAGCGCCGAAGGTGCAGCCAACTGTGTGTAAATGAAGCCCCGACTGAAATGGCAGCGTGCCGGAGGTACGCGATTATGGTAGCCCCAAAATTGGAAAAATGGTGCGTGACAATTTATATGAATGGAAATGATGAATTAAAAAAAGTTATGGAATGTTTTCTAATATTTTTTCATTCTCGTTAATATTTATATCAATTTTTATTTCTATCTTTGCAAGTGGACTATTGCCTTGAATCAATTGCCTTGGATTGACGCGCTCATTCGCGACAACTGACAAGGCTTCCTACGCCGAGCCGAGTATGGAGAAGCCTATAGCTAATCTATACGAAGAGGGTTTTTGGGTGGGGAAATGTAGTCCAAAGACATATTGAAGGCGTTTACAGCGCTATGTTCAGCTGACACTCTGAAACGTGAGAAATTCCAGAAGTTACTGCCAATGAACTTAGCAACGGTAGATGTCCAGGGTGTGACTATTCCGTGCACCGATTATTTACGCATAGGGTACGACGTGCGCTTTCGGGTGAAGCGCGTTCTATTCCGGGCGTGAGGTCGGGGCAACGTGCATAATCATATCGGCGTGGGCTTATACTGTTGTTCGTTCAGCAGTATAGGGCAATTCTCACGGCCTCAGAGTGTGGATCGGACAACGTCGGTTCACGCTTTTTTTATGCCTTGGTTTGTGATAAGACGAGGCATGGCTATTAAGGGATATTGAGTGAGTAGCTATTCTTTTTTAGTAAGCCTTTTATTGAGTGTGAGTAAAACCAATAACTAAACATAGCATTATGAAAAGAGCGTTATTTTTTTTAATGGCAATTTCATTAAGTGCATTTGCCAGTGTAGTCTCGGCTCAGGGAAGCAATAATGAGCTTGAGAAAAGAGTGTTCAAGTTGAAATACCAACCCTCTTTTGTCGACAACTATTCCTACAAGGTTTTCTATCTCTCTGATGGAAAGGTGTATAATCTGATGAACTTTGCCTTGGCGGGCAAGCTGAAGAATGTGCAGCAGATGGCCGTGCAGCCCGGCGGAGTGTCGTGTGCCGTTCTTGTGAAGCAGGGAAGCGGATCGTTTAACAAGACCTTCGCCAACCTCAAGAACAAAGGATTGTCCACGCTCAAGGGTGGATCGGCCGAGGCGTCAGGCGACGACAAGAAGGTGCAATCGGTTGTCAACATTTATGATGCCGACGCCGTCAACAACCTTGTGGGAAAAATCGAGGACGCCACATCGGGCGAGATGCTTAACATCTGCTATTCTCCCGACGGCAAGACGCTTGCCACCGGTTTCTCCAGCAAGGAGGTGAAATTCTATGATACGAAGAAGTATCTACCCTACACTTCGGTGACTGCCGGCATCGCACCTATGCTGACGGCCCTTAGCGAGAACAACTATTTCGCCGCAGTGAGCGATGGTGCCACCGTGGAGGTGTGGAACCTGCAAAGCAAGGACCTGCGCACGAGCATCAGCCCCACGGCACAAGTCACCGACATAGCCTTCTCGGCCGACAACACCATGATGGCCGTGCTGACGGCCGACGGAGTGGTCACCGTCTATGAGACGCGCGCGTTTGCTCCACGATACACTTTTGATGGAATGGGAAGCGGCATATCCTGCTATTTCCACCCCGACAACAAGTATATCGGCGTGGTGACCGATGCCAATACCATCATCCTCCAGAATCTTCGCAACAGCTCCGATAAGTTTGAGGTCAAGAGCTATAATGGCGGCATTTCCAACATCCGCTTCGTGCAGGACGTGAAGAACCCCGAGAAGTGCTATATGCTCTATCCCTCAGGCTCGGGCGTAATCATGCAGGCTCTTGCAGGGCTTCAGCCCAACCGCGTGCAGCAGCTCTCCGACGCCGTCAATGCCAAGATGAACGAGTGGATGAAGATTATGGACGGTGAGAGCATGGAGGAGTATAGGATTCGTGTGAACGACGAGACCCGCGCACAGCAGCAATTGGCATTCGAGCGTGAGGTGGCCACCGAGATGGCAGGCGACATGATTGCCGCCCAGACGATTACGCTTGGCAACTACAACACTCAGAAGAACCTCCTTGCCCTCGAATTCGACGGCATGCCATCGATTGCCATCGACATCCCCAAGGAGGATTTGGCATCTTTCGGCAATCCGGCAAACCTGTCGTTCACAAATACCGTCTATGGCGTGAACGAGAACGACCAATTTGAGGTGATTTACACCGAGGTGCTCAATGCCCAGACCGGCAAGCGCTACGTCTACGACAACCTGGACCGCAAGTCGGTGACCGCAATGTCGGTCGACGAGGGCTTTGTGCCTCTTGAGCTTATCCAGCAGTCGAGCATGGAGGAGATGAAGCTCAAGGACATCAGGACTGAAATTGTGGAGACTGCCAAGAAGGAGAATAAGATCTCCGACCGCACTCACATCAATGTCAACACCGAGGTGCTGAGCGATGTCGACGCGTCGGGAAAGAGCATCATGAACTACAAGGTGAGCTACGGATACGAGGTGGAGAAGGAGTTTGTGTCAAAGGAGGACTTCCCCTCGGGAAGATACAAGACTCCTGAGAGCAACGCGGCAATGTCGATGCTGAAGATTGTGGAGAAGGCTTTCGCCTCCGATTTTGCCCAGTATATCAAGCCCGGCAAGCGCATTCGCATCAAGGTGACGGGTAGCGCCGACGCTGCTCCAATTGTGGGCCGCATAGCCTACGACGGATGCTATGGCGACTTTGCCAACGAGCTGATATACAAGAACGGACAGTTGGCGAATATCTCTGTCAGCAAGTCGTCGGGCATCACCGAGAACGACCAGTTGGCATTCTTGCGCGCGATGGGCGTGAAGCACTATATCGACAGCAACGTGACTTCGCTGAGAGACATGATTTGCGACTACCAGTACAATATCGAGCTGTCCGACAAGAAGGGTGGCGAGTATCGCCGCATCAGCGTGGAGTTCATCTTCATGGACGCTTTCGACAAATAATCATAATTCAATAAAATGACGCAGGTATGAAGAAGATGACAACTATCGGCCTTGTGATTGCGTTGGCGCTGTCGTGCGCGGTGGCATCGGCGCAATCCTCGGCACTAATCAAAGCCGACAAGGACATGGAGGCGTTTGTGGCCCAGCATGGCATGGGCACAAGCAATGCCGCCTTGTATGAGTCGCTCTATTCGGCATATCGCGCATATCTCTATGCGGTGAAGAATGAGCCCGCCAATCAAGCCGGACTGGCAGGATTGCGCAAGGTCTATCCCTATATGATCGATGGAGCGGTGTACTTCTCGCAGAACAACTCGGCACTGAAGGCGCTTGACTACGCTTTGGCCTACATCAACATCCCTAAGATGCAGGTTTTCCGTAAGGAGCGGTTCGGCAGGAGCGACTATTATCCCACAATTTGCTATTTCGCCGCTACCACGGCCTACAACAACAAGCGGTTCGACGATGCGATAAACTGCTTCAAGAGCTATATCGAGACCGGCGAGCAGAAGAACTTGGAGAACTCCTACACATATATGGCGAGGGCCTACAAGTTCAATGGCGACTTCAAGGGGCAGCTGGCTGCCATCGACGAGGCGCTGAGGGTGTATCCCACCACGTCGAATTTCCTCTATGAGGCTATCAACGCCTGCATTGAGCACAAGGACAATGCCTCGTTGGAGAAATATGTGACGAGAGCCCTCTCGATGAATCCCAACGACATGAAGGTGCTGCCTATAAAGGCGAAGCTGCTTGCCGACGACGGAAACTACATGGACGCATATCCTCTCTACGAGCGGCTCTACAAGGCAAAGCCCAACGACTTCAACGTGTGCAGGATGTATGCCACCGTGTCCTACAACTATGCCGCGCAGCTGATCAACGGCGCGAATTCCATCAACGACCCCAACGCCTATCAGCAGCAGCGCCAGAAGGCCAACAACTATCTGAATGTCGCTGCCGGGCTGTTTGAGCGGATTGTTGCCGTTTATCCCAATGAGACGAAGTATATGGGCGCCCTCGCCGACACCTACAAGTGCATGGGCAAGGAGGCTGAGGCCAATAAGCTGATCGCTCAGATACAGCAGAAGGGCGGACGCTATGTGGCCTCGAATGTGACAAGTCTCGGCACAGCTCCCGCGCAGGGAGCGACGGCTCGCAACGAGCAGCCGGCACAGAGGCAGGGCGCGTCGGCCTACAGCCCGGCAGGCGCGGGCGGCGCGATGACTTTTGCCGATGTGCCGCCATTCTCCACTTTTGCCAAGAGCTATGTGGAGGCGGCGGTGAACAAATGGCAGATAAAGGACGACTATGAGACGCTGGCCGAATACAAAGCCCGTGTGACCGACAAGACGCGCGAGGAGAAGATAAAGGTGTTCGCCAAGGAGGCCGAGGACAAATACATTGCCGAATACGGCCCCAAAATGCGTTTCGACAATCTGCGGCTCGAGAAATATGATGCCGAGAACGGCGTATTCCTGATTACCTCGCAGGATTTGGGCAACATGCTGCTTCCGGTGCCTCGCACCAACAATGAGGCAAGGAATTTCGAGGCGCAATGGAACTCGGTGAATACCGACGACCCGCAATTCTGCATCATCAACGACAAATTGGCGCTCGCGCAGCTCACTTTCCGCACGAATACCGGCCGAAGCTACATCTACAACAACGATGCGTCACTCACATATCAGAACACCGAAATCAACTATAATTTCGAGGCCATAGATATGTCGGGGCTGACGGCTCAGAACTCGCATGCGGCGGCCCATTCGAGCCAAAAGATAGTGAACAGCAGCGTCAACGTGGGCAAATCCGACGTCGACACCGATATTCCTACGGCCAAGACGGCCAATGAGAATCTTTTTGCAGTGATAATCTCCAATGAGAACTATCGCAGGGAGAGCAAGGTGCAATTTGCCAACAACGACGGCCAGGCCTTCAAGAACTATTGCATAAAGACGCTGGGATGCCCCGAGAAGAACGTGCATTATGTGGCCGATGCCACCTACAACGACATGAAAGCCGAAATCGACTGGATGAAATCGGTGGCCGAGGTCTATGGCAGCAATGCCCGGATGATTTTCTACTATGCCGGCCACGGAATCCCCGATGAGGCCACGAAGTCGGCATATCTGCTTCCCGTCGACGGCTATGGCTCAAACACAAGCACCGGCTATGGATTGGACAATCTATATGCCACGCTTGGAGGGCTGCCTTCGGGGCAGGTGACGGTATTTCTCGACGCATGCTTCAGCGGCTCGCAGCGCAACGGAACCACTATGGCAAGCTCGGCGCGCGGTGTGGCTATAAAACCTAAGCCAAGTGAGCCTAAGGGAAATATGGTGGTGATTAGTGCCGCTACCGACAGCGAGACGGCATATCCCTACAAGGAGAAAGGGCATGGACTGTTCACCTACTATCTGCTGAAGAAGCTCAAGGAGTCGAAGGGCAATGTCGACTACGGCGATTTGGTGGACTACATTCAGGCCGAGGTGTCGAAAAAGAGCATCGTGGAGAACAACAAGTCGCAGACGCCGACTTGCCTGGCCGCTCCATCGGTGGAGAATCAATGGCGTAAATGGAATTTCAAAAACTAATATTTAACTATTTTAATCAACTCACACAATGAAAAAAAGATTATTGACGACTCTTTGTGGAGTCTTGTCCGTATTTGCAATGGCTTTTGCGGATGATGTTAATTACAGTGGTACAGTGGTTTCTGACGAGGGAGAGCCGATTATGGGTGCTACCGTTACGGTGACGGGTACAACCGTAAGCACGATTACCGACATGGACGGAAAGTTCACGATTGTGGTCCCCGACGGATACTCTACCGTCACAGTGTCTTATTCCGGTATGAAAAAGCAGGTGGTGAGCATACAGCGTGAGCCAATAATGCTCTATGCATCTGCCGAGAAAGCTCAGCAGGCCAAATTGGCGGCTGCCACTAAGGCTATCAAGCCTCAGCGCAACTTCAAGCGCAATGCTTTCAACCTCGAGTTTTCTTACGGCCAGCTTGGCGGCGATTTGAAGGAATATTATGATAAAATTTACAGATATAGAGACTATCGCACATATAGAAATGATGAGGTTGATTACAATGTTCTCTCCGTCAACTTAGGATGGAAGCACAATTTCAATCATTATATCGGATGGCATGTGCTCGACTTCGGCGCATCGTTCTATAATATTTCCGACTTGACTATTAATGAAATGTTGTTCTCGGCTGCAACGGGTGTCATTCTCAGAACTCCGTCTTTCAAGGGATTGTCGGCCTTTGGCGAAGTCAACTTCGGTGCTGCCTATGTGGGTATTGAAGAGCGAGTCGATTTCATGATTCGTCCGCGATTCGGTATCAATTTCGGCAAATGGGCGTATGTGGCATATAAATATGATTATATAAAAATGACAGATGCAGATTCGAAAAATCTTAATTTTGATTCGTTCACCACACACAACGTCTGCATAGGATTTAATTTTTAACTCACACATTACTAATCTGATAAATACAGCATAGAAATATGAAAAAGATAGCATTATTTTTAATGGGATTGGCAGGCTGTGCTTCGGCAGCTTTGGCACAAAGCAATAATGTCTCCTCGGTGGTTATCAATGCCGAGACAAATGAGCCTGTGAGCGGTGCGTCGGTGGTTGTGACGGGTACGAGCATTGCCACTACAACCGATATTAACGGTAAGTTCTCTATCGATGCTCCTGCCGAGTATCAGACGCTGACCGTATCCTACAACAACATGCAGCCTACTATTGTGAATATCCTTCCAAAGCCTATCGTTATGACCAAGGCAAAGAATCCTATTACGGGATGGGGTATAGAGGTCGGATTGTCGTCGGCGAAGATCTCGGTCAAGGATGAAAGTGATGACGATAAAGCCAAGAGTCTGGCGGGATTCACGGCAGGTATAACCTACGATTTCCCCATTGCCTCGGTGCCTAATTTATCGATTATGCCGGGCTTGTTCTATGCGCCAAAGGGTGCGACCTATGGTGAAGGTGACTATAAGCTGAAACAGAGAACTCATTATCTTGAGTTGCAGGTTGCGGCAAAATACGCCTATCCGCTTCCGGTGCTTAACAACGACCTGAAGGTGTTTGCTTTGGCAGGTCCGTATTTTGCTTATGGTATTGCCGACGGCGTATCGGTGCCGGGTGATGAAGAAGACTATGAGGTGAAATCGCTTTTCAATTTCTGCAAGCGCTTCGACGCAGGTTTGGTATTAGGTCTTGGAGTGGAGTATAAGCAATATTCTCTCACCTTCCGTTACGGCCTCGGCCTGATGAATATCAACGATGCCAAGAAGCAAAGCAAGAATGCAATGGAAGCAGCCTACAAATACTATGAGAAAGATTACTCATGGGAGACATTCGTAGAAAGATATGGTGATAGATACGATGCGAAGAATTACGAAAGGACTGTGAAAAATCGTTCATTCATGATAACGTTAGGCTATCGTTTCTAAGTATACGAGCCTGTTTATTCACACTAAGAACCCTGCGTCGTGAGGCGGCAGGGTTCTTTTGCGCTTATTGGTCGGTTTTGTGTGATTGATTGCGCGGCCTTTGGGGCGGTCATAGCACTTTTTCCACTCGGTGCGAGCCGGCTTCGTACACTTTTGGCTCGCTCTCGCCCGGAAGGGTGACTGTGGCGGTGGCGCCTTTGGGGATGGTGAAGTCCCAAATCCACTTGTCGCCCCGGAATTTCCACTCACTCCTTATCAGTCCGGCAGCCGAGTTGTACTCGGCCTTCACGAAACCCAATCGCCTGTCGGGCACAGGCTTCATGATGATGTGCCTGAATGCATGATTCGCGGTGTCGGTCGAGATTCCTGCCATGGTCTCCCACATCCATTCGCACACAGCGCCGTAGGCATAGTGGTTGAAGCTGTTCATGCCGCTCGGTCCCATTCCCTTGTCGAGCATATAGCTGTTCCATCGTTCCCAAATTGTGGTGGCGCCATTGTCGACCGAATATAGCCAACTCGGATTCTTTCGCTGCAACAGCAGCTCGTAGGCTATGTCGGCCATCCCGTTTTCGGTGAGTGTCGGCATCAGTATCGATGTGCCGAGAAATCCCGTCTGCAAGCAGTTGCCGTGATCGGCGAAGTTCTTTCTCAGGCGTGCAATCATATTCTCCTTCGCCCTGCCCTCCACGAGGCCGTTTTTCAGGGCAAAGAGCGCCGGGGTCTGCATGGTGTTGAGAATCTCGGTCTTGAACGAGCCGTCGTCGTTGAGGAAACGGCAGCGCAGATATTTCTTTGCCTCCGATGCCATAGCCGCATATTTCGCGGCGTCGCGGCCTGAGGCGGCAGCCATGTCGCGCATCATGCCGGCGTCGATTGCCCAATAGCTTGCGCAGAGGTAGTTCCAGTAGTCGTAGGTCTCGGGGCGTGTGATTTCCTTTCCGGCCTCGTCGGTGGTGCGGGAAGCGCCGCTGCACGACTCCAGAGGCTCATAGCTCAGCCAGTCGGCCCACTGGTAGTTGCCATTCTCGTTGACGAGCGCGTGATGGTCGTATTTGTTGTTGTTGATGTGGCTCATAAACTTCTCCATCGAGCTCCAGCTCTCGTCGATTATCGAGCGGTCGCCAAATTGCTTCCAGATGGTCCAGGGCACGATAATTCCGGCATCGGCCCATCCCACGCGGCACATGTCGGTGTCGCCGGCGCCATATTGTGCCTGTGGCGCCACTCCTGGGTAGCCACCCACGCCGTTCTGGGTGTCGCGCAAGTCGCGCAGCCATTTATGGAAAAATCTGTTGGTGTTGGCGAAGAATGTTCCCGTCTCGGCAAACACTTGTGTGTCGGCAGTCCAGCCAAGGCGCTCGTTGCGCTGCGGGCAGTCGGTGGGCACGGAGAGGTAGTTTGAGCGCATTCCCCACACGGTATTGGCGATTAGGCGATTTATCAGATCATTGCCGGTGGTGATGGTTCCAATCTCCATCTCCTTTGTGATTGAAGTGACCGGAACTGATGTGATTTTCTTGATTCTCACCTCGGCGGTGGCTGTAATCGACACAAACCGGTAGCCGAAGAAGGTGCATTGCGGCCTATAGTCCACATAGCCCTTATTTGCGCCGAAAGTGTAGAAAAGCCGCATGCCGATGTCGGGTATTCGCAGGTTGCGGCGGTGCACGCTGCCCTCGGGGCCGTCCATTCCGCGGCTGTGGGCGCCATTGCCGTCGTTAAGCAGCTCGGCGGGCAGGCATGTGAGCGTTGTTCCCTCGGCAGCCTTGAACAGGAATGAGGGCACTGCGGCGCAATTCTGCCCGAAGTCGACCACGAGTGTCTCGCCGGGGCGCACCGTGAGCTCTTCGCCCGTGCCAAATTCCCTGATTATTTTCACTTTGCCGAAAGCGTCGGCCGAGGCTCCGGTGATTCCTTTCCACAGATATGCCCTTTGTGGAGCGAGCGCAATATCGTCGCGCATATAGATCTCGGCACCGTCGGATGGGAAAATGCCGCCTGCGAACTCGGTGTTCAGCTCGGGCGTCGACAGCAGTCCGGGAGTCTCGTATCCGGGCCTCACGCGCGCGTCATACTCCTCCCCGTCGAAAATGGCGGCATGCCTCACCGGGCCTGCGATTCCTGCCTTCCAGTGGCTTGTGTCGGTGCCGAGCAGCTGTGTCGAGCCGTCGGTGTAGGTGAGTTGCAGCACGCCGCGGAAAGCCACCTTCTTGCCAATCATTCCGTCGTGTCCGCCGGGAGTCACTATCTTGTCGGCCCACCATCCGGGAGTCACCTGCACGGCGAGCATGTTGTCGGCACCGGCCTTAAGGGCAAAGGCGTCGGTCACGTCGTAGGTGAACGAGAGCCGGGTCTTCTCATAGTGTGTGAAGCCAGGTTTTAGCACCTCGTCGCCTATGGGCTTGCCATTGACGTAGAGCTGATACACGCCGAGCCCGGTGGTCATCCACCGGGCCGACGCCACTTTTTTCTCATTTCTCACAGTGGTCACAAACCAACTTGCGCCATCGGCGGCACGCTCGTTGGTGCCACCGATGCTTCCCGTCACCACCGGTGCGTCGGCGGCCGAGATCCAAGCTGAATTTTTCCATGCGGCATTGTCGAGAGCCGCTATGCGCTTACCCGAAAAGGCGGTTGATGCACTGATTGTAGCCATAGCCGCAAAAGCGGCGGCAAGTGCCATTATAGTTCGTTTCATAGATAATAAACTTGAAATGTTATAGAATAAAGCAGGAAAGAGGGAGTTTGTCGCTCTCGGGGGACTGCCGTTATTGCCCTATACCCGTGAGACGGCGTATTTTTGCCGGTAGGTCGATGTTGTTGTTGAGCCCGCCGAAAACCTCGGCCCCCACTCCTACGGCAAATACCGGCGTGAAGTCGCCCGTGTGGTTATGCGACGTCCAGCCTATACCCGTGCAGTGGTCGAGCAAGTCGAACACGGTAGCTACAAATTCGCTGAATGTGGCGTAAAGCGTCTTTTCATCGGTGCTGTTGCGCTCAATGAACGTCTTGTTGAACTTGTCGCGAAGCAGTTTGTCGCGCTTGGCACTAACTTCAATAGCGCCATAAAGTCCGAAATTCTCTTTCAGATAGCTTTGCATTTCGTCCCACGTTATAGCTTGCTTGTTTTTCAGAATCTCGCCACACTTGCGTTGCAAGGTCTCAAGCGAGATGCGCTGATAGTCGAAATTTTTCAGATTCACCTCTTTAGGGCCTTTCTCCACGCCGAGAGCCATTCCGCCGGTGTTGTGGTCGGCAGTCACCACGATCAGCGTCTCGTCGGGGTGCTGAAGGTAGAAATTGTAAGCCACGGCAATTGCCTCGTCGAAATTTACAATCTCTTTAACCACCGTTGCGGCGTCGTTGGCATGAGCCGTCCAGTCGATGTTGCCGCCTTCAACCATCATAAAGAATTTATCGGGCGACACCTTTGAAAGGTGCTCGATGCAAGCCGTGGTGATGAAAGGCAGCTTCAAGTTATCGGCCACACTGTCGATAGTGTAGCCATTGTGCTCCACCGAGGTGTCGGTGTTCAGCAGGAGCAGTTTTTTGCAATTTTTCGCTTTCTCATAGCCCTTCGGACCATTGGCAACCGTGTAGCCGTTGTCGGCTATCACTTTCAGCAGGTCGGTTTCCTTTCCGTTCTTGTCTTTCAGCCCGCGCAGCTTTGTGCCGACAAACATGTCGTAGCCGCTCTTAGCGAGGTCGAGGCCTATCTCGTAGAATTTCTTGCGGTTAGGTACATGGGCGTAGAATGCCGCCGGCGTGGCGTCGTCGATGGCCACCGATGTGGCTATGGCCACACCGTAGCCCTTCTGCTTGAAGTCGCGAGCTATGCTGTAGCATGGCAATGTGTCGGGGGTCATTCCGAGCATGTAGTTTCGGGTCTTGGTGCCGGTAGAGAGTGCCGTTCCGGCTGCTGCCGAGTCGGTGATTTTGCTGCTTGCCGAGTAGGAAAGCGCCATCGATGTCACCGGGAACCCGAGCATCGTGAGGTGCTTGCCGTCGGTGCGCACGGTGCGGTTGTATGTTTCGGCTGTAAGCACATGCCCCATACCCATACCGTCGCCAATGAAATAGAATACATATTTCGGCGATTTGGCCGATGCTGTCAGCACTATGCCGAGCAGCAGGATTAAAGAAAATATACGTGAACGCATTGTATGAAAAATTTTGATTATTGATTATTCATCTCTATCATTGCGTCGATGATGTGGCGGTCGTTGCTCAGCCGCGGCACCTTGCGCTGTCCGCCGAGTTTCCCGGTGCTTCTGAGCCAGCGGTCGAAAAGTCCCTCCTGCGCCACCACCACCGTGAGGCAGTCGAGGAAAATGCCACCCGCGCGCTTCGCCTCATAGTCGGAGTTCACGGCTTGCAGATGCCCGTCGAGCACCTCGGCGAATCGTGTGATGTCGTCGGGCTGCCGGTTGAACTCTATGAGCCACTCGTGGCGCCCGTGCCTGTCGCCGCAGGCGTAGACCGGAGCGGCGGTGTAGTTGGCTATCATTGCTCCTGTGTCGCGGCAGGCCCGCTTTATCGCCTCGTCGGCATTGTGCACCATCAGCTCCTCGCCAAATGCGTTGATAAAGTGCTTCGTGCGGCCTGCAATCTTTATTTTCACCGGCGACGTCTGCTCGACGCGCACCGTGTCGCCGATTTTGTAGCGCCAAAGGCCGTTGTTGGCCGAAATCACCAATGAATAGGTCTTGCCCCGCTCCACCTCCCAAATAGGCAGCACTCGCGGCGAGTCGCTGTCCACATCCTCAAGCGGAATGAACTCATAGAACACTCCCACGTCGAGAAGGAGCAGCATGGCGTTGCTCTCGGCCGACGACTGCACGGCGAAGAATCCCTCGGAGGCATTGTAGGTCTCAATGTAGTGCATGCGGCTGTTGTCGCAAATCGAGGCATACTCGTCGCGGTAGGGCTCGAAGCTGATGCCGCCGTGGAAGAATACCTCAAGGTTGGGCCACACATCGTGTATGCACGCTGTCCCCTCGCGCTTAATCACCTCTTTGAGCACGGTGAGAAACCACGACGGCACGCCCGATATATTAGTCACATTCTGCCTGCGGCTTGCCTCCACGAGGGCCGGCAGCTTCTTGCTCCAGTCTTGCATGAGCGCCGTGTGCTTGTCGGGCACGCGCATAAGGTTCACCACAGGGTTGATATTGTCGATAAGATTGGCCGAGAGGTCGCCCACCCTCACTCCGGGCTGCAAGGTCAGCTCGTTGGCGAAGCTGCCGCCGAGGATGAATCCCTTTCCGGAGAACATTCGGCTCTCGGGGTTGATGTTCAGATAGTGCGCCACCACGTCGCTCCCGCCGCGGTAGTGGCAGCGCTTGAACGACTCGTCACTGATGGGGATATACTTGCTCTTGCCGTCGCTCGTGCCCGAGGATTGGGCGAAGTGCGTCACGCGTCCGCGCCACAGCACATTCTTCTCGCCACGCACCATGCGCATGATGCGCTCGCGCAGGTCCTCGTAGCCGTGCAGCGGCACCCGCTCGCGGAATGTGGCGTAGGTCATGCGCTCTCCGAAGCCATATTTTATGCCTATCTCGGTGCGCGACGCCTGCTGGAGCAGCATGTCGAGCTCCTCGCGCTGCACCGTGTCGCCGTGGCTCACGAAGCGTGCCGCCTCGCGCAGCCTGCCGCTGAACAACTGCCTTGCTATGGGGGTCAGGTCGATCATATCATGCTTGCTATCGCTATCACCACGCCGGCTATGGCAAGCGCCATGCCGAGGCAGCCTTTTTTGGCAGTTTTGTGCTTCTCCACGCGCACGCCCTCCTTCTCGTCGAACGACTCCTCGGTGGTTGGCTCGTCGGTGTAGCTGTTCTCCACGTCCTCTTGAAAATCATCGGGATTTCCAACGAAGAAATCATCTATTTCCTCATTGTCAACATATTTGTCGCTTTTTCCGTTTTCGTTCATGTCGGTATATATTTTTCGATGCCTGAAGGTAAAGGCTCTTATCATTTGTTGCAAAGGTAGCGAAAAAACGTCACATTTATCACTTCGGGAGTTTTAAAAATCCTTGTTATAATAAAAAACACCCGACACAACACGCTGCAATGCATGAATGTGTCGGGCGAGTTATTGAACAATAGTATTTACTTTATAACCGCTTTTGCGGTTGAGCCGTCGGAACGGCGGACGATGTAGATGCCCGGGGTGTCGGGATTGGCTACACGCACGCCGTCGATGGTGAAGTAGTCGGTGATTGGAGCCTCCGAGGCTTTGTTCTCAATACTTTCCGCTCCGCTTGACCGGGGATTCACGGTGATTGAGTAGAGCTTCACGCAGTTCTCACCGGCAGCTGCGCGGGTGCTGGCCTTTTTGCGAGCAGGAGCCGATGCGGGAGCAGTGGTGTCAACGCCATAGATGTAGATGTAGGTGTCGGCAATGACGTTGTAATTCACGCTCACCTCGCCTTTCTCGTCCTTTGTGAATAGCTGAGGCTCAGCCTCGCCTATCTTCACAGCCACCTGTCGTGAGCCTATGGTGCGGCAATCCACGCTCACGGTGCCTTCGCCGGCAGCCACCATCACAACCAGGCCGTTGAAGCGGTTGTTGAGGTCGGTAACGCCCGGAGCCATGCCGCCGATAGCGTCAGCCTCATCGTCGGTCATCGACGAGTTGAGCACGATGCTGCCGTCGGTGCTGTCGTAGCCGTCGTCTACGCCCACTGTCACATACACATCGCCCACCACTGTGTCGCCGAGGTCGGTATCTTCGTCAACGCCATCAAACGAGGTTGTCGATTCCTCCTCTGGAGCCTCAATGTTCTCAATGGTGATGATAGTGTTTTGCTTGCCGTTGTTGCTGCCGTTCCATACGGCATTGGCGCGATAAGCCTCGATGCTTGCAGCCGGCACCTTGATGGTGGGTGTTCCCACATAGTGCCAACTCCATTCATAGTCGATAGGATCGGCGGCAGTGGCAGTTATGGTGATGTTCTTGTCCTGATTCCAAAAAGTGAATGCACCAAATCCTGCTTCCTCGATAGTCGAGGCAATGTAGAGAGTTTCCACACCGGTGCAGAGGAAGAAAGCTTCAGAGCCAACGGCGGTTACGCCTTCGGGCAGCGACACCACCTTCAGTGCAGAACATTCGCGGAATGCCGCGCTGCCGATGGTGGTGATGTTGAGCGGCCAGTGCAGCTCTGTGAGCGACGAGCAGCCGTAGAAAGCATTCTCCGAGATGGTGGTGATATTGTCGGCCAAACCCACATACTCTAAGTTTGTGCAGTATTGAAACACCTCGGGGTCGAGAATCTCCACGCTCTTCGGCAGCGTCACCTCGGTGATGTTGGTGTTGCCGGTGTAAAGTCCCTTAGGCACACGGCGCACCTTCTCGCCAATCACTATGCGCTCAAGGTCGCGCGGACTCACGCCGTAAGGGCAATAGCAGTCGATAGCGTTGTAGGTAACGCTCCACAAGGCATCGCAGCCATAGAACGCATTCTCGAGTTTTTCGAGCGATTCGGGCAGAGTGACACGAGCCAATTTCGGGCAATAGGCAAACGCCCAATGGTAAATCTCCTTCAAGCCCGGCAATTCGGGCAATGAGGTGATTTGGGTGGCATAGAACGCCTCCTCGCCAATCACCTCAAGTGAAGGCATTGAGGGCAGGGCTGTGATTTTACTGCGGTTGAAAGCTCCGGCGCCGATTCGTTTCACGCCCGGCATGTCGGGCAGCGATGTAATTGCGGCTGAGTTAAACGCATCGTTGCCGATAATCTCAAGCGAAGCGGGGATATTGACAGCCGATATGTTGGTGTAGGCAAACAGCTTGTCGGTAAGCGAGATGGTACCGTCTTTGATGGTGTATTCTCCAAGTTTCTCATCGGCAACACAATATGCCACCTTGCCGATATAGCGGATTCCGCTTTCAGGCTCAATCTGCTTGATGAACGGGGAACTAAAGTCGAAAGCATTGTAGCCGATTTCGATTACCGACTCGGGAATCACCGCCTTCTCAAGCACCTGATTGTCGTAGCTGTTGCTGCTGAAAGCGCCCTCGCCGATATACTTCACACCGTCGCCGATGTTCACTTCGCGCAAGCCACGGCAAGCGAAAGTGGCGGCTTGGATAGAATCGCCGGGGAAAGGCAGATTGAGCTGCTGCACCACAGCACCGGCAAAAGCTCCTCCACCGATTTCCACGGGGTGGTCGATATTGAGCACACCGAAAGTGATATATCCCGATTCTTCATTATAATTCGAGCTATTGAACGCACCGGCGCCAATCTTCTCGATGGAAGATGGCAGACCATCGAGCATCTTCACCGCTGTACCGCTGTAAGCACCTGCCATAACTTCGGTAACGCCGTCGTGGATAGGAGCGTATTTCAGATTCTCACAGCCTGAGAAGATGCTTTCGCCTATCGTAGTCATTGATTTGGGCAGAATCACCGTGGTGAGGTTGGTGCAATCCTCGAAAGCACACGCAAGATTGTTGCGATAGAAGTCGCAACGCTCTGTCGTTGGGCTGGTGCTATGCCTCTCCTCGTAGTTGGTTTCGCTCAGATAATAGTAGAGATAATACCAAGTGCCCATGCCACCCGGAGGACCAACCACGGTGGAGTGATATAGAGAACCGTCGAGAGCTATGGTGACTTCGGAGAGGTCGAGATAGGTGATTGCGGCGGCACGCCCCTCGCCCGAAGTGAGGTAGGTGATGTCGTCGCCATTAATCTGTCCTTTCAGTACCAAGCCTTCGATTACGTCGGCATCGATGTTGATAAGCTGCGATTTCAGCTTGCCCGGCCGGCTTACGGTCACCTCAAAGGTGTTTTCGGGCTTTGCTGGCTTATTCGTTTCAGGGAAGTTGAAGGTGCGCTTGTTGCCGAGGCACAACTGGCCGTTGCTGATAATGGCAGCCGGGAAAATGGTTGTGGTTTCAGTAATGTGGAGAGCCTCGCCTGTGTAGCGGGTGGATTGCTTTGTAGGCGTGCTGCCGTCGGTGGTATAGACAATGATGTCGTGTGAGTCGTCGTAGGTTGCGCCCCACCCCGCTTCATAGCTACCTTGGAAAGTCACATCGATTGGAGCGTAGTAGTTGCCCTCGGGGTGCGAGTAGGTGAATGTGGCGGTGGCATCGGGTTTGTCGCCATACCACACCCCTATTTCGCTTATTATGATGGGGTGGCTTGCAGTGAGCGTGATGCGGCTCTCGGGAGTTCCGCCGAAGATGTAGAGGTTGGGTGCCATTGCTGAAGCATCGTAAAACTCATACACGCTCAGTTCTCCATGGCTGATGGAGAGAGGGCATGGTAGATAATAGATTGATTCATCGAAATCCTCATCGGGCTTCCATGTTTCATTGGGCCACCAAGGGCCAACAGCGAAATCAAACTGCGCATTGTCGTAGAGTCGCGACGATGCAGGCAGCGTGATTGTGGCACCAGTGGCAAGATAGATGCGCCCTTTTCCGGCATACACATTGCCGGTGAAAGTCCATCCGTCGGGATTGTCGAAACTGTTGATGTAGTCGTCGATTGGTGTAGCTCCGGCATATTCCTCGCTATCACCGTTCACCAAAAAGAAAGTCTCATGAATGAGATAATCCCGCCCATCGCTCGGCCATTGGGCGAAGGCGTGTCCCACCGCCGTAGCGAGGACAACGCAAAGAGATAAAAGTCGTCTCATATCAGTAAAAATTAAGAGTGAATGATTAATGTTACGGTATTAAGCGACGCGATACCTCGCGCCTGGATAGGGTAAAAGAAGGCATAATTGCAGTGTGGGATGTGTAGCGACAGTGCGGAATTACGGCTTCATGCCGTTGCGCTTTAGGTAGCCCTTTTCAAAGGCTTTCACAATAAGGTCGGCCACGTTCACTGCTCCGAGTTTTTGGAAAAGCGACTTGCGGTGTGCCTCCACGGTATTATCGGTGACGAACATCGAAGCGGCAATCTCGCGCGACGTCTTGCCCTGTGCAATCCGGCTCAGCACCTCAAGCTCGCGTAGCGTGGGGTGAAGGGAGCTGTCGCCGGCAGCGGCAAGGGCTTTGTGCACCGCCTCGCAGTAGTAGTTGTTGCCATTGACGATCTCCTCAATGGCGGTCATGATTTCGCATCCGTCGCCCGACTTGTAGACGATGGCGTTCACTTCTCGTGCTATGAGCTTTCGCAGGGTCCAAATCTCATCGTGCACGGTGCTCACTATGATTGGAGCGGAGGCATTGCGGGCACGAATCATCTCGATAAGCACAAATCCGTCGATGTCGGGCAGCTCGAGGTCGATTATATAGAAGTCGTAGTGTCGGCCGTCGTCGAGCGCCGACACCAATTCCATGGCATTGCTGAATTTTTCCACATTGTCGGCACCATTATTGGCAAGGACTACGCTCAGTCCCTCCCTCACCAAATCGTGGTCGTCGACAATGGCTATTTTCATCGTTGATAATGTTTTTTTATCGGTCATAACGGAGCAAAATTTTGCAGATTATTGTTTCCACAAAATTACTGCGCCTTTGGAAGCAGGTCAATTACGGGTTTCCGTAGTTTTTGTCGCTTTTTAAGGTCTGCTCACCTACTATGAGCGACACTTCGGTGCCTCCTGCCTCCCGTTGTGTAATCGACACCTTGCCGCCAATTGCAGCGGCGCGCCTATGTATGGAGTCGAGCCCCAATCCCCGTTTAGTCGAGGTTCGGAACGAGCCGTTGTCGGTCACGCTAAGGCGTATCTCGCCGCTCTTGCAGCTAAGGTCGACTATTATTTTTGTAGCTCCCGAGTGTTTCACTGCGTTGCTCACAGCTTCCTGCACTATGCGGTAAATTTCGAGGGCCGACGAGTCGGCAATGTCTTCCCACCGGGAGTTTTCAATCGATGACGAGTAGGCGATGGAAGTTTTCGGCCCTACTGCCTCAGCCGAGTTATTCACGAAGAAGCGAATCACCTCGTCGATGGTGGCGTAAGCGAATTCGGGCGGCATAAGCTCATGCGATATTCTGCGCACCGACTCCCGGCACGACTCGATGAGCGTGGCGGCATCGGTGGGTGATGAACCGCTGCCGATGCTCATTTTTATGGCAAGCAGGTCGTTGCACACGCCATCGTGGAGCTCGCTCGCCATGCGGCGGCGCTCATTCTCCAATCCCTCCACATACTGGCGGCTCACGTCGGCTCGCAATCGCGCAAACTCCATCTCGCTCATCAAGCGGTGGCGACGCTGGCGTCCGGCGTAGGCCACGAAGCCTATTATTGCCACCAACAGCAGTCCGAGTGCGGCAAAGAGCCACATCAGCGTGTGTGCGCGGCGGGCCTCGCTCTGTGCGAGCGCAAGCTCGGTTTCCTTGGTTTCATATTTCACGGTCAGTTCCCTGAGGCTCTCGGCTTTCTCCTGCTCCCACAGCGTGTCGCGCAGCTCATTGCTCTTGAGCAGGGTGGAATAGGCGTTGCTGAAGTCGCCGAGATCGGCGTAAGACCGATGCATATTATTGTAGCAGTCGAACATCACAAATGGCAGGTTACTGATGCCGTCGAGCTTCAGAATCTTGTCGAAATAGGTTATGGCATCGCGTTGGCGACCGCCCTTCAGGCATATCGAACATTCGGCTTGATAATACACGAGCAGAGCCATTGTCGACTCGATTTCGGGCATCAGCTCACGGCAACGGTCGCGCCACTGCTGCGCCTTTGCCTTGTCGCCGCTGCGGTCGGCGATAAGCATGGTATATGCCGCCGCGCGGAACGCCGCCTCCTTGTTGCCGCATAGCAGCGCATTCTCGTAGGCCAAGTCCTGATATCTTATAGCCTTCTCCAAGTTGCCACATCCCGTCAGCACCGAGCCTGCCACCCCGAAAATGGTGCTTTTCAGCTCGGCATCGGCACTCTTTGCAATCCACCGGCCTGCGAAATCGGCGTTTTTTGCCGCCTCTGCCTTATTCTGCATGTCGAGGTTGAGCACGGCGAGATTGATGTAGAGCGATGCGATTTCATCGATGGCATCACCGTCGGGATTCTCGCGGAAAGCACCCGAAGTGACAATCGACAAGGCTGTGTTGTAGTGCTCCAAAGCCTCATCGATTCGGCCTAATGAGCGCAGATACACGCCTTGTGCCGAATGAGCCGCCACCTTGTAGGTGGGATTCCCGCTCACTGTGGCAAGCGAGATGGTGCGCTCGCCCACTATGGCGGCCGAGTCGGTGCGGCCTATACTGTGCAGACTGTCGGCAACCTCAAAGCACGTCGTCAATTCGCTGTCGATAGCCTCATCGGCCCATGCCCCAAAGCACACCATCACCGTCATCAAAAAAGAAATCACCTGCTTAATTCTATTAATCATATTTTCTAATAGCTGATTGTTGGTTTTGCAAAAGTAGTAAAAAAACGGAGATAGACAACCTCACCCGTGAAATGATTCACGCATATCGTGCTGTGATTATCCCTACTCCCCCTGCTTTTGCCCCAAAAACACCCAACGAAATGCCCCAAAAACACCCAACGAAATGCCCCAAAAACACCCAACGTATTTGCGTAATTGCAAAATAATCACTATCTTCGCATCGTAAATTAAAAGATATAAAAGATGGAGTATCTAAGACGTACAGCCGATGAATTATTGCGACTTCAATTGGCATCTTCGGGTGCGGTGTTGATTGAAGGACCCAAGTGGTGTGGCAAAACTACAACAGCCGAGCAGCAGGCGAACAGCATTATTCGTTTGCAAGACCCTGATATGCGTGATAAATATCAGGCGACTGCTGCGATTAAGCCGTCGCTTCTACTTGCCGGCGATACGCCTCGTCTGATTGATGAGTGGCAGGAAGCCCCTGTGTTGTGGGATTCGGTCAGGACAATGGTAGATATGCGCAATGAGTTCGGGCAGTTTATTATGACAGGTTCGAATTCTATTGCCCCTGATAAAAAGAAAGAGCATATACGCCATTCAGGCAGTGGGCGTATTGCACGGATGCAGATGCTGCCTATGAGCCTTTATGAGTCGAAGGAGTCAAATGGCAGGATTTCTTTGAGGAATATGTTTGATATGCCCGATGCGGATATCGACGGCATCACGTCTGATATGTCGATTGAGCAGTTGGTTTTTGCTGCATGCCGTGGTGGCTGGCCGGCATCGCTCAATGCGAAATTCCCAAAAGCAATGCTTCAGATAGCCAAAAACTATGTGCGCTCCGTGTGCGATACCGACATTTCCACCATCGATGGCATCACCCGAAATGAAGCAGTGGCAAAAACCATTTTGCAAAGCTATGCTCGCAACATTTCAACACTGGCAAAGAAGAACGTTGTTTACAAAGACGTGAATCAGCATCTTGAAGGAATCAGCGAGACCTCATTAGATAGTTATTTAGATGCTCTGCGAAGATTATTTGTCATACAAGACGTGGAGGCGTGGAGCCCGGCAATACGTTCTGCCACATCAATACGCCGTGGATTAAAGCGGGAGTTCGTAGACCCGTCGATTGCTGTTGCCGCATTAGGCTTGTCGCCCGAAACGCTTTGTATCGACCTTAAAACATTCGGATTCATATTCGAATGTATGGCTATTCGTGACCTGAAGGCGTATTCTCAATCGCTTGGTGGCTCCATTTCATATTATCACGACCGTTATGGCCTTGAAGCCGATGCGGTGCTTCATCTTGATGACGGGCGTTATGCCCTGATTGAGTTCAAGTTGGGCTACCGTGAGATAGATGAGGGTGCGGAGCACCTGAAAGAAATAAAGCGATTGGTGCATGAGCATAATCTGACCGAAAAACAGATAAAACTTCGTGAGCCTGATTTGTTGATGGTAATCACCGGTGGAGATATGGCATACACCCGCCCCGATGGAGTGAAAGTGATACCCCTTGCCTCCCTAAAGGACTAAAGCGATACTGAAAAAATGGCTGAATTCAGGCAATAGGATGCAATCTTTTTGGTTCGTGCCGAGGATTGGTGTAACTTTGCAAAATAGTTGAGAACAAAATCTTTTTGATTACTTGTAATTCTTGTGGAATATGACGAAAACTCTTTACGTTTCCGACCTTGACGGCACTTTGCTCAACCGGCACTCGGTGGTGTCGGAGCGTAGTCGCGCCATTCTCGGCGACTTGATTGCGAATCATGGCACGCTGTTCTCCATTGCCACGGCGCGCACTCCGGCTACTGCCGTGCAGATAGTGAGCGGCATAGGGGTGAGCATACCTCTCATTGTGATGGCCGGAGCCGCCATGTGGGACAACACCAAGAGGCAATATGTGAACACTCGGCCTATTCCCGAGGATACGGTGCGGCGCGTGTGCGGCACATTTGTGCGGCACGGCATCAATCCGTTCGTCTACCGCAACCATAACGGGGTGCTGCACGCCTACCATCACACTGCGCTGCTCGACGAGGAGCGCCTGTTCATGAGCGAGCGCGTCAACTCCCCTTTCAAGAAGTTCGTAATCGACGACGACCCGTATCGCACCGTGCCCGACGAGGCGCTGCTTATCTACGCCATGAACCGCTATTCGGTCGTAGAGGCTGTGAGCCGCGATATCGACGCCGAGGAGATAGCGTGCCACAAGGTGTGCTATCACGATATTTTCAATGCCGAGTATGGGCTGCTTGAGGTGTATGCCCCCGGTGTGACGAAAGCGGCCGCCGTGGAGCGGCTGAAGTCGCTCACCGGAGCCGACCGGTTGGTGGTGTTCGGCGACAACCTCAACGACTGCGAGATGATGCAGGTCGCCGATCACAGTGTGGCGGTGGACAATGCCTTTCCCGAGGTGAAGCGTGTGGCCGACGAGGTGATAGGCCCCAACGTCGACGATAGCGTGGCGCGATGGATTGAGGCCGACGCGATGCGAAATCAGTAGACGGCCCTGTTGATTATATCCTAAATAGCACAAAAAGACAAAAAGTTATCCCAAAATTACACACAAAGCACTATGGCTATCAACATTCACAAGATATACGACCGCCGGAGGATATGGAAATTAGCGTTTATTGCTATTTCACTCGTCCTTGTGGGGGCGTTTATCCTGATTTCAAGCAATCTTGTGAAGGACCTCGCCGTGCAGGAGCGCGAGCGAATGCAGATTTGGGCGAATGCCACCAAAGAACTCACCACGGTGAGCACATCGGGGGCAAATACCGACGTCGACTTCCTTTTCAGCATCATTGAGAGCAACCACAACATCCCTGTGCTGCTCGTAGACGACGATGGCAACATTTTGCTGCATCGCAACTTCAAGCTCCCCGAGCCCACCGACAGCCTTATGCCCTACGAGATTACGCCCGTCAACAAGGCGTTTCTTGAGAAAAAACTCGCCCGTCTGCGCGGCTCAAACAACCATATACCTATCGTGATCGACGCCAACACCGAGCAGCATCTCTACTACGAGGACTCCACGGTGCTGCGCCGTCTGGCCTATTTCCCTTATATCCAACTTGCCGTGCTCGTGGTGTTTGTGGTGATAGTGTACTTCGCTCTGATAAGCATAAAGAAGGCCGAGCAGAACAAGGTGTGGGTGGGGCTCTCGAAGGAGACGGCGCATCAGCTCGGCACTCCCATCTCGTCGCTGATGGCATGGACGCAGATGCTTGAGGCTCTCGGCGTGGACAAGGACGTGGTGAGCGATATGGACAAGGACGTGCACAGGCTATCGGTGATTGCCGACCGCTTCTCGAAGATAGGCTCGAAGCCCGAGATGGAGCTCGCCTTCATTAATCAAGCCGTGACCGACAGCCTTGAGTACATGCGCACCCGCATATCGCAGCGAGTGAGCCTCACGCTGCATCTTCCCGACGATGAGAGCGGTGTGATGCTCTGCCAGTCGCTATTCGAGTGGGTGATGGAGAATCTCACCAAAAATGCCGTCGACGCCATGCAGGGCGAGGGCAAAATCGACGTGACGGTGCACAATGAGCCCGGACGCATGGTGCTTATCGACGTGGCCGACACCGGAAAGGGAATCTCGCACAAGAACTTCAAGAATGTGTTCAATCCGGGCTACACCACCAAGAAACGTGGCTGGGGACTCGGGCTCACGCTCGTGAAGCGCATTATCGAGGAATATCACGGCGGCAAAATCTATGTGAAGGATAGCGAGCTCGGCAAGGGCACCACCTTCCGCATCGAGCTCCCCCGCCTCCGCTAATCCCTTCCCAACGACAAGTAACCGTATTTTATGATAATAGACAATGAATCCTTTACAGTGCAATCTGCAAAGGATTCATTGTCTGTCATTATATGGGGTTAGTGGGTGGATTTGTCGCGAATCGCCACGCGGCGTATTTTGCCGCTGATGGTCTTGGGCAGCTCGTCGACGAATTCCACAACGCGAGGATATTTGTAGGGCGCCGTGGTGCGTTTCACATGATTCTGAATCTCCTTTATAAGCTCCGGGCTCTCTTTCCCCTTGTATTCCTTTGACAGCACTATGGTGGCTTTCACTACTTGTCCGCGAATCTCATCGGGGACGCCGGTGATGGCACATTCCACCACTGCGGGATGCGTCATCAGCGCCGATTCCACCTCAAACGGGCCTATTCGGTAGCCGCTCGACTTTATCACGTCGTCCTTGCGACCGATAAACCAGTAGTATCCGTCCTCGTCGCGCCAGGCCACGTCGCCGGTGTGGTAGATGCCGTCGTTGTAGGCCTCATGGGTCAATTCCGGGTCGCGGTAGTATTCCTTGAACAGTCCGAGCGGATGCTTGCCGTGCGTCCGCACCACGATTTCGCCTTGCTCTCCCACCTCGGCCGAGCGGCCGTCGTTGGTGAGCAGGTCGATGTCGTAGACGGGTCCTTTCTTTCCCATAGAGCCCGGTTTCGGCTTTACCCAGGGATATGTGCCTACGGTCACCGTGGTCTCGGTCTGTCCGAAGGCCTCCATCAGCTTGATACCGGTGAGCCGATACCACTCGTCGAACACGCTCGGATTCAGCGCCTCGCCGGCTATGGTGCAATATTTCAGTGTCGAAAGGTCGAATTTTGTGAGGTCCTCTCTAATGAGGAAGCGGAACACCGTGGGCGGCGCACAGAATGAGGTGATGCCGAAGCGGTGAATCATGTGCAGCACGTCGACCGGCTCGAATTTCTCGAAGTCGTAGACGAATACGTTGGAGCCTACGATCCATTGGCCGTAGTATTTTCCCCACACGGCCTTTCCCCACCCGGTGTCGGCGAGGGTGAAGTGCAGGCTGTCCTCACGCAGATTGTGCCAGTAGCGGGCGGTGATGATGTGCCCCAGAGGGTAGGTGAAGGTGTGCGCCACCATTTTTGGCTCGCCGGTGGTTCCCGAGGTGAAGTACATGAGCGATATGTCGTCGTTGGTGTTCACGTGCTCGGGGCGCACGAAAGGCGGGGCGCACTCCACGCCGGTGTTGAAGTCGTCCCATCCCTCGGGCACGAGCGGGCCTATGGAGATGCAGTTTCTCACCGTCGGGCACTCGGGAAGCGCCTTGGTGATGTGGTCGACCACTATGGCGTCGCCCACGGCCACTATGGCGCGTATGTCGGCTGCTTGCGCGCGGTAGACGATGTCCTTCTTTGTGAGAAGATGAGTGGCCGGAATCACGGTAGCTCCTATTTTGTGCAGGGCGGTGATTGCAAACCAGAATTGGTAGCGGCGTTTCATGATGAGCATCACCATGTCGCCTCGTTTTATGCCGAGTTGCATGAAGAATGAGGCCGCTTTGTCGCTCTCGCGCTTAATGTCGGCAAAAGTGAACTGGTGCACCTCGCCGCTGTCGTTGGTCCACAGCAGGGCCTTCTTCTCGGGTGCTATGCGTGCCCACTCGTCGACCACATCGTATGCGAAGTTGAAATTTTCGGGAACGTTTATGCTGAAATTCTGCATAAAGTCCTCATAGGACGTAAAGTCCACCTTATCAAGAAATTTTTCGAGCATGGTAGTTGTAGTGTGTATGGCTTTTTAGTCTAAACAAAATGCGGGTAAGTAAAGAGTTTCTTATATTATTAGTGCGAGAAACCGCACGCGCTTTCCGCCGAGAGCCTTCATTCCGTGGGGAATATCGGAGTCGAATATAATGCTGTCGCCCTCGCCAAGCTCAATGATGTTGTTGCCAATGTGCAGCTCCAAGCGGCCCTCCACCACATAGTTGAATTCCTGTCCTTTGTGGCTGTTTCGTGTCACGTCGGGGTTGTCGTTGGGCTCCACTGTCACCAAGAATGGGTTCATGGCCTTGTGGGTGAATCCGAAAGCGAGCGACTGGTAGCTGTAGGCCTTCGTCCGCTCCACTCTGTAGCCTTTTCCGCTGCGGGTGACGAAGTAGCTGCTTATGCGCGGGTCCTCGCCAAAGAGTATGGCAGGCATCTCCACGCCGTAGCGCTGAGCGAGAGTGTAGATGAAGCTCACGGGAATGTCGGTGTTGCCCGATTCGTAGTTGTGATAGGTCTCGGTGTCGATGCCGCAATTCTCGGCGATTTCTTGCTCGCTCAAATCGAGGGCGTCGCGCAGTCCCCTAAGCCGTCGCGCCACATTCTCGATGTTCTCAATTTGGGTCATAATTTTTACGCGTTAAAATTGTTGTAAAAATATGCTTTATAGCATATTTGTGATTTAGTCGCCGCAAATATATGCAAACTATCGTTACCGAGAACCGATTTTAAGAAAAAAGAATAAAATTTCACCTATTTATCTCACACTTTGGGCAATAGTGTGCAAAAAACGTGTGCGTGAATTGATAGGAATACGTGAAATCGGGTGTTTTGCGATTGCCGCAGGTGGTGATTAGTAGTCGCTGAAGAATTTTGGCTTTATCACGAGGCCTATGCGCAGGCGTGAGTGATACTGGTTGTAGTCGAGCAGGTTCTCGCCGTAGCCGTTGTAGTATTGCACGAAAAAGAATTGGTTCTCGGTCTTGAAGAGGCGGTAGTTCAGCTCCACGATTGTGTTGAAGTTGAGGTTCCATCCCGAGCGCTTGATAAGTGTCACGGCAAGTCCGAATCTCTGGTTTGGCGACATGTATTGCAGTCCGGTCTGGTAGATGCCGCTGTATTTCAGTATGTCGCGGTTGTTCTCGCCATCGATAATCGGGATCCAGTATTTTGCGTGAATCATCACCTGTGGGTCGACGAATATGCTGCCGCAGAGCGAGATTTTGTTCCAGCTTCGCGACTCCTCGCCGTCGCGTCCGTTCGACTCATGCTCTATGAGCAGTGTTGCCTTTCCGATAAGGCGGTCTTTCACGATGAGCAGCTTTGACAGGCCGATACCGGGGTTGAAGTTCAGGTCGCGCATCGGCAGCGACTCCTTGAACACGTTCCACATGCACTTTTGTGAGTACATCAGGAATAGGTAGGAGTTGAACGGCAGCGTGCTCTTTGTGAGGCGCTGGGCAATGCTCACCTGGAATTTCACGTCGGAGTTGTCGCCGTCGGGCTTGTCGCCAACCGACGTGCCTACGGTGAAGTAATTGTCTTTATAGAGGGTGAAATAAGGCCCGTTGTCGAATTCCTTGCGTATGCTGTCGGCATTGAACGACTCGCTGCGCATTTTCACAATCTGTGCATTGCCCTGTGCAAGAGCCGATAGTATTATTGTTGCTACGAGATATAGTTTGAGGTATTTCATATTCTTGGTTCTATTCGGGTGCAAAAATACTAAAAAACGCATATCCGACAATGTGGTTAATTGGTCGATTTTTCGCAAAGTTTTGAAAATATATCCTTTTTCTCTTTTATTCTTGCGGTGGCGCTATGTGGCTGTGTGTAGGGTCTCACATATTGCCTTGAGAGTGAATATCGCCTCTCGGCCGGTGTTCATCAGCAGGTCGAGGATGCTCAGGCGTGAGGCGAAGCCGTGTTTTTGCGCCCAAATCTGGTAATACTCGGCATGGCATGGCGCATAGTCGTCGGTCACCACTCCTGAATGCTCCATGCCGTCGGTGTCGACGGTGGTTATGGGCAAGTCGAGGAAGTCGACGATAAGGTTGTGCATGGCCATGTTGAAGTCGACGAGCCAGCGGTCGCCTCGCTCATACAGGGCTTTCAGGTCGGGTGCGATGTATTCGAAGAACGGAGCCTTCCCATAGGCCGAGAATATCGCGCCGAGATGCGTGTGCCTCCAGTCGCCGTGCTCGGATATCCGCATGTCGCGCACATGGTATCCGTGCCAGTGTGCGGGACGTTCGATGGGTATGGTGAGCGAAATCGGGCCGTTGGCGTCGATGATGTGGCAATGATTGTGGCTCTTGTCGCGGCGCGTCACCGCCGATTCGGTGTCGAAGCACACGGTTCCGGCCCTCAGCATCCGGGCGTAGTAGCTTATGCTGCCGGCAAACACGCAGTTGAAAGGCGTGGCAGTGGTCTGTGAGCCGGGCAACGTCGTCATTTGTCGGGATTGGCTGATTTTAACAAACGGTTCCATCGGATGCCCGGGAATCCCTTGTCCTTGTCGAACGACACGATGATGAATATCGGCGAGCCCACGATGTGGTCCTCGGGCACGAATCCCCAGTATCGGGAGTCGGCCGAGTTGTCGCGGTTGTCGCCCATCATCCAGTAGTAGTCCATCTTGAAGGTGTAGCTGTCGGCTGCTGCTCCGTTGATAAGTATCTTCCCGTCGCGCACCTCGAGCGTGTTGCCCTCATAGTTTCGAATCACGCGCTCATAGATTGGCAGGTTCTCGGTGGTTAAAGTCAGCGTGGCTCCTTTCTTTGGAATCCAAATCTCGCCATAGTTGGCGCGCGTCCATCCATAGTCGTGGGTTATGGGATACATGGTCACCATCTCATTCACGGGCAGTTTCACCAAGCCCGTAATCCATGCTATGTCGCCTATCTTTGCGCGCATCTCGGCAGTGAGCGGCGACTGGTAGATTGGCGGCACCGTTCCGTCGTCGTTCACGCTCAGTCCGAGTCCCATCACGCCATACACCTCGCCGGGCTCGGTGATCACTACTCGGTTTCGATCGTCGACGCTCACACCGAGCATTTCCCATGTGGCATCGTCGATTTCGCGGCCGTCGGTCTGAATCAGGTAGTTGTATTGCACGTTCTTAGGCTCGGCGATAGGCTTCCCGTCGATGAGGATAGTGTCGTTCACGATTTTCAGTTTTTCGCCCGGAAGTCCGATGGCACGCTTCACATAGTTCTCGCGGCGGTCCACAGGACGGAAAATCACATCGCCATATTTGGCCTTGTTGGCCCTCACGGCCTCGCGTCCGCCCGGCTCGAAGGCACATAGTGTGTAGTAGTCGGGGTTCTGCACTTTCAGCGCCACGGTGTCGCCTGCCGGGAAGTTGAACACCACGATGTCGAATCGCTCTACATTGCGGATGCCCTTCAGGCGGTGGTATTCCCACTGCGGGTTGTCGATATACGATTTGCAGTTGAGCACCGGCAGTGTGTTCTGCGCTAACGGGAAGTGCAGCGGAGTGTTAGGCACTCGCGGGCCGTAGATTATCTTGTTCACCCACAGATAGTCGCCCACGAGGAGCGATTTCTCGAGCGATGATGATGGAATCTGGTAGTTCTGCCCTATGAAAAGGAAGATGAAATACACGAGCACCAAAGCGTAGACAATGGCGTCGACCCACCCCATCACCGTCCTCACGGCCTTATTCTTGGTGTGTTTCCACCAGGTCCAGGGAATAAACTGCGTGAGATAGATGTCGGCAAGAAGCGGCAGGAACAGAATCACCCACCACGAGCCGAGCCATATCACCCAGCCGACAAACAGCAGCGCCACAGCCGCAAAGCGGGCCCATCGAGTAGGCTTCACGCGTGCCAGCCGCTCGCGGAGCGAGCCGTGTTGCAGTCCTTCAGCATTTTTCTCCTTAACTTCGTCCATAGCCTTTGGGTTTGTGTTTTCTTCCATAATAATATTATCGATGTGCGGGATATTATCCTATATTGTTGAGGTCAATCACATTGTCCATAGTGTAGAAACCTTGTTTTCCGTTGAGCCACTCGGCGGCCACCACGGCGCCAAGAGCCAATCCCTCGCGGCTGAAAGCCTCGTGAGTGATGGTGATTTTGTCGACTTCCGATGTGTAGTTGATTATGTGCGTGCCGGGAACCTCGCCCTTGCGCTCATGAGCTATGTGCACCACGTTTTCGGCATTTGATTCCTCACTCCACTTCTCCTTTCGGTCAATATTCTCTATTATGCCCTCGGCAAGGGTTATGGCCGTGCCGCTGGGATGGTCGAGCTTGTGGATATGGTGAATCTCGGTTATGTCGGCGTCGTATTGCGGAAAATGGTTCATCACGCGTGCAAGATACTTGTTGAGGGCGAAGAACACGTTCATGCCTACGCTGAAGTTCGACGAGTAGAGCAACGTTCCGCGCCCCTCGTCGCACATGCGCCTTATCTCAGGCAGGCGGTTGGTCCATCCGGTGGTGCCCGACACCACTCTCACGCCTTTCGAGAATGCGCGCAGATAGTTGCCGTAGGCAGTCTCGGGAGTGGAAAACTCGATGGCCACATCGGCCGACGCGAATTCGGGGCTGTCGATGTCGCTGATATTGTCCTTGTCGATTATACACACAATCTCATGTCCACGGCTCTTTGCGATTTTCTCGATGGCGTGGCCCATTTTTCCGTAACCTATAAGTGCTAATTTCATAATTTCGTGAGTTTTAGATTTGCGAAGTTACAATTATTTTCCCAATTCGTCAAATCCTGCCCCAAAAATCGTGCTTTATTGCACAGTGGCTGTCATTGCCGAGGAGGCTTGAACGCTCCAGATGCCTATTCCTCCCGAAATGTTGGTGGGAAGGTTGTAGACGGAGTTTTATGAATTGTGAAGACCCGAAAGTGGCCTCATTGTCGAAGATGTGCCAGAACTCGAAAACGTCTTTCTGAACGCGACTCAGCTTCACTGCTATTTGCTCCCCGTCATATATCGACGCCTGATGTGTTAATAATGGTGAATACCGGGTTTGCCGACTATGGCATATTATTCCACATCCGGGTAAGACGCGCGCGAACGGGGATATCGTAGAGGCGCAGGGCTGCGTAGGCCGCCGCTATGCAGGCGGGCACAAGGATGGCGATGACCGCCACTATGGCCGCGGTTGTGCGCTCACCGCTCCAAAGCCAGTTGTAGAAAAGATACATGAAAGGATAGTGGATTATGTAGAGCGGGAAGGATATGTCGCCGAGAAACTTGCAGATGGCGCCCGTGCGGCGGCCGGAAGTCTGTCCCGATGCTCCCAAGTACACAATGAGCGGGAACGCCACGAGCACGCACGCGCACTCGTAGATGGCGTTGAGCACCGACGGCTCATTCGTGCGTGAGCCTACGTAGGGCATCGATAGCAGCACCACTATCAGCAGGCTGCACAGCCCGAATGTCCTCTTGACTCTCAATGGCTTGAAGACGCGTGATAGCAGCATTCCCGCCGAGAATGAGAACATCATGCGCACGAATCCGCCTATTAGGTTGTTGTCGGCAAGGGTCCAGCCGAGCCCCATGTTGTAGCATCCCGATATGTTCATGACGTCGAGCGAGGCATAGGCTGCGCCGATCACCGCTGTGAGCGTGGCGAGAGCCTTTGTCGACATGCGGCGCAGCAGAAGCATATAGAGGAGATTGCCTATATACTCGAAAAAGAGCGACCAGCTCGGCCCGTTGAGCGGAAACATCTCGCCATTGCCTCTCACCTCGTGCGGAGCGCCGGGCCATGCTGGAATCATGAGCATGGTGAGCAGCAGGGCCATTGCCACATTCCACACGCCGACCACCGTGCCGTCCCACTTTGTGAAGCCCTGGATGGCGAATGTGGCGGCACCCGTCAGCGCCGCGAGAATCACCATGGGGTGCAGGCGCGTGAGGCGTCGCAGAAGGAACTTACCTGAGGTCAGCCCCTTGTCCCAACGGTCGTCGTAGGCATATCCTATCACGAATCCCGATAGAGCGAAGAAGAAGTCGACGGCGAGGTAGCCGTGGTTGAAATTCTGGTCGACAGGGCTTGTGGCAAAACCTTCGCACACATGGTAGCATATTACCATGAGCGCAGCCACGCCGCGCAGTCCGTCGAGTATCTGATAATGTGGTTTTGAGTGGGTGATGCAGTCGTTCATTGTTATCGCATTCTGATTTCAAGTCGGGTACAAAATTAGTGAATAAAGGAGAATAAAACAAGGGAGAGCGACAAAGTCACGATGTCGCTCTCCCGGTTTTAAAGACTTTTCATCTCTCGGTCTTATGAAAAAGTATTTATAAATTAGGGTAATACAACTTTTGCTACAGTGTTGCCGGCTTTCACTATGTAGGCTCCGGCAGGAAGCTCTATGCGCTCGCTTGCCGATGCCACGGCAATGTGGCGCATTGCGCCTGCCACGTCGACAATGGTGATTTGCATTCCTTGTGCGCCCTCAACGATAATCGCCGACTTCTCGGCTGCTATCACAATTCCGGCAGCTGAGGCTGCGACGATGCCCACGGGCTTGTTCACTGCTATCTTCACCGGAGCGCAAGCCTTCGACTCGGCTTGGTCGTAGACGGCGCTCACGCTGTAGTTGTAGGTTCCGGTCTCGGGAGCGTCGGTCGCCGTGGTGGCTGTCACGGGAGCCTCATTCACCTTCACGCCGTTGCGATACACGTTGTATCCCACGAGCTTGGTGTCGGCGGGCAGCGGGCTTGATGCCTCGAATGTGAAGTCATCGAGCATCAGTGCGTATGTGTCGTAGGCGTTATGGCGTATTGCAAAGTGCTTTGCGCCTTCGGGCAGTGCTGCCTTGAACTCGGTCCAGTCCTCGGGCACCATGTTGTTGGCGGGATAATTCTCCACATTGGCAATCACCGTGAACGACTCAGGGTTGGTGTCGGTGGTGGAGTAAAGCACCTCAAACGACTCGGCATAGGCTGTTGTGAAACTTCTGCCGAAGAAGCTGATGGTCTGCGCCTTGCCCGAGAGCTCGGGAGAGATGAGCCAGTTGTCGTTCTGTCCTTGTGCGCTCCATGCCACGAGAAGGGTTTTTCCGCTGTGCGGAGGCATGTCGATAAGGTAGTCGTCGGGCACTCCGGCAAGCACGGGGTCGAATAGCTGATAGGCCATCGGAAGCGTGCGGTATGGGTTGTAGTAGTCTTTCATGAATGTGTAGGTCTTTTTCTTGTCGCCGTCGTAGAGCGTCCAACCGCCGAAATCGGAGATTGTAAGCGGCTCGTAGCTCTCATTCTCGAAGTCCTCAACGCGAATTCCGCCCTTGGTGAGCTCGGTGTATTCGGGAGCGTTCCATGTGAGTGTGGCCACGCCTTCGGCCGATGAGCCGGCAAGCTCGGTTACGGTAGGATACTCGTTGAATGACATTTTCACTATTGTCGACGCGCTGTTGTTGGCAGGCTCCATATCGGCTGCAAAGTCGATAGTAGCCGTGATTTTTGTGCTCTCGGCAGTGGCTGCGTTGGTTGGCACGTTGAGAGGCAGGCAAGTCACGGCATTTGGTGCGAGCTCGGGCACGTTGGCCGAGCCGATGATGCCATTCTCGTTGCTCAACGTCACTTTGGCTCCTACGCAGGGCTCGGTGCCGAGGTTCTCCACGCTCACCTTAACCTCGATGTTGTCGCCGACAGCGGCCTTGGCGGGAGCATTGACGGCAGCTATGCGCAGGTCGGAAGCCACGAGGTCGCGGATGCGGATGTTGTCGATAGGCACGCTCCACGTCTGCTCCTCGGTGTTGTGGATGGCGCGCAGGCGCAAGCCGAAGCAGATGTATTTTTTGCCGAGATATGGTGTGAGGTCGACGGAGCATAGTGTCCAACCGGTGGTGGGAGCCTCCTTTAGGTCGATGGTCTTAACCACGGTAAATTCGCCATTCTCGGCGGCGATGAGCACGTCGAGGGCGCTTCCCATGCCCTGATAGTAGAATTCGAGTGCCGGCTTGGCGGCTTTCGATATGTCGACTTTCACCGAGTTGAGGCGGAAAATTGCGTCGGTTTTTATGGGCTGTATGTAGAAGAAGCCGTTGTCGGCATCCTGAGAGTTGAGATACTCAGGCTCTGCGTCCTCGGAGTCGATGTTGGTCTGCAATTCGTTGTCGCCGATGATTCCGGTGAGCACGTCGCTATACGTCGACTCCGGGTCGAGCACCCATGCGTTGCCGTAATAGCCGTTGGCAAAGCTCTCGGTGAATGGTGTCGGGTCGGGCTTGCCCACCACCACTATGTCGGAGGTAGTGGCAAGCGAGTAATAAGTCTCGTCGATGCCGGCAGTCACTTGCAGCGACACGAAATCCTGCTCGGTGACGTCGGAGTAGTCGAGCGAGATGCTCGTCTCGGTGGTTGATGCTATTGCCGGGTCGTAGTAAGAGCCGAAAGCGTCGAAAATATAATATACGGCCTTCGATACGTCGACGTAGCCTCCATTCTCCCCTACCTCGCTAATCGGGTCCCACGAGAGATTCACATGGGTCATGTCGTCGCTCAGCGATATCCTCACGTTGGTGATAGGCTGTGGATTGTCGGGCCCGGCGAAGAAGTAGTCGGTCTTCACCGTCTCGCCGGCCTTGTCGGCAACGTAGGCGGTAGCCTCGATTTTATTGTAGGCGTTGTTGCTCAGCGGCACGCTGAAAGTGAGGGTCTCACCCGGCTTCACGTCGGTGAAGGTATTGGTTACCACCCAGTTGGTGGCAATCTCCACTTTTGTTATCTCTTTAAGGTCGCTACCGCCTATGCCTTTGGTTGGAGCCACATAGGTCACGTTGGCCTTAAGCTCACCTTTGGGGGCAAGCTCGTAGCTCAGCGTTCCGGCCACAGGAGGATCCACCTGCGCGGCTTTGTCCTCTATTGAGAAATTGCTGATTTTGGCATTGCCCGACTTGGCAGTCTCGGAGATTGCGTGGAATCCGATGTGATAGTAGCCGTCGGCGGCCACGGTGAAGTCCTGTTGCACGTCGACCCATGTCGAGCCTTTGTCGGCTATTGCGAGTGGCAGGATGGTTGTGGTCATTGCCTCCACCGTCTGGGCATCGCCTATTGCCACGGCCATCTTATCCTCCTTGCCCGAGGATAATGCCGAGCCGAGTTGGAAGCTCAGAACGTAGGTCTTGCCTGCAAGTAGGTGCACGGCAGGCGATATCAACCAATCGTCGGAAGTCTCAAGGTCTTTCGACTTCATGCACACCGAGTAGGTGTTGAAACCGCCTATTTTCCACGTTTTTGTGTCTTTGTTGGAGTCGAACGACACATATTGGGCGCAAATGTTGGCCTCATTCTTTCCAAGCAGGTGCTTGAAAGGCACCTCGTAGAAGATTTCGGGAGCCTCGGCTGCCTTTGCCGACGGTGCGGCCTGAGCCATTACCGGCTTGGCAAAGAGGGCGTCGCTCGGACGCTGGCGGCTCTCCGTCGGGGTGAGTTGCTTGATTTTCGTGCCCGATTCCCTCAGTGGGAATACTCCGGCCACTAACGCCGCGCTTGTGGCAAGCGCGAGAGTGCTAAGTAACGTGAGTTCGATGAATTATAACTATTTGTAAATTTGGTGATTAGCGAAA
>JBJEKJ010000061.1:0-8653 GCA_051878575.1 Muribaculaceae bacterium | reverse complement strand
AGGCGTGCTCGTAGGCAGCACCAAGAGCAACATCATCAGCACCGAAGGCTTGGCAGCAGGTGTTTACGTTGCAAAATCTAATGGAAACACTACCAAAGTGCTTGTTAAATAATTATCTATTATAAATCTTTTATCGGGGGATAATATGTGTTATAACATTAATCTCCCGTTTTTCTAAATTTATTTTCAAAATCATGAAAAAGTTATCATTCTTTTTGTCCGCCTTGATTGCGTTCGGCGGTAGTGCATTCGCACAGCCTTATGTTACTGAGACTACAGGGACTGGTGTAGCGGAGGCTTTAACTACTCTTAATGGTGCCGGGACAATCGATGTATTTGTACTTAACCCAACCGATATTTCAAAAATTGAAACTACCGCAGGGGTTACTTTAAATAACTACAAAGGAGATGCAAATATCTCTTGGGGAAATGGCGGCAATGTTGGTGGTGCTGACTGGAGCTATGGCATGGAGAATTGGACGAATTTAGGAGGCATCGAAGATAGCAATCGGACAGTTTGCGAAATATATGGAAATTGGTGGCAATGGTGGGCTGGAGAATATCTCAATAATAATAATGCTACTATTAATTTAGCCCATATAAATCCTGATTCACATATTCATGCTGCATTTTGGGTAAATTCAGGAGCTTTGTGTGGTTATAACACTAATATTCATTTCCTTAGACGTTCTGATAACGACGCCGACAAATTATTAGATGCACAATTTGTACTTAATTCAAATGTTGATGAAAATAGCAAATTTCCTATACTTGGAACTTTTGTTCAGGATAAATGGGTGGCAGTTGATATAACGATTGGTGAACTTGAAAAGTTGTTAGCAGAAAAAGGCTATAAACTCGATTACAATCGTTTCTCTGAAGATGCTACAATCAACCACATCATTGGCTTTGAGCCCTCTGCAATAGGTCAAGACTATGCCGATGGTGGAAATCCTGCTGAAACTTGCGGCCATAATGCAAAGTTTGCTATCGATGGAGTCTATATGTACACACCTTCTCACACTGAGGCAAGTGCGGAAGTCACTGCCGTGAAGGACGACGCTTCCGATTGGTACTATGCTACTTATAGCAATACATACAGCGACGTGGAACTTCAAGCTGCTGGTGCAGAAGAAATTGAGGTGCTCAACGTGAACGTCAGCGGCAATATCCTCGATTTAACCAAGCGTGCCAATAATTGGGTTGCTCGCGGCGAGGCTGTCCTTGTAAGAACTAAGGCTGCTACTTTCAATGCCGTTCCCAACAACCAATGCACTCTCACTCCGGCAGCCGACAATCAGCTCGTAGCCACTCCGGCTCTTGCCGCTACGGTGAAAAAAGACTCCAATAATAATCTCTATCGCCTTGCCTACAACAATAACAGCAACAAGACCGGACTTGGATTCTACTGGGGCGATGCTGAAGGTACGCTCATTAATGCTACTCCCAACAAGGGTTATCTGAAGGTTCCTGTAGCTCAAGCAGCCGCTATACAAGGATTTGCAATCAATCCTAAGCCCACACATGTAGAGGGAATAGAGATTGAAGATGCTTCGCAACTCAATGAGCCTGTCTACGACCTTAGCGGACGCCGAGTTGAGAATCCTACTTCGGGCTTCTACTTGCAAGCCGGCAAGAAAATCATAGTGAAATAATCCAAAACAGAAATTAATACAAAAAAGTATAAATAATGAAAAAGGTATATATTGAACCCGAAATCGAAATTATGGCGCTTAATTGCCAGAAAGAATTGCTTATGGGCAGTGGTGCTCCTATCAACGATAGCGATACAGCAGACGGGAATGACGACATGTATTAAGCGATAATAGATTGTGATATTAGGCTTGCGTCCGGACACTTATGCTCTTCAAATGTGAGCGTCCGGGCGCAACTTTTTAATAAAAAAGCATCGATAATGAAAAAAACCTTTTTAGCAATCCTTCTTGCCATTGGCAGCACTGCCACGGCTTGCGGACAGAAAGTGCAAGAAGTGGATAGCGACCCCGGCTACAACTGCTGGCCGATGATTCAGCCGGTAGGGAACCGGTTGGTGTGCATCTACACCATAGGCAAGCACCACGACCCCTGGGAGAAGGGGCGTGCAGCCTATGCACGATA
Organism: Muribaculaceae bacterium; assembly: GCA_051878575.1. GTDB lineage: Bacteria > Bacteroidota > Bacteroidia > Bacteroidales > Muribaculaceae > CALZFJ01. Next base: position 6,535 of record JBJEKJ010000061.1, on the reverse strand, counting down.
CTCCGATGATGGAGCAAAGAGCTGGTCGAAGAAGGTTCTTATTGACATCAACGATAGCTATGGCACCTCGTCGATAGGCAAAGGCACTGATGCCGAAGGAAATACACTGTTCTGGATAAGGCGACTCGATACTGATTGCCGCATGGCTCTCTATCGCACCTCCGACGGTGAGAACTTCGAGCTTTTGTCTGCTCCCTACCTCAACCCAAAGCCGATGCAGGTAACCGATATATTCCACACTCCCGATGCGATGGCTTGTCTGTGGTTTTCCGACGATTACAGCTACGAAAAAGCCAACAAGAGCTGGGGAATACTCATAAGCACCGACAACGGCAAGACTTGGAAGCAACGAGTGATAGAGGACGGGCTGAAAATCAACGAATGGCCGACAGAGCCTTCAGTAGCAGTGCTTGGCGACGGACGCTTGCTTGCAATAGCCCGCAGCGAAGGCAATACCGGCTGCCAGTTCCAACTCACATCGACCGATTGGGGCAAAACTTGGACAAAACATCGCACCAATATCACCGACGTGAGTGCATCGACACCATCGCTAATTTTCGACAAGACTTCGGGCAAAATCTATAATTATTACTATCAGCGAGGACCGGGACTGCTCAAAGTGAGAGTGGCCGATGTTGAAGAAATCTTCACTGCACCCGAGTCGTGGCCCGAATCAAGAATCATAGCCCGTGGAGGCACACAGCGTCCATGGGATTCGGGGAATGCCAATGCCGTAGCATGCGGGAAGAAGCATTTTATCACATATTATTCGGGCGATTCGATAAATTGCAGCGTGGTAGTGGCTACGAATGTGATAAAATAATATCAGTTCCTTCACTACACTTTAAGTGACCAATTTTGTCATAGAATAAAAGAAGCTATCAACTCTTGATAATGATTGAAACCGACTCGCAACTGATTGCCGCCCTGCGCGAGGGGCGTGAAAGTGCCTTCAAAGAACTCTTTGCAAGGCACTATTCCACGCTATGTGCCATTGCCTACAATTATTTGGGCGATTCACTCCTTGCCGAGGACATTGTGAGCGAAGTTATACTCAACCTCTGGCTGATGCGCGAGAGGCTCGACATTCGCACGTCGCTGCGAGTGTATCTATCCACAGCAATACGCAACCGCTGCATCAACTTCATAGGCAGCAGCCGGAACCGCTATGAAAGGAGTCTTCCCGAAATGGGCGATGACTTACTCAATGCCAAGACCAATGAGCATCCTCTCGGGCACTTGCTCGAACAGGAACTTGAAGACCGGGTGAAAGCCGCCATACGCTCCATTCCCATCGACTCGAAGCGAGTGTTTATGCTGAGCCGCTATCACTCGATGTCGTATATGGAGATTGCTGAAAATCTCGGGATTTCGGTCAACACTGTGAAATATCACATAAAGCAGGCGTTGGCTCACTTGAGAAAAGAACTGAAAGAGTATCTATGAGAAGTAATAAAACAACTGATATATTCAACTGATATGATTGAGAAGGAAAAAGGAGAATATTTAGTAATCGACTACCTCATGGGGAGCATTACTCCTGAGTCGTTGGAGCTGCTGAAGCAATGGCTCAAAGAGGATGATGCCAACTGTGCATACTTTGCCGATTTGCGCGAGGTGTGGTTCTCTGCGGTATGTGATGCCGACTATGAATATGACACAACAGCTGCCTATGAAGAATTCTTGTCGCGTATCTATGCTATCAATGAGCGCCGACATCGCTCGTGGTGGCAGCGTTCGCGCCGCTTCTACCTGAAAATAGCAGCCGTGGCAGCGTGTGTGGCATTGGTGGGCATAGTGTCGTTTGTGAGCGGCCAGAAATCGTTCAGCCAGCCGTCACTCGACATTGTGGTGGAAGTGCCTTTCGGCTCACACTCCACCATGCTATTGCCCGACAGCACCGAGGTGAATCTAAATGCCGGTTCACGCTTGGTCTATTCGCAAAGCTACGGCGTGAGCAACCGCTACGTGCGTCTCGATGGCGAGGCATTCTTCACAGTGAAGCACGACGAAAATATGCCATTTGTGGTAAAAACACGTAATATCGACGTTTACGACATAGGAACAAAATTCAACCTCCGCAACTATCAAGATGATGATGAGGCTGTGGTGACACTGCTCGAAGGCGGAGTGGAAGTGGCACTTGCAGGCAAGACACCCGAGAATACGCTTGTGCCAAACCAGCGACTTCTCTACGACAAGACCACCGGCCGCATGAAAATCGACAACATAGAGGCCGAAAATGCCTCACAGTGGGTGAACGGCTACCTTTTCTTCGACGAGGAGCTGATTACCGACATTATGAAGAGCCTTGAGCGTAACTACAACGTGAATATCAACATTGCACGCGACTCGATCAAGAGTCAGCGAATATATGGCAACTTCACGCGCGACGAGCAGACCATTGAGGAAATCATCAAGAGTATCTGCACCGTCAGCGGCATCAGTTATTCCATCAAAGGCAAGGAAATAACTCTTTACTGACGCATTTCCCGGCGACAGGCTAAAACAGAAACATACACCTAAAACTTAAATACTTCATTATGATTAAAAAAATTCTATTCATCAGCATGCTGATGCTCACGGCATCACTTTCGGCGATAGCGCAGAAGGTGAACGTGGATTTACCGCAGACGACGGTGAAGCAGGCTATCAGCGAATTGAAAAACCAAGGGTATTCGTTTGTATATCAGGTGGGCGACCTCGACACCGGCAAGCGGATAAGCGTGAAAGCAACGTCGCTTTCGTCGGCAGTGGAGCAGATTCTTGCCGGACAGAATGTGACGTACAAAATCAACGGGAAAAATATCGTGATAACGCCCGCGACTCCTGCTCCCGCAGCTACAAGCGAGGCTCGCCCTGCCAATCAGGTGAGCGGCGTGGTGACCGATGAAACCGGTGAGCCTGTGGTGGGAGCCACAGTGCGAGTGAAAGGCACCAACCGCGGCACTATCACCGGCATCGACGGCAAGTGGCATCTTGCAGCCGCCCCCAATGAGTCGATTGAAATCAGCTTTATCTCCTACGCCACCCAGACGGTGAAAGTGGGAAAGAACCACAACATTCTCACTACACTCGTTGAAGACTCAGAGATGCTTTCGGAAGTGGTGGTTGTGGGTTACGGACAGCAGAAGAAGGTGAACCTCACCGGTGCAGTGGTATCGGTAGATGTAGCCGAGCAGTCAAAGTCACGCCCATTCACCGACCTCTCACAGGCACTTGCCGGAGCAGCTGCCGGATTGAACGTGATGAGCACAAGCAGCCAGCCAAACTCCGAGAACTCGTCGATTCTTATCCGTGGTATCGGTACACTCAACAATGCTGCACCGCTCATTCTCATTGATGGCATGGAAATGGCTCTCAGTGACATCAACCCAAACGATGTGGCTTCAATCTCAGTGCTGAAAGACGCAGCATCATGCGCCATCTACGGTAACCGTGGTGCAAACGGTGTTATACTTATTACCACCAAGAATGCCGAGGCCGGACACATCAGCATATCATATTCGGGCCGTCTCACATACGAGACCACCTCTAAGCGACACAAGCAGGTGACCAACTATGCCGACTACATGGAGCTTATGAATGAGGCGTGTGAAAACACTAACCAGACACCATATTTCTCGCAGAGTACCATCGATGCATGGCGTGCCGCGGCCGCCAATCCTGATGGCATCTCTGAGAGCGGCTATCCCAACTATGTGGCTTATCCTAATACCGACTGGTATAAGGAAATCTACAAGCCGGCTCTCATGCAGGAGCACACAATCTCACTGCTTGGCAAGGAGAAGCAGACAAGCTACTCAATGTCGGGAACATATCTCAACAATCCCGGTCTGGTGAGCAATTCGGGAATGCAGAAATTCTATCTGCGCACATCGGTAGAAACCAAGGTGAAGGATTTCCTGACACTTGGCGTAAAGGCTTACGGATACCACACCGACATGGACGCCAACGACATTGCCATGCTCTGGGGCGACGATATGAAGAAGACCGTTGCGGGCGTTTATCCCTACTACGACGGCTGGTATGGAAGCCAGGAAACTCCAGAGGAGGAGGGAACAGTGCATAACCCTGTAAGAACGGTTGAAACTGCACTCGGCTGGCAGAAGCAGGAAAAAATCACTGTGAATCCCTACCTTCAGGTGGATTTCCTAAAGGATTTCACTTTCCAGTCGCAATTCTTCTACAACAGCTACACACAGCAAAACAAATATCTCACGCCAGGCTATATTCCGTCGAAGAGCTTCCAGCGCGATCTTGAGTCATCGATTAAGCCTAATGAGGTGACAATGTCAAACAATTCAAACAACGACCAGCGATGGATAAATAAAGAATGGAAATTTACCAACATTCTACGCTACAACCATAAATTCGGCAAGCACGATGTGGCTGTGATGGGCGGTTATGAGGAATATCGCCTGTGGAATGAATATCTCAAGGCTCAGAAGATGGGAATCCTCAATTTTGAACTCACTGACTATGATGCCCTTACTACAGCTCAGTCGATAGGCGGATTCACCACTGAGTGTGCTTCGCGCTCTTGGTTCGGACGTGTGAACTACGCCTTCGACGACCGCTATCTCTTTGAAGCCAACGTGCGCCGCGACGGTTCGTCGCGATTCGCTCCCAAGAGCCGCTGGGGTACGTTCCCCTCGTTCTCGGCGGGTTGGCGCATCACACAAGAGGAATTTATGGGCAATGTGAACTGGCTAAACAACTTGAAGCTGCGCTTATCATGGGGTAAGCTCGGTAACAACTCAATAGGCAACTACACTTGGCAATCGACCTACGGCGTAGCATATTACACCCTCGGTGGCGAACATATATCAGGATTCCGCATGTATAATCTTCCAAATACAGCTCTGCGCTGGGAATCTACTGCCGTGACAAATGTGGGTCTTGACTTTGCAGTGCTTAACTCTCGCCTCTCGGGAACTATCGAATACTATAACAAGCAGACCGATGGTATTCTTTATGCAGCACACATGCAACCTACACTTTCCGACTACTATGCACCCATGCAGAACTTTGCCGAGGTGAACAACTCGGGATTTGAAATCACACTTGGATGGAACGACCGCATAGGCGACATCAGCTATGGAGTAACAGGTAACTTCTCGTTCAACCGCAACAAAATCACACAGCTCAAGGGCGACTTGGTGCGCGAGTGGCGAACCGACGAGAACGGAAATCGCACATATTACACCAACTTCGGTGACGTAGCAGACGATAGCGGTCACTCAGTGCGCGTTAACGGTCACATGATTGATGAATACTATATGCTGAAGACTTATCATGGCTCGGGCAACGGCTTTGCTGCCGATGGCATCAACGGAGGTCCGAAAGACGGTATGATTCGCACGGAGCAGGATTTGGCATGGGCACAAGCTATGATTGATGCCGGATACAAGCTTCTTCCCGGTACGAGCATTGGAAAGCAGAATATTTGGTATGGTGACTATGTGTATGCCGACATCAATGGCGACGGAACATACGGCGACACCTACGACCGCGACTTCTGCGGCTGCTCAAGCACACCGAAATACTACTACGGCTTGCAGGCTTACTTGAAGTGGAAGGATTTCGACTTCGCTATGAACTGGACCGGTGCCGCAGGCTTCAAGATCTACTACTGGTCGCAGTCGCAGAACTCCACTTCGATGACTAAGGGCTACGGTATCGGTCTCGACGTTGCCAACGACCACTATTTCTACGACCCCGAGAATCCCTCCGACCCGCGCACTAATATCGGTTCAGCCAATCCTCGCCTCGTGATGAACGATACAGGACAAAATGCGGCAACTGCCGAGTGGAAGCTCCAAAACGGCAACTACCTGAAGCTGAAGAGCATCACTCTGGGCTACTCACTGCCTAAGAAGTGGGCAAAGGCTGCCCTTATGCAGAATGCACGCCTCTACGTCTCGATTGAGAACGTGCTGACTATCACTAAATTCAAAGGTCTTGACCCTGAAATGATGAGCGGTGACGGATATGCCCCGATGCGTGACTTTACATTTGGATTGAACGTAACATTCTAATAACCTGTTAAATACGTAATGATTATGAAATACAATATATTAAGAAAAATAGCATTGACAGCAGTGGTGAGCGCTCTTGCACTTTCCTCTTGCGTGGATATGGACTTGAAGTCGAAATCAGAGCTTTCATCAGAGAGCGTGTGGAGCGACCCTACCACTGCAAGCGCAGTGGTGAGAGGCTGCTATATGCCATTCAGAAATGTATGGGCTGATTGTGGAAACAACTGGCCTGAAAATATGGGAAGCCAAATTGACCGCGAGCCATCGCGCTTCGTTGTGGGACTGCTTCGCGGAACCCAGACTACCACTGTCGATTGGGGTAACTGGGGAATGTATTATCACCACATTTTCGACTGCAACAGCGTGGTCGACCACATTCAGAGTGTTCCTGCCATCGACCCGAAACTTGCAGCACAATATGCCGCCGAGGCTCGCGTGATTCGCTGCTACGACTACTATATTTTGAATGTGGAATATGGCGGAGTGCCCTGGTA
>JBJEKJ010000060.1:0-1998 GCA_051878575.1 Muribaculaceae bacterium | reverse complement strand
AGGACCGGTTCGACGAGGCGCTTCAGCTTCTCCGGGAATACCTGCTCACCGTGCCGCAGTGCGACAACACCGGCTACGAGGGCCATTACCAGCAACTACTGTACGTGCTGTTCTCGCTGCTCGGATATTTGGTCGACGTGGAGGTGCGCACAGCCACCGGACGCGTCGACATGGTGATGCGCACAGAATATGCCCTCTATCTCGTGGAGCTGAAAATCAACAAGTCGGCGGCCGAGGCTATGGCGCAGATCGACGACAAGAACTACCCGGCGCGCTTCCGGCAGCTGAGCCTCCCCATCATCAAGGTGGGCATCAACTTCAGCACCGACGAGCACACCATCACCGAGTGGCTTATCGACGACCCCCGCAAGCAATAAATCATTCACTCGATACTTTCTCCATCACAAGATAAGAGAATGCCACATGCCCCAAAAGCATGATAGCGCACCATATAACAGTTTTTTACACAGAATAACAACCGAAACATATAGGATGCTACAAATACAAGACACCTTGGTGAGCCTCGATATAGTAGAGCGCTTCTTCCTGTGCGACCTCGAAGCCTGTCTCGGCGAATGTTGCATCGAAGGCGATGCCGGAGCGCCAATCACCAAGCAGGAATACGACAAACTTAAGGAGATTCTACCCGAGATATGGGACGACCTCATGCCTCAGGCACAAAAAGTGATAAAAGAGGAGGGTGTGGGATATATCGACGAGGAGGGCGACCTCGTGACGCAAATCATCGACGGCAAAAACTGCGTGTTCACCTGCTTTGCCGAAGGCGGAATGTGCCAATGTGCCATCGAGCGAGCCTACCGCCAGGGGCGCATCGACTTCTATAAGCCCATATCGTGCCATCTATACCCGCTAAGGCTCACACAGTACGCCCGGTTCACGTCGGTTAATTTCCACCGCTGGAAAATATGCAAAGCCGCCGAGGCACTCGGCCGGCTGAAAGGCGTGCGGCTGTATCAATTCCTGAAAGAGCCGCTCATACGCCGCTTCGGCGAGGAGTGGTATGCCGAGCTCGATCAGGCTTGCCGCCTCTACCTCGAGCAATACGGCAAGTAGCCACGCCATAGCGCCGCGCCATTCATTACAATGCCACAAGCCGCGCCATTTCGTGCCCGAAATCGCCGGCGAGGACGAAAAAAAAGATTTGGTAATTCGGAAATTTTTAGCTAACTTTGCACCGCTTTTCGTAATCTCTGGCAAGAAAATACGTGTGGCTTGTTATATTGCGAGAAGAGTTTATATAAACTAATAACTATCTATAAGAAAATGGATTTAATTAAAATCGCAGAAGAGGCATTTGCAACTGCCAAGGAATTTCCGGAATTCGGTCCCGGCGATACTATCTCTGTAGCTTACCGCATCAAAGAGGGTAACAAGGAGCGTGTTCAGATTTACAAAGGCGTAGTTATCCGCATCTCAGGCGAAGGTAAGAAGAAACGCTTCACAGTGCGCAAGATGAGCGACAACATTGGCGTAGAGCGTATCTTCCCTATGGACTCACCATTCATCGACAGCATTGAGGTCAACAAGTATGGTAAAGTTCGCCGTGCTAAATTGTATTACTTGCGTAACCTCACTGGCAAGAAAGCTCGTATCAAAGAGCGCCGCGTGGTTAAGTAATCACACCTCAACAACGATAAAAGAAGTCACTGCATCGCGAGCGGTGACTTTTTTTATGCCTACACCCTTCTCGGCAGCCCGGCACGGCGGAGCATCACGCACCCCCCCCAAAAAAAATTACGCCGAAATCCCATACGGAACCTCGGCATACTATAATTTGCACGCATGGCGTGCGCCAATTATCGACAGTAATCGCCCGGATTACTTCGAAACAGAGTCGGAAACAGTCAAGCTGTAACGGCCTTTCGCACGACGGCGAGCCAAAACTTTACGACCGTCGGCAGTCTTCATTCTGTGACGGAAACCATGCTTATTTGCTTTCTTTCTGTTGGAAGGTTGGAATGTTCTTTTCATTGCCTT
>JBJEKJ010000059.1:0-8819 GCA_051878575.1 Muribaculaceae bacterium | reverse complement strand
CATTGCTCTCGGCAATTATAATCTCGAGCAAATCGCGAGTTTTCAGGCCTTTGTTGGTACCAATAGGCGCACCAAGCGGCATCACGGCAGCAGTGCCTACATCTTCAAGACGCTTGCATAGCACAGGGTCGGCTTGGATGTAGGGAAGAACGATAAATCCGAGTTTCACAAGCTCCTCAGTAGCCTTAAGCGTCTCAACGGGATCGGGAAGGAGATATTTCGGATTTGGGTGAATCTCCAATTTGATAAAATTGGTGCCAAAACACTCACGGGCCAGTTTGGCCGCAAAAACGGCCTCCTCGGCATCCCTTACACCCGATGTGTTTGGCAAGAATTGGACAGCATCGCGGTTGATATGCCTCAGCATATCGTCATCGGCATCACTATCCATGTTTATGCGCTTCATTGCCACAGTAATCATCTCCGATTCGGAGGCAATAATGGCATCAAGCATAAGTTGATTCGACGAGAATTTTCCCGTCCCGACAAAGAGCCTCGAATTGAACTCTCTATTGCCAATAGTCAGTTTATCCATTATCATCTTGTTATTATTTGATTTCCTTATATGTTTTTTCGCCGTTCGACAATTGTCGACAGCAAATCAATCATAGCCCTCGTCGCTTCGACCGTGCTCTCGGCATTAATCAGCGAGCCTGAGACTGCCACGCCATGCACACCGGTGTTCATGACGGCCTGTATGTCGGCATATCCAATTCCTCCTATCGCTACAACCGGCAGGTATATGCCGTTTTCGGCACACTGCTGCATGATAGCCTTATAGCCATCAATACCCAATATAGGGCTTAAGTTCTTCTTTGTGGTAGTGTATCTGAATGGTCCGAGACCCACATAATCCACATCAAGGCTTGAATACGCCTCAATGTCAGCAAATGTGTTTGCCGTAACACCTATAATCGGATTCGCACCGAGAATGGCCCTCGCCTCGGCAGGATTCATATCGGTCTTGCCGAGATGCACCCCATCAAGCGCAAGCTCCTTTGCTATATCCACATGATCGTCTATTATGAGTATGCACTCACTGTCGGTACAAATTTTCTTAAGCTGCTCTGCCACAGGCATTATTTCCTCTTTTGAGGCGTTTTTCATCCGGAGTTGCACCCATCGGCATCCGCCTGCGATAACATCCTTGACCTGACCGACTATATCGCTTGCATTATCGGCATTTGTGATAAATTGTAGCATATTAATAATTATGATTATACAGTTATTTTATTCAATAAATTGTCGAGATGGGCCAAACTATCGGCGCCAAACAGATAACCAAGGAAAGCGGCACCATGAAATCCGCATTTGCTGAGAATAGGCAAATATTCCGGCCGTACTCCTCCCAGTGCCACCACATTTCCGCAACCTGATTCTATAAAGTATCTACCCAATTCCTCAATATCGAATTTTGCCGAATATCCAATCTTGGATATGCTGTCGAAGATTGGACTCAAGAACACATATTCATAGCTCTTGCTATCGGCTAGCTCATCAATCGAGTGGCACGACTTGCTCACCTTAAAGCCACGACTTGCAATTTTCTGAGGCACCATGGGCCAACGGCGGTTCAAATGCAACCCGCCGACAGCATACTCGGCTGCAAGCTCAAAACAAGAGTGCAATTTAAGACGACCATGATATACCTGCGGAATCCGGTCCAAATATTGCCGCATATCACTCGACGAAAACGCCGGCTTTCTCACATGCACGCAATTGAATCCGGCATCGAGAATGTGGGCGATAAAAGCCTCCTCGTGTCGCACATTGATTTCAGGAGTAATGGCTATCAGTCTCATATCACGTCAGCCTCCATAGAAAGCCTTTATAATTGTAATTCGGTCGCCGTCGTTCAGCTTGCGCACATTCCACTCCGACATTGGCAAGACATCATTGTTCAATGCCACTGCAATACCACGCTTCGACATTCCCATCACTAAATCGAGAGCATCGGCCACAGTGCCATACTCATTGATCTTATACTCCTTGTCGTTTATGAAAATCCTTATCATAATTGCTTTATATTTAATTTGTGAGGTTCATAAAAGTGATTCACAGGTCCATGACCGCCACCTATGGCAATGTCGGCACCATGGCTCAGAGCGTTGGAAAGATATTCCTTGGCCCGACCAACGGCATCGACAAGCTCATATCCAAGCGAAAGATAAGCCGCTATCGCCGACGAGAGCGTACATCCGGTTCCATGTGTATTTCGCGACGGAACACGACGGGACGTGAATTTCAATGGCTCAATCAAACCGGGAGCGAATAGATAATCCGTCATATCGTCAACATCGAAATGCCCGCCTTTAATCAACACAGCTCCTGCTCCCATATCCAAGATTCTACTGCCACACATGAGCATGTCGGCAAACGACTCGATTTTCATCGACGCAATATGTTCGGCCTCATGACGATTTGGGGTGCTGATATCGGCAATAGGAAAAAGACGCTCTATCATAGAGTCGATAGCATCCTCACGCAGCAAGCAGCTTCCCGAGGTGGAAATCATCACGGGGTCGAGCACCACATTCACGGCACTGTTTTCCCTCAGCTTGTCGGCCACCACATCAATAATCTCCTTGTTGAAAAGCATTCCTATTTTCACCGCATCGGGGCGAATGTCGTCGAATACCGCATCAATCTGCCGGCCTACGACCAATGGAGTAACTGCCATAATATCATAAACTCCAAGCGTGTTTTGAGCCGTAATAGCCGTGACAGCACTCATACCATAGACGCCCAACGCCGAGAATGTCTTCAAATCGGCCTGAACGCCGGCACCGCCACTGCAATCAGAACCTGCTATTGTCAAAGATTTGTAATAAGTTCTTCTCATATATTTCAAATATATGGGAAGTGCCCACAGAAAGCAAGATATTTTAATTACGATATGAACAACTCCCTACGCCGGCATTATCCGGTTCAGGTTCATAGGGTATAATCTCAGCCATGCGGCACCCCCTTGTCACTGCAAAAATAGTAATTTAATAGTTCTCCGCCAACAACATTATAGTTTATTAACCGATATCGGGTAGTCAGACACCCCAAAGTTGGGCAAAATTGGCCGTAAAGAGCTTAACGGCTATTGCCAATAGGATAATTCCGAAAAACTTTCGAATAATGTATATGCCGCCACGTCCGAGAAGCCGCTCGATATGCTTTGTCATCTTGATTACAACATATACCCAAATCATATTTAGGATGAGTGCTATAATGATATTGACGTCGGCATACTCGGCTTTCAGCGATATTAGCGTGGTAAACACACCTGCGCCGGCCAGCAATGGGAACACGAGCGGCACGAGAGTGGCCGACTTTATAGGGCCCTGGTTCTTGAAAATCTCCACGTCGAGAATCATCTCAAGGGCAAAAAAGAATATAATCAAAGAACCGGCGGCTGCAAACGAGGCAATGTCGACACTGAACAGCTTCAGCATCAAATCACCTGCATAAAAGAATGCCACCATCAGCGCAAAAGAGATTAATGTGGCCTTAGTCGCATCGACAGTGCGTCCATTCTCTTTCAACGTAAGAATAATAGGTATCGAACCGATAATATCAATTACCGCGAATAACACAATAAATGCGCTTGCACACGCTTGAAAATCAAATTTATCAAACATACAATAATTTTAATTTATATACAGTCATCTTTATTCTGAGGCATTCCGACGATGGCTTATTGCCCCTTTGCGACATCGTGATTGCCAAATTCGCCTGCAAATATAGTGAATAAAAATCAATTTTGAGAATGTTTTTTTCATCAGCAGCACGTGCGGCGAGCCCAAATGATTTCATTCCGATTTATTTTAACGTCATTAGGCTATTAATAGTTGTAGATATGCCTGAAATTGCTTAACTTTGCACGGTTTTCACGATAGAATCTTGAAAAACCAAAAAATTTATCAAAAACTACACTCTATCGTATGCGACAAACAAAGAAAGCCGTCCTCACGCTGGAAGACGGAACAATTTTTGAAGGTCAATCATTCGGTTTTGAAAAACCATGCGCAGGAGAAGTGGTGTTCAGCACCGCGATGACCGGCTATCCTGAAAGCCTTACCGACCCCTCTTATTCCGGTCAGATATTAGTGACAACCTATCCTATTATCGGCAATTATGGCGTACCGCCACGGAACGGCGATGAAAAGATGTGCGCTCACTTCGAGAGCGAGAAGATCCATTGCGAGGCAATTTTGTGTCAGGACTATTCTTGGGACTACAGCCATTGGCAAGCCGACAGAAGCCTGAGCGACTGGCTAAAGGAGGAAAAGGTTGTTGGACTCTGTGGAATAGATACCCGGGCACTGACAAAGCGGCTAAGAGAGAGCGGATCAATGCTTGGCAAAATAGTAATCGAAGGCTGTGGCGACATCGACTTCAAAGACCCCAACAAGGAGAATCTTGTGGCAAAGACGAGCTGCAAGGAGGTTCTGGAATATGGCGAAGGCGACAAGACGGTGGTTCTCGTCGACTGCGGCGTAAAGTTCAATATTATCCGCTGCCTCGTCAATAGAGGCGTGAAGGTGGTGAGAGTTCCCTGGAATTATGATTTCACCACTATTGACTACGACGGCCTGTTCATCTCCAACGGTCCAGGCAATCCTGATTTCGCCGAGGAGACTGTGGCTAACATAAGAAAGGCTATTGCCGGCGACAAGCCTATCTGTGGTATATGCATGGGCAACCAATTGCTATCGAAAGCTGCCGGAGCAAAAATCTACAAGCTGAAATACGGACATCGAAGCCACAACCAACCGGTAAGGGAGGTAGGAGGAAACCGTTGTTTCATCACCTCGCAAAACCATGGATTCGCCGTCGACAATAAGACTCTCGGAGCCGATTGGGAGCCGCTTTTCATCAATATGAACGACGACACCAACGAGGGCATTCGCCACAAGAGCAAGCCATTCTTCTCGGCGCAGTTCCACCCCGAGGCATGCAGCGGGCCTACCGACACAGAGTTTATTTTTGATAAATTTATTGAGTTACTATAATTTAGTGCATCTACATTATGAAGAAGGAAAATATCAAGAAAGTATTATTACTTGGTTCAGGAGCATTGAAAATAGGTGAGGCGGGTGAATTTGACTACTCGGGCTCACAGGCTCTGAAAGCACTAAAAGAGGAATCTATCGAGACTATTCTCATCAACCCAAACATAGCGACCGTGCAGACTTCCGACGGAATTGCCGACAAAATATATTTCTTGCCGGTGACTCCCTATTTTGTGGAGAAAGTCATTGCAAAGGAGCGCCCACAAGGCATTCTGCTCGCTTTCGGCGGACAGACGGCCCTTAATTGCGGCGTTGAGCTCCACAAACAGGGTATTCTTGAAAAATACGATGTGGAAGTGCTTGGAACTCCTGTTCAGGCTATTATGGACACCGAGGATCGCGAGCTTTTCGTCAACAAACTCGATGAAATCGGCGTAAAAACCATAAAAAGCGAGGCTGTGAGCAGCGTGGCCGACGCCGTGAATGCCGCTGAGGCTTTAGGTTATCCGGTCATCGTGCGTGCGGCATACGCTCTCGGAGGCCTTGGCAGCGGATTCTGCGACACTAAGGAGGAATTGACCACACTCGTGGAAAAAGCACTCTCATTCTCACCGCAAGTGCTGATTGAGAAGTCGCTGAAAGGATGGAAAGAGGTAGAATATGAGGTAGTGCGCGACTGCTATGACAATTGCATCACGGTGTGCAATATGGAGAACTTCGACCCGCTTGGCATCCACACCGGGGAAAGCATAGTGGTGGCTCCATCGCAGACGCTATCCAACGACGACTATCATCTGCTGCGCGAGCTTGCCATAAAGATCATACGCCACATCGGCATCGTGGGAGAGTGCAATGTGCAATATGCCTACGATCCAAAGTCGATGGACTATCGTGTGATTGAGGTAAATGCCCGATTGAGCCGAAGCTCGGCACTCGCATCGAAAGCAACAGGATATCCATTGGCATTCGTTGCGGCAAAATTGGGCCTTGGCTACGGACTTTTCGACCTAAAGAACTCAGTGACAAAAGTGACGTCGGCATTTTTCGAGCCGGCACTTGACTATATAGTGTGCAAGATTCCGCGTTGGGATCTTGGCAAATTCCACGGAGTGAACCGCGAGATTGGCTCCTCGATGAAATCTGTTGGCGAGGTTATGGCAATCGGCCGCACTTTTGAGGAGGTGATCCAAAAAGGATTACGCATGATAGGGCAGGGGATGCACGGTTTCATCGAGAACAAGCCACTTAATGTCGCCGATATCGACAAAGCCTTGAAAGAGCCAACCGACAAACGCATTTTTGTGATAGAAAACGCATTCAGAGCAGGCTACACAGTGGAACAAATCCACCAATTGACAAAAATCGACCGTTGGTTCCTGCAAAAGTTACAAAACATTGCCGACACGGCAATCGAGCTCGAGGGCTATAATGAGCTATCAGAGGTTCCTGTTGAGCTTCTTCGCCAGGCGAAATCACAGGGATTCTCCGATTTCCAAATTGCACGAGCTGTGCTAAAGGCTGAGATGACGGATGCCGCAAATGCGAACCTCATGGTGCGACAATTACGAAAAAATTTTGGCATACGCCCCGTGGTTAAGCAAATCGACACGCTTGCTGCGGAATATCCGGCACAGACCAATTATCTCTATCTAACCTACAATGGCACCGAGAACGATGTGACATATCTGCACGACCACCGCTCGATAGTGGTACTCGGCTCAGGCGCATATCGCATTGGCAGTTCCGTGGAGTTCGACTGGTGTAGCGTAAATGCGCTACTCACGGTGAAAAAGGAGGGCTGGCGATCAGTGATGATCAACTACAATCCCGAGACCGTCTCCACCGATTATGACATGTGCGATCGCCTATACTTCGACGAGCTGACATTTGAGCGCGTGATGGATATCATAGAGCTTGAGCAGCCTCACGGAGTGATTCTATCGACAGGCGGCCAAATTCCGAATAACCTCGCGACCCGACTCGATGAGCAGAAGGTGAACATTCTCGGAACGAGCGCCAAGTGTATCGACAATGCCGAGGACCGCCATAAATTCTCGTCAATGCTCGACTCGCTCGGTATCGACCAGCCGCGTTGGCGAGAGCTGACATCACTTAAGGATATAAACGACTTTGTCGACGAAGTGGGATATCCTGTTCTTGTTCGACCATCGTATGTGCTCTCAGGCGCGGCAATGAATGTGTGCTCCAACGATGAGGAGCTCGAGAAATTCCTGAAACTTGCCGCCAATGTATCGAAACAGCACCCTGTAGTGGTGAGCTCATTCATCCAGAACGCCAAAGAGATTGAATGGGATGCCGTGGCACAGAACGGAGAGATTAAACTATATGCCATATCAGAGCACATAGAGTTTGCCGGAGTGCACTCAGGCGACGCTACCATTCAGTTCCCGCCGCAGAAGCTGTATGTTGAAACCATCCGCCGCATCAAGAAGATTAGCGGACAGATAGCTAAGGCTCTTAACATTTCAGGGCCATTCAACATCCAGTATCTCGCCAAGAACAATGATATTAAAGTGATAGAATGTAACTTGCGAGCCTCGCGCAGCTTCCCATTCGTGTCGAAAGTGCTTAAAATAAACTTTATAGACTTAGCGACCAAGGTAATGCTCGGTATTCCCGTGGAGAAGCCCAACAAGAATGCCTTCGATCTCGACTATGTGGGAATAAAGGCATCGCAATTCTCATTCTCGCGCCTGCAAGGTGCCGACCCGGTGCTCGGTGTCGACATGTCGTCGACAGGTGAGGTAGGGTGCCTCGGAGAGAACACATCGGAGGCCCTATTGAAGTCGATGCTTTCGGTGGGATACAAGATTCCACAAAAGAACATCCTGTTGAGCACAGGAGGACCCAAGCAAAAGGCCTCAATGCTCGATGCCGCCAAGAAACTCTATGAGAAAGGGTACTCGCTCTATGCTACCGGCGGAACGCATACCTATCTCAACGACAACGGCATACCGGCAATTCGCGTATATTGGCCAAGTGAGAGCGACAAGCAGCCTCAGGCACTCGACATGCTCCACAAGAAACAAATCGACATGGTGGTGAACATACCAAAGAACTTGTCGTCGGCTGAGCTGACCAATGGATACAAGATACGACGTGCCGCTATCGACCTCAATGTGCCACTTATAACCAATGCCCGACTGGCATCGGCATTCATCGACGCATTCTGCGATATCACGCTCGATGAAATAGAGGTAAAGGCATGGGGTGAGTATTGATTAATATGATTGATAGCACATTAATAATCAGAGGATGTGTCGCTCGGCACATCCTCTATTTTTAGCACAATGAGAGAGAAAATTTTCAGATTCAAGCAATTCACAGTCAGCAACGACAAAAGTGCCATGAAAGTGGGTACTGACGGAGTGCTGCTCGGGGCATGGTGCAGTGCCATAAATGCCTTGCGTGTGCTTGATGTGGGTACGGGTACGGGACTAATTGCCCTTATGGTAGCGCAGCGTAATGAGTCGGCAATAATTGAAGCAGTGGAAATCGACGAAGACGCATGCAAGGAGGCTGAGCTTAATTTCAACGAATCGAGATGGAGCGACAGACTCACCGCTGTTCGCGACAATTTCATTGATTTTGCCCAACGATGCAATGTTCGTTACGACCTCATTGTGTCGAATCCACCATTCTACACCGAGGATATCCTACCAAGCGGCTTACAGCGGAAACAGGCACGGCATTGCTCATCGCTTTCGTACAAGGAGCTGATAGAATCATCGCTGAAGATTCTCGGCGATGATGGTATAATAAGTTTTATCAGTCCGGTGAGTAGGGAACGTGACA
>JBJEKJ010000058.1:0-36103 GCA_051878575.1 Muribaculaceae bacterium | reverse complement strand
CCGAGCAATCAGATTGCCCGGCTCTCTCTGTTTCCACCCCTCCCCTCCAAAAAAACATTACGAAATTCTGACACTTAATCAATTTGGAGTGGCTAAAAGTGCGAAGTGTCGATGAAATTTGCTAAATTTGCAATCTATAATGTCAGTTATGCGGTTATTTTAAGATTATATTTATCGTTATGTCAAGAAATGAGAAGGAATTAGAGGGGGTGAACTTGCTTGGGAATCAGGGCGTGAAGTATCCTATAGATTATGCGCCTGAATTGCTTGAGACTTTTCCCAACAAGCACTGCGATAATGAATATTTGGTTACGTTCAATTGTCCGGAGTTTACAACGCTATGTCCCAAGACCGGGCAGCCGGATTTTGGCCGTATTATCATAAATTATATTCCACGTGAAAAGATGGTGGAGAGCAAGAGCTTGAAGCTGTATCTTTTCAGTTTCCGTAATCATGGCGATTTTCATGAGGATTGCGTGAATATAATAATGAAAGACCTCGTGAGGCTGATGAATCCCCGATATCTTGAGGTGACGGGAATCTTCATGCCAAGAGGAGGTATTTCGATATATCCTTTTGCCAACTACGGCGACGATGAGCATCAGGAAATGGTGAAGGCGCGCATGTTGGCCTCGTTTCGCAACGACTGACGTGACACTGATAGACAATCAATGATATGAAGGACTCAATATTGGTTCTATCGGGCGGGATGGATTCCGTGACGATGCTATATGAATATAGTGATGACGTGGCGATGGCGGTGACATTCGACTATGGCTCAAATCACAACAAGCGAGAGGCTGAGTATGCCAGGATGCACTGTGAGCGTCTTGGAATAGAGCATTTGCTAATCCCATTGAAATTCATACACGATTATTTCAAGAGCTCGCTTCTTGAGGGAGCGGAGGCCATTCCCGAGGGGCATTATGCTGATGAGAATATGAAATCTACTGTGGTTCCGTTCAGAAACGGCATTATGCTGTCGATAGCATGTGGCATAGCCGAGAGTAGAGGCCTGAAACGTGTTATGATAGCCAATCACTTTGGAGATCACTCGATTTATCCTGATTGCAGGGCCGGATTCGTGAATGCAATGTCGGCGGCTATGCGCGAGGGCACCTACGATGGCGTGACGGTGTTTGCTCCGTATACAGGCATCACGAAGACCGATATTGCCCGACATGGAGCCGCGCTTGGGCTTGACTATAGCGAAACCTACTCGTGCTATAAGGGAGGATCGAGGCATTGTGGAAAGTGCGGGACATGTGTGGAGCGCAAGGAGGCCTTGCACGATGCCGGTATAGAGGATAAGACCGAATATGAGGAGTAACGATAAAGAATTTGACGCAAATGTACTATATAAAGAAAACATTGGAGATTTCGGCGTGTCACAGGCTCAATTTGAGCTATGAGAGCAAGTGCACATGCATGCATGGCCACAATTGGGTGATAACGGTGTACTGCAAGTCGGCAGAGCTCAATGCCGACGGAATGGTGTGCGACTTCACGCATATCAAGGAGATGATCAAGGAGCGATGCGACCACAAGAATCTCAATGAGGTGTTCCCTTTCAACCCTACGGCTGAGAACATAGCGCGATGGATAGTCGACTCAATCGAAGAATGCTATCGTGCCGACGTACAAGAGTCGGAAAACAATATTGCGAGCTATATTGCCGAATAGTATAGAGGTGACAAATGCCTCAGTGGCTATATAACCTGCTAAAAAATGACAAGAAGGTGAGAAAAATCAACGAAATATTCTATTCACTCCAAGGCGAGGGTGCCAACACCGGTGTCCCGGCAGTGTTTGTGCGGTTCTCGGGATGCAATTTGCGCTGTGCTTTCTGCGACACCCAACATGAGAGCGGACTAATGATGACCGATGAGGAGATTTGCAGTGAAATCAACCGCTATCCTCAGGCCCGACTGATAGTGCTCACAGGCGGCGAGCCGTCGCTCTTTATCGACGAGTCCTTTGTGGCAATGTTGAAAGCCACAACAGGAAAAACGGTGACGATAGAGACCAACGGTACGCACGAGCTGCCAGACAATATCGACTGGGTGACTTTCTCGCCTAAGGAAGGCTTTGATGGCGGAAATGCCCACAAGCCCCTTCTCACTAAGTGTGACGAGCTGAAGGTGGTCTACAACGGTCAGCCTTTAGAGCCATATTTCGCCTATGAGGCCAAACATCGCTTCCTTCAACCCTGCTATTGCGACGACAAGGCGCAGCGCGATGCCAATCTTGCGGCTACTATCGAAGCCGTGCTTGGAGATTCGCGATGGCGGCTCTCTCTACAGACGCACCGCATAGCAGGAATAAGATGACACAAAACAATAATAATTCAATACACGACACAAGATATGAACGAGATGCTCGACACATTGGTTTCCAACGAGGTGAATGGCGTGAATGCTGTGTTCAGGTTGGCTTTGAGCCTGCTATTAGGCTGTGTGGTTGGGCTTGAGCGCAAGCGCAAGGGGCAGATTGCCGGGTTGCGCACGTTTGCCCTAATATCGATGGGCGCCACGCTTGCCATGATACTCTCGATATATATTCCTCAGGAATATATGGGGCTAAAAAACGGAGATCCCGGCCGAGTGGCCGCCCAGGTGATAACAGGCGTGGGATTCCTCGGTGCCGGGGCCATAATACAGATGAAAGGCTCGGTGCGTGGCCTGACTACGGCTGCCGGAATATGGATGGTGGCGACTATCGGCATGGCTGTGGGCATTGGCATGTATTTCGTGTCGATAGTTGCCACGATGCTGATAATCTTTATCCTTGTCACGCTTGAGCGCTATGAGCACCGGCTGAATATTGGCCAAGAGTCGAAAATCGTGAGGCTTAAGGTGAAAGGCATAATCGATTCACAAACCGGCTACTCCGAAATTTTCAGGCAGCATAACATACATGTTCAGGATGAGTATCTGAAATTCGACTATGCACAGGACTTCACCATAGTGAATTTCGTGATTCTTACGAAGGAGGGCGTGGATTTCGCGGCGCTGTTCAAGGAATTGCACAATCTTTGCGAGACGCTGTCGATCACGCTTACCAACGAGGTGAATATATAGAGCAGTTATTATTCAATGTAGATAAATCAAGAGAATACTATGAACATTGAAGGACTGATAGCAGATTTGGCTTTGATTTTGGTGCTTGGAGCAGTTTCCACCATCGTCTTCAAGAAACTGAGGCAGCCCATAGTGTTGGGCTACATTGTAGCGGGATTCCTTGTCGGCCCGCACTTCGATTATTTCCCGACTATTCATAATGAGGACAATATCGACTTTTGGGCGCAGATAGGCATCATCGTGCTGCTTTTCTCGCTTGGGCTCGAATTCAGCTTCAAGAAGTTGATGAACGTGGGCGGGTCGGCAATAGTCACGGCGCTTATAATAGTGTCGGGGATGATGGGGCTCGGCTTCGTAGTTGGACATGTGCTTGAGTTCAGCAATATCAACAGTCTGTTTCTTGGCGGCATGCTATCGATGTCGTCGACCACGATTATTATCAAGGCGTTCAACGACCTTAATATGAGCCACCGCAAATTCGTTCCGCATGTGCTTGCCGTGCTGATATGCGAGGACCTTTTTGCAGTGGTAATGATGGTGCTGCTATCATCGATAGCCATCAACAATAGCGTTCAGGGAGGCGAGTTGCTTATGAGCGTTCTCAAATTGGTGTTCTTCCTCGTGATATGGTTCTCGGTGGGAGTATATCTAATCCCTACATTCTTCAAAAAATCGCGACGTCTTATCAACGATGAGATTCTGCTGGTGGTGGCAATGGGCATGTGCTTCCTGATGGCGGTCTTCTCGGTGTATTCGGGCTTTTCGATGGCGCTTGGCGCATTTGTCATGGGCTCGATACTTGCCGGCACCTGCGAAGCCGAGCACATAGAGCATGTGGTGAAGCCCGTTAAGGATTTGTTTGGTGCAGTGTTCTTCATCTCGGTCGGGATGATGGTCGACACCGGCATAATAGTGCAGTATGCAGGTACAATAGTCACGCTCTCGATGGTGGTTATAGTGGGAATGATAGTTTTCGGCACTTTCGGCATGCTTGCTACCGGACAGAGCCTGAAAATAGCCATCGAGTCGGGTTTCAGCCTCACGCAGATAGGCGAGTTTGCGTTTATCATAGCATCGCTCGGCTTGTCGCTCAATGTGCTTGAGCCGTCGCTTTATCCTATAGTGGTGGCAGTGTCGGTGATTACAACCTTCTTCACGCCTTATTTCATCAAGTGGGCCGAGCCATTCTACAATTGGTTCTCGCCGCATCTTCCCGAGAGACTGCGCTACTTGCTTGACCGCTACAGCAAGCAAGAATCCACAGTGAGCGAGGAGCGGAAGATATGGAAAGCCGTGATAGGGCGTTACGCATGGCGCATACTGCTCTATTCTACGCTGATAATTGCAATAATGATACTGTCGAACACCTATTTCCTGCCGTTTATGGAGCGGGTGATAGGCGAGCAGTGGGGCGATGTGGTGTCGGCTGCCGTCACGCTTGCCGCTATGGCTCCATTTCTGCTTGCGCTGTCGATGCCTACTGCCAAGCGCAGCGAGTGGCAGGCATTGCAGTCGAAATCGGGCACCCGCTCCACGATGCCGTTGGTGGTGCTTTCGATATTGCGCATCCTGCTCGTGTTTGGTTTCGTCACGCTATATTTAGGAGGCGTGTTCTCGTTCACCACAGGTGTTACCATAGGCTTAGGCCTGCTGTTCTGTATCGTAATGTTCTTCTCGAACAAAGTCCGCAACACTATGCGCGAGATGGAATCTCGCTTTATCCGCAACTTAAATGAGCGCGAGCTGCGCCGCAGCGGTCACGACAACAATTTGGTTTCGGACCTTCATGTGGCATATATACGAGTGGGCTACACATGCCCGTTTGTGGGAGAGCGTCTGCGCGACTCCAACCTACGCAAGAAATATGGCGTGAACGTGGTGAATATTCAACGCGGAGCACAGACGTTTCCCATACCCAACGGCGATATGCGCATCTTCCCGGGCGATATGCTTGGAATCATAGGCAACGATGCGCAGATTCAGCTATTGCTGCCGATAATCGAGGACTCACAGGATGCTTCGATGCCTCCTACCGACGAGGAAGTGGAAGTGCGATTCATGCCGCTTGAGATAGGCGAGGATTCGCCGATGGTGGGAAAGACGGCGGCTTCGGTGCGGCTTCGCGACGACTATCAGGCATTGCTCGTGGCTATTCAGCGAGGCGAGAATGATTACATAAAGCCTGATGGCAGTGAGACTTTTGAGCCTCATGACATTCTATGGATAGTGGGCAATGAGGCCAAGCTGGCTGCGCTTAGAGGCGGTTAAGATGTATGAACTGATATTATTTTTTGATTATGTCGTAGTTTGCGCCTTCTTTAAATAAGCCGGGGCTTCGATTAGGCAAATTCAAATAAAATGCTTTTTATTTGCTTTTACCGACACCTTGCGCTAACTTTGCAAAAAAGAAATAATAACCGATATATTACATGCAAGAGAAGATTATTATCTTAGATTTTGGCTCACAGACCACCCAACTTATTGGCCGTCGTGTCCGTGAGTTGAATATGTATTGCGAAATCCTTCCCTACAACAAATTCCCTCACGATGACGAATCGGTGATTGGTGTTATTTTGTCGGGTAGTCCTTTTTCGGTTTACGATGATAAGGCCTTTAAGGTGGATTTGAGCAATATACGCGGGAAATATCCCCTCCTCGGAATCTGCTATGGCGCGCAGTTCATGGCCTATACCAACGGCGGAACGGTGGAGCCTGCCGAGACTCGCGAGTATGGGCGTGCCAACCTCTCCAAATTCGATGCGGAGAATCCGTTGTTGAAAGGCGTCAGCCCCAACTCGCAGGTGTGGATGAGCCACGGCGACACCATCACGTCGATTCCCGAGAATTTTAAGATTATCGCATCGACCGACAAGGTGGCTGTGGCAGCCTATCAAGCCGTGGGAGAGAAGTTGTGGGGAGTCCAGTTCCATCCCGAGGTGTTTCACTCGACCGACGGTACGCAGATTCTTAAGAACTTCGTTGTCGATATATGTGGCGGAAAGCAGGATTGGAGCGCGGCGTCGTTCATTGAGAGCACTGTTGCCCAACTTAAGGAGCAGCTTGGCGATGACAAAGTGGTGCTCGGGCTGAGTGGCGGTGTCGACTCGTCGGTAGCTGCCGTGTTGCTCAATCGCGCCATAGGCAAGAACCTCACCTGTATATTCGTGGACCACGGCATGCTGCGCAAGAATGAGTTCAAGAATGTGCTTCACGACTACGAGTGCTTAGGACTGAACGTGATAGGCGTCGACGCGAGTGCCAAGTTCTTTGCCGAGCTTGCCGGAGTCACCGACCCTGAGCGTAAGCGCAAGATAATAGGAAAGGGCTTTATCGACGTGTTTGATGCCGAGGCTCATAAAATCAGTGATGTGAAGTGGCTTGCGCAAGGCACAATCTATCCCGACTGCATAGAGTCGCTATCAATTACCGGAACCACGATAAAGAGCCATCACAATGTGGGCGGACTTCCCGAGAAGATGAATCTAAAGCTATGTGAGCCTCTGCGCCTCCTTTTCAAGGACGAGGTGCGCAATGTGGGGCGTGAGCTTGGCATGCCTGAGCATCTTATCAAGCGCCATCCGTTCCCCGGACCGGGTCTGGCCGTGCGCATTCTTGGCGATATCACACCCGAGAAGGTGGGGATTCTGCAAAATGCCGACGATATATTCATTCAGGCTCTCCGCGACTGGAATCTCTACGACAGCGTATGGCAGGCTGGGGCTATATTGCTTCCCGTGCAGAGCGTGGGCGTGATGGGCGACGAGCGTACCTACGAGCGAGCTGTGGCGCTCCGCTCGGTTACGAGTACGGATGCTATGACTGCCGATTGGGCTCATCTGCCTTACGACTTTTTGGCGAAGGTGAGCAACGATATCATCAATAAGGTGAAAGGTGTGAACCGCGTGTGCTACGACATCAGCTCAAAGCCACCGGCAACTATCGAGTGGGAGTAACTCAAGATTTGAGATATGAGTCGAAGCCTTTTCGTGCCGCACGGGAAGGCTTCGTCGGTTTAAGAAATAGACCCGGCCGATTGAATGGTTCAGCCGGTTCAATTCGATTGGCTGAGTGCTCCTATTGGACTATTGGATAAAAGAAAGGAGGCATCGTGGTGATGTCTCCTTTGTGATTTTCCGGGTATTCGCCGATTATTTGCGGATACCAAGCTCTTTCTTTGCAATGATTGCACGGTAACGGTTGATGTCTTTCTTGATAAGATAATCGAGAAGACGACGACGCTTACCTACAAGCATTTTCAATGCGCGAGCTGTTCTATAATCTTTGTGATTTGACTTGAGGTGCTCAGTCAAATGGGAGATACGGACTGAGAATAATGCAATCTGAGCCTCTGCTGACCCAGTATCAGTATTGCTGGCGCCGTAAGTTCCAAAGATTTCTTTCTTTTTTTCAGAATCTAAATACATTCTTTATAAAAAATTATGTTGTTAATAAATCGAGTGCAAAGATAGGCATTTTTTTCGATACAGTAACAAAAGTGTGAGTTTTTTTTAGTAAAAACTACTCAGTTTGGCAATAAATCACTAACTTTGCAGTCCGAAATAGGTATTATATGCAGAAGATTAGGAATATTGCCATAATCGCGCATGTCGATCACGGCAAAACTACATTGGTAGACAAGATGTTGCTTGCGGGTAATTTGTTCCGCGATAATCAATCCACGGGTGAGCTTATGCTCGACAATAATGACTTGGAGCGTGAGCGAGGCATTACAATCCTTTCCAAGAACGTATCGATAAATTACAACGGCTATAAGATTAATATTATTGACACTCCGGGACACTCCGACTTCGGTGGCGAGGTGGAGCGTGTGCTGAATATGGCCGATGGCTGCCTGCTGCTTGTCGACGCCTTCGAGGGGCCGATGCCGCAGACACGCTTCGTGCTTCAGAAGGCCATTCAGATGGGGCTGAAGCCTATTGTGGTTGTAAATAAGGTTGACAAGCCCAACTGCCGTCCCGATGAGGTGCAGGAGATGGTTTTCGACCTGATGTGCAATCTCGACGCCACTGAGGAGCAGCTTGACTTTCCCACAATCTACGGGTCGGCCAAGCAGAATTGGATGAGCGATGACTGGTGCAAGCCCACCGACAATATCAATGCTGTGCTCGACGCAATTATCGAATATATTCCAGCTCCTGAGGAGATAGAGGGCGATGCCCAGATGTTGATCACGTCGCTCGACTATTCATCGTATGTAGGTCGTATCGCCGTAGGCCGGGTGCATCGCGGCGAGTTGCGCGAGGGCATGGACATTGCCCTTTGCAAGAAAGACGGCAGCACCGTGCGCCAGCGCATCAAGGAGTTGCATGTCTTTGAGGGAATGGGCCGAAAGAGGGTGCAGAGCGTGAAATCGGGCGATATCTGCGCGCTTGTGGGCATTGAGGGCTTTGAGATTGGTGACACTGTGGCCGACTTGAACAATCCTGAGTCGCTGCCACGCATAGCCATCGACGAGCCTACGATGTCGATGACGTTCACAATCAACAACTCGCCATTTTTCGGGAAAGACGGCAAATATGTGACTTCACGCCATATAGCCGATCGCCTTGCGCGTGAGCTCGACAAGAACCTTGCCTTGCGCGTGGAGCGCACCGAGAGCGAGGATGCATGGAATGTGTTCGGACGCGGAGTGCTGCATCTCTCGGTGCTTATCGAGACAATGCGCCGCGAGGGATATGAGCTTCAGGTAGGACAGCCGCAGGTTATCGTCAAGGAAATTAACGGACAGAAGTGTGAGCCGATAGAGCAGCTCACCATCAATGTGCCCGAGGAGTATTCGAGCAAGATTATCGACATGGTGACGCGCCGCAAGGGAGAGATGACATCGATGTCGACCCAAAACGACCGCATACATCTTGAGTTCAACATCCCGTCACGAGGAATCATAGGCTTGCGCACGAATGTGCTTACAGGCTCGGCCGGCGAGGCTATCATGTCGCACCGCTTCCTCGAATATCAACCCTGGAAAGGCGACATCGAGCGTCGCACCAATGGCTCGCTGATTGCAATGGAGGCCGGTACGGCCTACGCCTACGCAATCGACAAACTTCAGGACCGCGGACGCTTCTTTATCTTTCCGCAAGAGGAGGTATATGCCGGACAGGTGGTAGGAGAGAATGCCAAGGACAATGACATAGTGGTGAACGTGACGAAATCGAAGAAACTCACCAATATGCGCGCGTCGGGTGCCGACGAGAAAGCGCGTATCATTCCGCCTGTGGTTTTCAGTCTTGAGGAAGCTCTTGAGTACATCAAGGCCGACGAGTATGTGGAGGTGACTCCTCACCATCTGCGTCTCCGCAAGATTATACTCGACGAGCTCGAGCGCAAGCGTGCCAACAAGGCATAGGTGACGTCCCGACGGGTAGGTACTGCGCAGATTTCATGGTTTTTAGGAAGATATTTCGACTTTGTTTCATAATTTTATATTTTTGCATCGGATACGGGAGCCAAAGGCTGCGCGTATCCGATGATTTTCTTTCGTGGCACCAATTTCCCCGAAAGATTCTGCGAGGAGTTTTGTGGAAGATTTAGGATGTTATTTTAGTGTGTGATTGCGACGGATTAGGAAAATTTGGCGTAAAATGTGTGGTGGTGTGGATGATAATGCTTAATTTTGCAACTTGAAATTGAAATAATTGGAATTTGAATATACGCACTATATATATCGTACTTTTTGTTACACTGCTCTCAATCTTTTCGTGGCATGACAAGTCATGTAGCGCATTGGCGGCAAGGGTCGTAGCCGATTCACTGTCGATTAAGGCTACTGCGATGGAGCACAAGGCCAATGCCGACGCAAAAGACGCGTCGGCAGATGACATAGCCAATGACGCTATCAAGGATTCAGGCGTCAATGCTTTAGTTCCCGATACAGCGGATAGCGTAAATGATAGTCTTGCTGCCGATTCCATTGCTGAGGGGCAGCGAAAGTCGGAGCAGGATATTGCGGGCATAGATTCAGCCACAGTGGCGGCCGACACGGTGAGGTTTGTGCGCCATTTTGTCGATCTCGACAACTCGGTTAAGTTCACCGCAAAAGACTCTTTGGTATTCTATGGAAAGAACAATGCCAAGATGTTCGGAACGAGTCAGGTGACCTACGGCTCTATCGACCTGAAAGCTATGGAGATAGAGATGAATATGGATAATAGTGAGGTATATGCGGTGGGACGCCCCGACAGTGTGGGCGAGCTTGAGGGCAATCCGGTGTTCAAGGATCAGAGCGGCGAATATGAGTCGAAAACCATGCGCTATAATTTCAAGAGCAAGAAAGGTTACATAACCGATGTGGTGACTCAGCAGGGCGAGGGCTATCTTACCGGCGGAGTGACGAAAAAGATGGAGAACGATGAGTATTTCATACGCAACGGACGCTATACCACCTGCGACGACCATGAGCATCCGCACTTCTACATGCAATTGACCAAAGGAAAGATGAAGCCCGGAAAGAATGTGGTGACCGGTCCGGCATATATGGTGCTTGCCGATGTGCCGCTGCCGCTCGCAGTGCCTTTTGGATATTTCCCTTTCAGCAAGAAGTATTCGTCGGGAGTCATATTCCCGTCGTTTGGCGAGGACTACAATCGTGGCTTCTTCCTGCGCGATGGTGGATATTATTTTGCCATCAACAACAACGTGGACTTGGCTCTTACCGGCGAAATCTACACCAAAGGCTCGTGGGGCATAGCGGCGCAGTCGAACTATGTGAGACGCTACAAGTTCTCGGGCAACTTCAATCTAAGCTATCTCGTCACCATCAATGGCGACAAGGGCTCTGCCGACTATTCTAAGCAGAAAAACTTCCGCATCACATGGTCGCACTCACAGGACTCGAAGGCCAACCCAAACATGTCGCTCTCGGCAAGCGTGAACTTCACCACAAGCGGATATACGCGCAACGACCTTAACAGCTACTATAGCAACGACTTCACCGAGAATACCAAGAGCAGCACGGTGAATATGACCTATAAGTTCCCCAACTCGAAGTGGAGCCTGTCGACGACTGCCAACGTGTCGCAACGCACAGCCGACTCCACGCTGACGGTGTCGTTCCCCAATGTGACGCTCACTATGTCGCAGACGGCGCCTTTCAAGCGTAAGAAAGCCGTGGGCGACGAGAAGTGGTATGAGAAAATCAAGCTCTCGTATTCGGGAATGTTCCAGAACTCGCTTACAGCCAACCAAAACGAATTCTTCAAGAAAAGTCTTATAAAAGACTGGCGAAATGGCATGAAGCACTCGGTGCCAATCTCGGCGACGTTCAACATTCTCAAATATCTGAACATTACGCCGAGCGTTACGCTCAATGACCGTATGTACACGAGCAAGATTCGCCAACAGTGGGATCCGGCAGCCTCGGCGGTGGTCCGCGACACCACTTACAGCTTCTATAATGTGTTCGACTTCAACGCATCGGTGTCGCTCGACACTAAAATCTACGGATTCTTCAAGCCGTGGAAGATTTTTGGCGACAAGGTGCAGATGATACGCCATGTGATGACCCCGACCGTGTCGTTCTCGGCATCGCCCGACTTCAGCTCGCCATTCTGGGGATATTATGGTACCTACGCCTATTCCAATCCGCGCACCGGAGAGATAGTGAACCGAAAATACTCATATTTCTCTCATGGCCTCTTTGGCAGCGTGGGGCAGGGCAAGACAGGAGCGGTGAACGTGTCGATAGCCAACAACGTGGAGATGAAGGTGAAGAGCGACGACGACAGCACGGGAGTGAAAAAGGTGTCGCTCATAGAGAATTTCACCGTCAGCCAGTCGTATAACTTTGCTGCCGATTCCATGAGGTGGAGCAATATCAACACCTCGCTGTCGCTGCGACTGATGAAGAACTTCAATCTCAATCTATCGGCCACGTGGGATGTGTACACCTATCAGCTCAGCCCCTCTGGCTCGCCTGTTAGGGTCAACCGCACACGACTACAGGCCGGCAAGGGCCTTGCCAAGCTGTCGAGCACCGGCACGTCGTTCTCATATACATTCAATAATTCCACTTTCAAGCGCGACAAGAGCAAGAAGGGCGATAAAAAGACAGAGAACAAGCCAAATGACGATATGGCAAGATATGGAAGGGACTCCGACGACTCCTCCGATAGCGATGGCGGAAATGACAGCAAGAAGTCGGACTATACGCTAAATCCCGACGGATATGCCAAGTGGGACTGCCCGTGGAGCCTGTCGGTGAACTATTCGGTGAACTATGGCTATGGCGAATTTGACTACGAGAAGCTCGAATATAAAGGCAAGATAAGACAAAATCTAAGTTTCTCGGGTAATATAAAACCCACGAAGAACTGGGCGTTTAATTTCTCGGCGAGCTATAATTTCGACACCAAGAAGATTGCCTACATGAACTGCTCAGTGTCGCGCGACCTTCACTGCTTCACCATGAGCGCAAGTTTCGTGCCTGTGGGGCCATATAAGTCCTATTCATTCCACATAGCGGTGAAGTCGTCGCTGCTCAGCGACCTGAAGTATGACAAGCGCAGCTCAAGCTCCACCGGGGTTACATGGTATTAAGTCTTAGAACGGATAGCCGATTGCAAGATTGAGCGAGAGTGAGTTCTTGAACGACGACATGTTGTAATAGCTCTTTTTCTCGGTCTCGTAGGGATAGTGGATTCCTATGCCGAGGTCGCCCCTGACGACTATAAACCCGAAATCCAATCGCAGACCTATTCCTGTTCCGAGAGCAAGGTCGG
Source organism: Muribaculaceae bacterium (assembly GCA_051878575.1). GTDB lineage: Bacteria > Bacteroidota > Bacteroidia > Bacteroidales > Muribaculaceae > CALZFJ01. Next base: position 23,283 of record JBJEKJ010000058.1, on the reverse strand, counting down.
TGAAGAACGAGCGCCCGGTGAGTTTCGCTCCCGGACGCAGTATATCCTCACTGAGCAGCCACACGTTGCCGGCATCGACAAACATCGCTCCCTTTATGAATCCGAGAATCGGGAATCTGTATTCAAGGTTCATCTCAAACTTGAACGTACCGGCCTGGTCGTAGAACTCGAAAAATGAGTTGTCGTCATGATAGTGCCCGGGGCCGATAGAGCGTGCCGGAAAGGCTCGCAGCGAATTTGACCCGCCCACATAGAACTGCTCGCTGAAAGGCACCTCCGAGGAGTTGCCATAGGCGTGGGCAATGCCGAGAATCGCGCGCGACACCAACCAGTGTCCGGGAAGGAACTGCCGCGAGTAGGTGAGCTGCGTGGAGGCTTTCACAAATTGCGATATCGGCGTGCCGAACAGCTCTTTCGCGTCCTCACCCTTTCCCGCTCCGGCAAGTGCCCATATTCCGCATAGCACATTGCCCGACTCTGCGAGGGTGATATTCCAGTTGATGGCATTGTCGCTGTCGATTTGTCGGTCGTAGGTATATGAATAGGTCATCATCGGCAGGAATTGGTTGTCGAAGCTGTTTAGAATGGCGAGATTGTCGAGCGCCATCATCAGGAACTCGTCGCTGTAGTCGAGCAGATTGGTGTATTTCAGCGTTAGTGGCGAGAACTCGTTAAGCGAATAGCGGTTGGCATGCCACTCCCATTTCATTCCAATGCTTGCGTCGAGCATCTTGAAATATTTAGGGCGATTGATTATACTCGCTCCGAGCGATATGTTTGTCCAATTTATGTATCGGCGTGAGCGGTCGACGAAACTCGGTGCAAGAAGCCGCGGAAATGCCAACGAGAGGTTGAGACCGGCCTCATAGGAGTTTAGTTTGCTTCCCGCATTCTTTCCCGTCTGCCACTCGTAGGCGAATTTCATCTCGGTAGTCAGTTGCTCGCCGCCACCGAATATATTCTTGTTGGTCAGTCCAAGCACTGCCGCCGGACCGATGTAGCTATTGGACTTTGACGCGGCCTTAACCTCAAATTTCGTCTCAATCGGCATGTCGAGCCGGCAATTGATGCCAACGTCGATTGTGTCGCCCCTCACCGAGTCGAGTGGCGTGGCGCTGATGTCTACACTGCTGAAAATGCCGAGTCTCGATAAGTTGTTCTGCGTGCGTTCCACCGAGCGTACCGAGAACTCGCGCCCCTTGCGCAGGCTAATGGCTGAATTCATCATATTGTTGCGTACTCTCACCGGATTGTGTTTCACGAGCCGGCAACGCGAGAGATCCGCCGTGTCGGGAACGCCACGGCTACGGCCAAAGTAATTGTAGACGTTGGTTTCCACATTGCCTACATAGTATTTTCTCAGAGCTTTTGGCGGAATGTTGTCGGCTAAAGCCAATTTCAGTGCCACTTTGTGGCTTTCTTGTGTGGTATCGGCCAAAAACTCTATGTATTCCGGCTTGAAATAGTAGTATCCCTTGTTGCGTAGCACGTTGGTGATGTTGGCCCGCGCAATCGAGAGCGAGTCGGTGCTGAACCGGCTTCCGACATTAATGTAGGGTTCCAGACGGGCAAGAGAGTCGATAGCAAACTCAAGTTGCGACGACGCATTGAGAAAGGATATGCCACTGAGCCTGTAAGGCGATGTGAGCGCCACATTATATAAAATTAGTGCCTGTTTGGGGTCCTTTTTGTTGTAGAGAAGCTCATAGCCGGCACTCGCCCCGAAATAGCCGTTGTTTTCGAGCAATACCTTTATCATCTCTATGCGCATGTCGGGCTTCACGTCCGAAATAAGCACCGGTTGCTTTGCAAGCCTGTTGTATATCCAGCGTTTCATTCCACTCATGGTGCTGTCGCCCCAGTTGTAGACCCACAAGCCGAGCTGGATGGGTGAGCGCAGGTAGGGGGATATGATGCTGCCGTTTGGCTTCACGTTGACAGCCTCTAAAATCTTGTCGTCGATTTCTCTGGGTACACGCTCGTTGGGCGCGGGCGTTATTATTATGTCCTCCACACCGGTGTACAGCACCTCACCATCCTCAATACGCTTAGTGGTGGAGCATCCTGCCGCCGATATCAGGCAGTAGAGCAGCAATAGGGCAATCAATATTTTGGATTTGTCAATTCTCATAATTTCTCGTTGGTGGATACGTTCGTTGAGTCGGTTTCCTCTTTTGGCAACACTGCTTGAGTTGAAGCCTTTGGCGTGGGAGCCATGCTCTTGCCGCGAGATTGGTAATTCAGGAATCTGAAGAGATATTTCAGATTAGTGAGCTTGCGCTTGTACACGAATGATACGCCCGTCTGCGTCACCTCACCCTCAAGCACGTTCACGAAACCCTTTTGGTTGAAAAGGCGCAAGAACATATTGCCGTTTTTATTAAGCATATATTCGAGCGATACATCGTTGAACAGGTTTTGAGCTATTTCCTCCGACGAGGAAGTGCCGGGTGTGTAGTTTCCGCCGATTACAATCTTGAACCTGTCGTCGAAAAGCGATTTCGACACTTGGTAGCTGTATCGCATAGCCTTCGACGACACCCCATCGTGTGTCTCCTCGTAGTTGTCGAATCCGAATGTCACGGTTATTCCCTTCATGGCACTTGCCGCCCAGTTGTTGAGCCTTGATGTCACGAACGAGTAGAGCGGATTGCCGGTGAGGTCGCCCGAAGCCTTTGTGTCTTTTCCGGTATAGGTGTTGTAGAGTAGCAGGTTTACCGCCTGACTCGAGCGCTGTGCCGCCGACATTGATTTCAGCTCATTCCGGATTGTCGCGTCGTCGTTGGTGTCGAGGTCGAATTGCACGTTCATATTCGACAGCGAGTTGGTGACGCTCAGCTCGATTAGAAAACGTATGATTCGCGAGTCGGAGCCTGATTCGGTGACGTTGGCTTTTAGCGTCTCTATGGCCGATATGTTCAATGTGGGATTCGTGACATTGCCTGTCCACATTACGTAGCTTCCGCTCTGGAACTTGAAGTCCTTCTGCGATATTAGCGGCGGCGAGTATTTCACGAAGCCGCTCTCGATGTTGTATCGTCCGGTCATAGTCTTGTCGCCCAAGCGGTTCATAGCAAAATGCAGGTTTCCGTTGCCGAAAATCTCGGCTCGGTCTTTTCCGTTTTTGGAGATGAACACGTTGAGCGTGGTTCCCGACTGAATGTTGAGCGAGGCATCAAGAGTGATGTTTCCTGCCGTGGTTCTTGCCACTGAGTCGGTCAGCACATAGGCTGTGTCGTTGAACTGCACGAATTTCACTATATTCTGCTCCTGTTGGGCGGCAATCTCGTTCACATCGCTTTGAAGCACGTAAGTAAGGTTGGAGCCTGCAAGCAGCGTTACGTCGGCTTTCACGTCGATGTTGCTGATGTGTCCCTTTGCCGTTGATCTCAGTGTCAGGAATCCGCGCCCGAACAATTCCGATTTCCGTGTCTGCTTGCTGTTCACGAATTGCATGTTATTGCCATAAATGGAAAGATCGAGGAATGGATTAGTGGTGTCGTGAATGTCGATGGAGCCGTCGACGTACAATGGGTTTTCGTTCAGGCCCTTTATGGCATATTTGTCGAAACGTATGAGGCTCGAGTCGACCGGTATCTTGTCGGAGGGCAGATTGATGGTGCTACCGAATACCGGCATCGACAGCGATGTGGAGTCGCAATTGATGAAACCGTTCAGAATGGGATTTGCTATGGTCCCGCTCACGTTCATTTCCCCATTGAGGTTTCCTCGGAGCTCCACCATGTCCTTTGGCAAGAATGGGTTAAGCACGTCGAGCGGAAAGCGGTTTAGCTCCAATACCAACTTCAGCGGGTCGGTCGTAATGCTGTCGTTGATCACTCCGTAGGCCACCGCGCACTGGCGGTTGTTCACCTCAAGGTTGGCCGTTGCCATCGTGCCTCCGGTATTTGGATTCAGGTCGATTATCGAGTTCACTTCTATGGAGCCTATCTTGCGTTTGTCGTAGGTGAGGTCGCTCACGTTGATCATTCCGTTGCCCCAGATGTTGGTGCCATTGTATTTAATTGTGAAGTCGGCTCCGAGAGTCCCCTTTACCGGCGGTGCGAAGGGCGACAGTATCAGCCAGTCGGCAATCTGCACATTGGCAATTTTCATCAGTATGTCCTCCTGCTCCTCATTGCTGTCGTCGTGGCGGGTGATCAATGAGCAAAAACTCTCGGCATGTCGCAGCATGATGTTGGAGTCGAAATGCTTGTCGGCATAGTCGAATGATATGTGGTTGTCGGCATTGATAGACCATTGCTTGTAGCCTATGGTCAGCTCCTGAGGAAACAGGCTTGCCCTAACCGTGGAGTCGGTGAGTTCGGCGTTAATGCCAATGTTGATGCCCTGTTTTTTATCAAAATTGTGCTGTGTGAACACCGCATGAATGAGACTGCCTGACAGATAGCCATTCAGGTCGGCATTGGCAAGTCCGGGAATCCAATCCTTGCGGCAGCCGAGATGCACGTCGTAATTGAACCGCTTGTTGCGCTCTATTGCATTGATTGTAATCGTGTCGATTTGGATTTCTCCCATTTTCAGCCCGAGGACATTGCTTTGCAGGTGCATGGTAGAGTCGTTGGCAAACTGTATGTCGCAATCGCTATATGTGAGGCCGGAGTTGTTGATGATTTGGCTAATAATATTTTTTCGGCCTAAGCTGACATCGCACGTCAGTGGTGGTAGGGCACCTTGCAGCGAGTCGGTGTTCAAATATTTTTTAGTCCATTGGTCGGACATTATGCCGGCAACGTGAGACAGGCGGGCAGCCATTGTGTCGACGCAACACTCGGAGCTAAGCTCGAGGTTGAAATCGTTGTTGCCGATTCGAGCCGCAAAGTGAGTGGAGTCGCTTGCGAGGTCCACCTCTATCATATCGGTATAGAAATAATGGTCGCCGAGAGTCCATCGCAGGTTTTCAACGTCGGAAGTCACGTCGTATATACTTTTAGTCAGGTCGATGTCGCCAAACACCTTCAAGTTGAACGAGCCGTTTGATGTCGTGTCCATTAAGCGCAGTGTCTTAAGGTTGAGGTCGTTGATGTCGGCCAAGAGTGAAAAGACATAGTGGTCGCGCGTTATGAAGCCTTTGGAATAGGCATTGAAGTCCCAGTTCTTGTTACGCGACTCAAAATGTGCGTCGAAGTTTCCGTTGGCAAGCATTCCGCTTAACTTAATGCCGTAATATCGCTTTGCATTGTAGTACAGGCTGTCGATTACGAGCTCGGCATCGCACGTTGTCGACTTGTCGAATATGTCGAACCCGTGTCCCCTCACGAACCCGTGTCCGCTAATGAGGTCGACCTTTGTGGATGGCACTATTGCCGCCACAGGTAGGGTGGATGCATCGAACGACATATCGTAGTCGCTCGATTTCCCATTCCAAGAGGCTTCGAGCACCACATCTCCCGAGGGCATTGCCAACGATGCGTCGCCACAATATGAGCCATTTCGGGCAGTTACTTTGCCATCGATGCTGAGGGGTGGAAAGTTTATCTCCTTGCGAGTCGACACGTCGGCGATGAGCATGGGTTTCAAGAAGTTGAGGTTGCCCATTCTACCCGATAAGTCGATGTCGCAGCCGAGTCTGTCGGCATCGGCTATATTGCTGATGCTGCCATTGGCCTTAACGTTGACAAAGCCCGGCAGTGATATGCTGAGACGCCTAAGCATAATCTCCCGCATTAAGCCTTGTGCCTCTATTTTTGCAATCATGGTTTTGTCGGATATGCTCCTCAGGTACTGGCGAAGCGAAGGATATACCGGAATAATATCGGCAATGCCTATACCTGCGTCGATATCGGCTGAGATGGCGGAATTGTCGATGTCGTCGAATATATGGTGGTCGGCAGCCAAGTTGCCGCCTATCCTCGAATTGGTGGTGGCTATCGACAGGTTGTCCATTTTTATACCTGTGCTGTCCATTGCAAAAGTGCCGGTCAGATCGGTGACGCACAGTCCGCAACGCTCGGTGGCGCTTATTCTCTTTATCGGCACGATGATGGCAGAGCCACGGTTGAAGAAGTTGTCGACGGCGATATTTATTGCCGAGGCCTCGATATAGTCCATATCGAATCCCTCGGCCGGAGTGTGGCCGCTCACGGCATACACCGCATGTGAGTCGGTCAGACTGAGTCGGCCGCCTTTGATGGTCCACAGTTGTGACGGGCCTGCCGAAGCGCTGTCGACCGGCAATGTGTCGGCAGGTATCGATGTCGGGAAAAGGTATTTGCAGTCGGCGCCGTCGATGGAAAGACTGCGCACGTCGACAATGCGACGGCCGGTGTCGACGATACCGTCGGTAAGCTCGGCGCTTCTCACGTGTGCGTTGAGCCTGTCGATAAGCGGCGTCATTGTCATTCCGTAGGCCACGTTCTCAAGCCTGATGCGCTTGGCCTTTATAAGCCACGGCGATGAGTCGGCAGTAGAGGTTGTGTCGGCCGAGTTGTCGCTAATTATGTTGAGCGTCACCCTGCCGCCACTGAGGGTCGCAGTGGAGGCCGTCACCGAGTTTTCCGACAAGTCGATTCCGGTGACACCCAACTCGCATCGGTCGACGTCGACCGACAAGTCAATGGTATTGTCGTCGGATAATAGTTTATATTTTCCTGATGTTAGCTTGGCATTATCCACTGCGATTTTTCCCTTGAGCAGCTCAAGCGGCTTCACATCGACCGATAGGTTACCGGCGGCGAGCATGGTGTCGGCCGGTGTTTCCTTTAATATAAGGTTGTCTATGCTCACGCATAATGGGAATTTGAGCAGTATCCTGTCGAGCGTCACCTCTAAGCCGGTTGACTCCGACACCTTCTTCACGGCAATATCCTTGATTATTCCCTGAACAAACGGAAGGTAGAGCAACAATGGCGAAAGCATGGCGCAAAGCGTGAGCCAGGCTGTAACCTTCAGAGATGTGCGTAATATTTTCCTATTCAGTTTTCTCATTCGCCGTACTGTGGGTCGAGTGATGGCGGTGGTGATGCCTTTTGTGCAGGAAGTAGCTGCGGAAAATATTCATAAAATAATATTTGATGAATAAAAATGCAGCTATTGCACCCGCAGTGTTGGCGAGGAAATCGAGGAAGTCCATCTGTCGTTTGCCGGTGAATCCTTGAGCTATTTCCATCAGCCCGCCTAACACGATTGCCGCCGTAGTCACTCCCGCCTCGGCATTCAGTCTTGTGTGATGAGGCAGCCGGAACTTGGCGTAATCTAAATAATAAACAGCTGAAAGGCCAAAATACATTATGAAGTGCAAAATTTTATCGGCACCTTCGAATATAATCAATTGGTCGGCGCCAATGGGATGGGCGCTTAAAGAAAAGTAGATAACCAAAAGGGTCACTATGCCCGAAGCCACTCCCACCGGCAGATTTCTCAGAAAACGTCTCATAATAGGTCAATATTGACTGTGATAAATTATCAATTAATTAATTATATTCCAACTTACAAAAGTAATAAATAAATTGTAAGAATCAAAATATTATCTATCTTTTAGCATATTCCACAGATTTGTTGTAATTTTGCAGGAAAATTGGTCGAATCGTGAATGATTGGCTTCAAAAATCGAATAAAAAGTGAAAAAATGAAACATAGCGATGCGGGTTTTGCCTCAAAAATAGGAGTGATTGCGGCTACGGTCGGTTCGGCTGTCGGGTTAGGAAATATATGGCGCTTTCCAAGTGTGGTGCAGAGCAGCGGAGGCTCGGCATTCCTCGTGGTATATCTTGTATGCGTGCTTCTGCTTGGCATTCCGGTGATGCTTGCCGAGTTCTCATTAGGCAGGGCGGGACGGTCGGATGCCGTGGGAGTGATCAAGAATCTCACTCCCGGAAAGAAGTGGTGGATTCTCGGCGTGTTCGGGCTTATTGCGTCGTATCTGATACTCCCGTTCTATATGGTTGTGGCCGGATGGTCGATGGAGTATCTTTTCCAGTCGGTCACCGGCTCGCTGTTCGACGGCATCGACTTCAATGCCGATACGGTAGCCAATAGTGCAGTGTTCACCGCTAATATGAACGACTTCATATCCTCGGCGGGCCGCCCGGTGCTGTGGACCTACGTCATGATACTGCTGAATCTATTCATCCTGCTGCGAGGTGTCAGAAAGGGTATAGAGAAGTTGTCGAATGTGCTGATGCCCATTCTCTTTTTGCTTATGCTGATATTCTGCGGCATCTCCTTGTCGCTGCCAAATGCCTCGGAGGGAGTGGAGTTTTTCCTGAAGCCCGATTTCTCTAAAGTCACGAGCGATGTGGTGATAAGCGCTCTTGGCCAGGCATTTTTCTCGCTGAGTCTTGGCATGGGCATATTGGTGACCTACGCATCCTATTTCCCGTCGGACACGATGATGACACGCACCGCCGTCACGGTGTCGGTTTGCGACTTCTTAGTGGCAGTGCTGATGGGGCTTATTATTTTCCCGGCCGTGACAAGTTTCGGTATGGCCGGAACTCCGGGAGGGCTGTCGGGAACCACCCTCGTGTTCGTGACACTGCCAGGTGTGTTCACGCAGATGGCGGGCTCGCAGATATGGGCCATACTGTTCTTCTTCCTGCTTTTCGTGGCTACGATCACATCCACAGTGTCGATAGCCGAGGTGTCGATAGCATTCTTGCGCGACCGCTTCAGGTTGTCGCGCACGGTGTCGTGCCTGATAATCCTGTTGCCTCTATTCCTGACGAGCGCTATCTGCTCTTTGTCGCTTGGGGCGGTGTCGTGGCTGCAAATTGCCGGAATGTCGGTATTCGACTTCCTCGACTCGATGACTACCAATTTACTGCTGCCATTGAGTGCGATAGGCATCTGCTTCTATGTGGGATGGGTGCTCCACCGCGACTTCATACGCGACGAGCTCACCAACTATTGCTCCTTCAAATCGTGGGCTGCGCCGTTTGTGCAGTTTTTGGTTAAATATGTGTGTCCGGTATTGATTATAGCAATCTTAGTATCACAATTCGTTCATTTGCTTGATTTATGAACAAGAAGGGCCTATTTTCGATGACCGGAAGACAGCGTATTGCCATGTGTGTGCTCATAGTGGTATTGCTCGCTATTGTCGGCGTGAGAATATCGCTCACAACTGCCGATACGTCGGCCGTTGGCGACTCGGTGGCACTTGAGCGGTTTCGTGAGGAGGTGAGGAAAGCCGATGTAGATACCACTCAGGCAAGAAAAGGCGGGAAAAAGATTAAACGGACAGCAAAAAAACAGCCGCATGACAATATGAGAGACACTATTGCGGCGTTTTGACTCATTAAGATGAAATAAACAAAGGAGAAAAAGAATTATGGGCAAAAGAGCGCAATTCGCAACACGCATGGGTGTGATAGCCGCAACGGTGGGTTCGGCTGTGGGGCTTGGAAATATATGGCGTTTCCCTTATGAGGCAGGCGAGCATGGAGGCGGAGCATTCCTCGTGCTCTACATCGTGTGTGTGATGCTTCTCGGTATACCGGTGATGATAGCCGAGTTTGTGATCGGACGGTCGACTCACCGTAACGCCCTTTCGGCGCTGCAAATGCTCAAACCCGGCAGCAAGTTCCATTGGGTATCGTATGTCGGTATCTTGGCGTCGCTCATGATACTCAGTTTCTATTCGGTAGTGGCCGGATGGATAGTAGAGTATCTTTTCCAGTCGATATCAGGCGGCCTTAGCGGCCACACCGCGCAGGAATACTCTGAGATGTTCGGCGCTTTCACCGCCAATCCTTATCGGTCGGTGTTATGGACCATGCTGTTCCTACTTATCAACTTCCTTGTGCTTCGTCGAGGCATCGAGAAGGGAATTGAGCGGCTGTCGAACATCATGATGCCAATACTTTTTTTGATACTGATTGTGTTCTGCGTCAATTCAGTGCTGCTGCCCAACTCATCGGCAGGACTCAGCTTCCTTTTCAATCCCGATTTCTCAAAGCTGACACCCAAAGTGGTGCTTGGCGCGCTCGGACAGGCATTCTTCTCTCTGAGTCTCGGCCTGACATGCCTGCTCACATACGCGTCCTATTTCTCCGACAAGACGCCAATCGTGCGTAGTGCAACGATAGTGGCTGTGCTCGACACAGTGGTGGCCATTCTGTCGGGAATCATAATTTTCCCGGCTGTGTTCTCGTTCGGGCTTGAGCCTGCCGCCGGGCCAAAACTCGTGTTTGAGATTCTGCCGGGCATATTCCAGCAGATGCCCGGCGGATACTTCTGGGCGGTGGCATTTTTCCTGCTACTCTTCTTTGCCTCTATCACCTCTACAATATCCATGAGCGAGATTTCTATAGCCTATTTTGTTGAGGTGCGCAAGATGAGCCGTAACAATGCCACCTTAGCCAATACGCTCATAGCGTTGGTGTTTGGCATGCTGTGCGCTCTGTCGTTTGGCGTATTGAGTGATTTCCGCCTTTTTGGCATGACGCTATTCGAGCTTTTCGACTATGTGTCGTCGAATGTGCTACTGCCAATAGGAGGCGTGATGCTTGCCGTCTTTGTGGGATGGATTGTCGACCGCAAGGTGGTGGATGAGCAGCTCACCGACTATGGCACGCGCCGCATCACGCTTAAGCATCCCATTTACTTCTGCATACGCTATGTGGCCCCTATCTGCATCACGCTGATTTTCCTTTACGGACTCGGACTTTTGAGATTCTGAGCACCTATTTTATTTTTTAATAAAAATATAGTGGAGTGTATTTGCTAAGATGGCGTTTTAGTGTTATCTTCGCATAGCGCTTTGCGGCATATAGCCGCAAGTGGGAGAATAATGTCTTTTTAGCAATGGTTGATTTCAGAAAATATAGCATAAACATTGGCGGAAGGCTTGTCGAGCTTAGTCGGCCTCAGGTGATGGGAATACTCAATGTAACTCCCGACTCATTCTACAGCGGCAGCCGCTGCGGTGTCGATGAGGAGGTGATAAGGCGCCGGGTAAGGCAGATTGTCGATGAGGAAGCTGATATGATTGATGTGGGAGGCTATTCGTCGCGTCCGGGCGCCGATGATATTTCGCCCGACGAGGAGTTCGGCAGATTGCGCACGGGATTGAGGATAATAGCCGAGGAGGCTCCCGGCATGGTGGTGTCGGTCGACACGTTTAGAGCCGATGTGGCACGCCGGTGCGTAGAGGAGTGTGGCGCTCATATTATCAATGATATCTCGGGTGGCGATATGGACGATGCGATGTTTGCCACGGTGGCCGATCTCCATGTGCCGTATATATTGATGCACATGCGCGGAACGCCCGCCACTATGAACACACTCACCGATTATGCCGACGTCACCGCCGATGTGATTCTCGACCTGGCCCGCAAGGCCGATCGCCTGCGACGGCTCGGAGTTTGCGACATTATAATCGACCCGGGATTTGGCTTCAGCAAGACTGTGGAGCAGAATTACGAGATGATGCATAATCTCCATGAGTTTGTGGAGATGGATTATCCCGTGCTTGTGGGCATTTCTCGCAAGTCGATGATTTACAAACTGCTCGGCACCTCGCCTGAGGAGGCTCTTAATGGCACCACCGTGCTCAATACACTTGCGCTCATGCAGGGAGCACACATACTTCGCGTTCACGACGTGAAGGCAGCCGTGGAGGCTGTGAGAATAGTGGCAATGTGCGATGTGCCTGAGTGAGCTCGTTCAAGAAAAAAGAATACAGATAATAGAAGGATATGGAATTTGGAATTAAGGATGCTATAGATATATTTCTCGTTGCGACGCTGCTGTTCTATGTGTATCGCACGATGAAAGAGTCGGGCACGCTGAATATTTTCGTCGGCGTGCTGGCGTTTATCGTGGCATGGGTGGTAATCTCGGAGATATTGGGAATGCGGCTCATGGGTACGATTATGGACAAGTTCATGAATATCGGCTTGCTGATATTGGTGATAATCTTTCAGGACCAGATAAAGCGCTTCCTCGTGGAGCTTGGCTCGCATAAGCGATGGCGGTTCATAAGGCGTATATTCCATCGCCATGATAAGGACGATGAAGACAAGAAATGGATTCTTCCGGTGGTATATGCCTGTATGAATATGGCTAAGTCGAAGACGGGAGCGCTCATAGTGATTCAGCAGAATATGTTGCTCGACGATTACGAGCGCACAGGCGACGTTATCGACGCCAAAATCAATACACGTCTCATTGAGAATATCTTTTTCAAGAATAGTCCGCTGCATGATGGAGCCATGATAATTGCAGGCACGCGAATTATGTCGGCGGGATGTATCCTGCCGGTGTCGCACGATACCAATCTTCCCCGACACCTCGGGCTGCGTCATCGCTCGGCTCTCGGTATTGCCCAAGCCACCGATGCCATAGCCGTTGTGGTATCGGAGGAGACGGGAAGTATCTCGCTCGCGCATAAAGGCAACATACACTTGAAGTTGTCGAATACCGAGTTGGAGCATAAGCTATCGAATATAATCACTGCGTGAGGCGGAAAGTTCTCCCGAAAAATAATTATAAGTTAGCTATGGTTGAATATTTTACTACACTGGTTGATTTGCTCAATGAGATGTCGCCTTATCTGCTGCTTGGCTTTTTTGTGGCCGGATTGCTTCACTCATTCGTGCCGCAACGCACCTATGCCCGTCATCTGTCGGGCAATGGCTTTGGCGCGGCAATCAAGGCGGCACTTATAGGCATACCGTTGCCGCTCTGTTCCTGTGGAGTTATTCCCACCACGGTGTCGCTCAGGAAGAATGGAGCCTCTCAGGCCGCATCCACATCGTTCCTGATAGCTACTCCGCAGACCGGAATCGACAGTATAGCCGCAACATACTCACTGCTTGGATTGCCATTTGCCATAGCTCGTCCGCTGATAGCGTTTGTCACTGCGATATTTGGAGGAAAGATAGTGGGTGCATTCGGCGACGAGAGGAAAGCCGCTGTGACCGACGATGATGATTGCTGCGAAGGTGATAGCTGCGGATGCGGTGATGATTGTGAGTCGGCGACGGAGATGAGCTTTGCCGGCAAGTTGCTTGATGCTCTTGAATACGGGTTTGTGCATATTATGCAGGATGTGGGGAGATGGCTTGTCGTAGGCCTTCTTCTTGCGGCTCTTATAACTGTAGTGGTGCCTGAAGGGTTTTTCGCGCAATTCGCCGATCGTCCGCTGCTGAATATGCTCATTGTGCTTTGCATTGCCGCACCTATGTATATATGCGCCACCGGGTCGATTCCCGTGGCACTTTCGCTTATGCTGAAAGGTATGTCGCCGGGGGCTGCATTGGTGCTTCTCATGGCCGGACCGGCTACCAATGTGATGTCTATCGTCGTGATTGGCAGGGTGTTCGGTCGTAGGTCGCTGTTGCTCTACCTTCTGTCGATAGTGGCGGGGGCGATAGGCTTCGGACTTATAATCGACTATATGCTGCCTTTGGAGTGGTTCACGGCTCACCTTGCTCCTGTGGGCGATTGCGCATCTTGCGATGTTTGTGGCGCATGCGAAGAAGGTGCGGGAGTGTTCAGTGTGATATGTTCAGTAGCTTTCGTGTCAATGCTCGCATGGAGTTTTGTGAGATTGAGAATCGACTCATTAAGAAATAAGAAAAACCATAATAAAAACGATATGATGAAAAAGGAATTTAAGGTTAAGGGAATGATGTGCAATCATTGTAAGGCCAATGTGGAGACGAATCTGGCCAAAGTGCCCGGTGTGATATCTGTGAGAGTGGACCTTGCAAGCGGTATCGCCTACGTTGAGGGAGATTTCAATCCGGCCGACGTTGTCGACATGATTCGCTCTCTCGGATATGAGTATGTGGAATGAGTTTAATTTATAAAGATATGAAGAATTTATGTTGTGTGGCACTTTTGGCGCTATGCGCGCCATTTGGTGCATTCTCTCAATCGGTGGTGCCGGTTGGAGCGAAGCCGTCGGCTGAGCGGCATTATCAGCCAACTAAGGAGAATCTTGAGTCGAGAAAGGAGTTTCAGGATGCGAAGTTTGGAATTTTCATTCATTGGGGACTTTACAGTATGCTCGCTACCGGCGAGTGGACTATGACCAACAAGAATATCGACTACAAGGAGTATGAGAAATTGGCGGGCGGATTCTACCCGTCGAAGTTCAATGCCGCCGAGTGGGTGTCGGCTATCAAGGCGTCGGGAGCGAAATATATTTGCTTCACCTCGCGTCACCATGAGGGCTTCTCAATGTTCAAGTCGAAATACACCGATTATAATATCGTGGATGCAACACCATTCAAGCGCGACATACTTAAGGAGCTCGCTGACGAGTGCCACAAGCAAGGAATACGCCTACATCTCTATTACTCACATGTCGACTGGTATCGCGAGGACACGCCGTGGGGCCGCACGGGTAGGGGAACCGGGCGTCCCAATCCGAAAGGCGACTGGAAAAGCTACTACAGGTTCATGAACAATCAGTTGACTGAGCTTCTCACCAACTATGGCGAGATTGGGGCAATATGGTTTGATGGATGGTGGGATCAGGACCAAAATCCCGATTTCGACTGGGAGTTGCCCGGGCAGTATGAGCTGATTCATCGTCTGCAACCGGCATGTCTCGTAGGCAACAACCATCACATCACTCCTTTCGAGGGCGAGGATATACAGATTTTCGAGCGTGACCTTCCGGGCGAGAATACTGCCGGACTTTCGGGTCAGGACATCAGTCAGCTGCCGCTGGAGACGTGTGAGACGATGAATGGAATGTGGGGATACAAGATTACCGACCAAAACTACAAGTCGGCTAAGACACTTATACGCTATGCGGTGAATGCTGCCGGCAAGAATGCCAATCTGTTGATGAACATCGGTCCGCAACCCAATGGAGAGCTGCCTGCACTTGCCTTGCAGCGCCTGAAAGAAGTAGGTGAGTGGATGAGCGTGTATGGTGAGACCATCTACGGCACTCGTGGCGGATGTGTGGCTCCTCACAGTTGGGGAGTGACTACGCAAAAGGACAACCGACTGTTTGTGCATATCATGAATCTTCAGGACAAGGCCTTGTTTTTGCCGCTTGGCGACAAGAAGGTGAAGCGTGCATTTGATTATGTCACAAAGCAGGCGGTAAAGGTGCAAAAGTGCGATGGTGGTGTGATTCTGTGTCTTGATGCGGTGCCTACCGACATCGACAAGGTGATTGAGCTGAACTTCTGATTGTGCCCCCAACCGGGCACTTGAACCTACATAGTCCCCCCACCTTGACAGGGGGACTATTGAAATGACCGGTAAACGAAAAGAGGCTGCGAAATTCGCAACCTCTTTTTTAGTAGCGGGAGCCAGACTCGAACTGACGACCTTTGGGTTATGAGCCCAACGAGCTACCACTGCTCCATCCCGCGGTATTTCGACTGCAAAGGTACGCATATTTTTCGAATTGTCAAGTATCTGGAGCCTGAAATATCGCCGAAAAGCATATTTTTAACGTTATATAACCATCTAAGTGGCTAAAATGCCGCTTTCCGTCAGAAAAAATGCCTTTTTCGGCAATAAAAAACGTGTAAAAAACACTGCGACAACCGATGATTTGTTGTCGCAGTGCATGAGATTATTGCTATGCGCGCAAGTCAATCGTTGCGATTACTTGCAGTTGCAGCTCTTTTGCTTGATTTGCGTGAAGAAGTCGTTGCCCTTATTATCGACGAGGATAAATGCCGGGAAGTTCTCAACCTCGATTTTCCAAATGGCCTCCATGCCGAGTTCGGGATACTCCACACACTCGATGCTCTTGATATTGTTCTGTGCAAGGATGGCTGCCGGGCCGCCGATGCTGCCGAGGTAGAAGCCGCCGTGCTTCTTGCAAGCGTCGGTTACAGCCTGACTGCGGTTGCCCTTTGCGAGCATCACCATGCTTCCGCCGTGGCTTTGGAAAAGATCGACGTAGGGGTCCATGCGTCCGGCTGTAGTCGGTCCCATCGAGCCGCAAGCCATTCCGGCAGGAGTCTTGGCCGGACCTGCGTAGTAAATCGGGTGATTCTTGATATATTCAGGCAGCTCCTCTCCGTTGTCGAGGCGCTCTTTCAGCTTGGCGTGAGCAATGTCGCGGCCCACGATGATTGTTCCGTTGAGCGACAGGCGTGTCGATACCGGATATTTGTCGAGTTCCTTCAGAATCTCGCTCATAGGCTGGTTGAGGTCGATTTTCACGGCGTTGCCCTCGCCTGCGTTGCGCAGTTCCTCGGGGATCAGCTCTGTCGGGTTGTCGTCGAGCTTCTCAATCCAGATACCATCCTTATTGATTTTACACTTGATATTGCGGTCGGCAGAGCAGCTCACGCCCATTCCTACCGGGCACGAGGCCCCGTGGCGTGGCAGACGAACGATACGCACGTCGTGTGCGAGATATTTGCCGCCAAATTGAGCACCAAGTCCAATTTTGTGAGCCTCCTCAAGCACTTTCTTCTCAAGCTCGACGTCGCGGAATGCGCGTCCGCCCTCATTGCCGGTAGTAGGCAGGTTGTCGTAGTAGTGTGTTGAGGCCAATTTCACGGTGAGCAGGTTCTTCTCGGCCGATGTGCCGCCAATCACGAAAGCGATGTGATAGGGAGGACATGCAGCAGTGCCGAGAGTCTTCATTTTCTCCACGAGGAAAGGCACCAAAGTAGCCGGATTCAGCAGTGCCTTGGTCTCTTGGTAGAGGTATGTCTTATTGGCTGAGCCGCCGCCTTTGGTCACGCACAGGAATTTGTATTCCATACCCTCGGTAGCCTCGATGTCGATTTGTGCCGGAAGGTTGCACTTGGTGTTCACCTCGTCGTACATGTTGAGCGGCGCATTCTGTGAGTAGCGCAGATTCTCCTGAGTGTAGGTGTCGAATACGCCGCGCGAGAGAGCCTCCTCGTCGCAGTATCCGGTCCACACTTGCTGTCCTTTCTCACCGTGGATGATTGCCGTGCCGGTGTCCTGACACAAAGGGAGCTTGCCCTTGCATGCGACTTCGGCATTGCGCAAGAATGTGAGCGCTACATACTTGTCGTTCTCGCTTGCCTCAGGGTCGCTGAGTATTTTTGCAACCTGCTCGTTGTGCGAGCGGCGGAGCATGAACGATACGTCGCGGAATGCCTGATTTGCCATTCTTGTCAAGCCCTCTTTCTCAATTTTCAGGATAGGCTTGCCTTCAAACTCGCTTACCGACACATAGTCTTTCGTAAGCAGATAATATTCAGTATCGTCGGGACCTAATGGAAATGGAGCCTGATACTTAAATTCGGGAATTGCTGCCATAATTTATTTGGGTATTATAATGTTAATTTTAGTTGCTATTGTCGCTATTCCGATTCAATCATTGCTATGCTCTGCAAATCGCTTTGCCTGCTCGGCGATTAGCTCGGCGTCGTCGAAATAATTTATTTTCATTGCCTTGCGCACGTCGGATAGGGTGATGGCCGCTTGTGCGCGAGCTACCTCACAGCCTTTCCGAAGCATGTCGTAGACGGCGGGAATGTCCTTCTCATATTCTTTGCGGCGGGCGCGAATCGGAGCCAGCACGTCTTCCATCACGGCGTTGAGGAATGTCTTGCACTTCACGTCGCCAAGTCCGCCGCGGCGGTAGTGCTCTTTGAGAGCCTCGAGCGAGTCATAGTCGGGCAAGAATCTGTCCACATGGTCCTGCGTGCAGAAAGCGTCAAGATAGGTGAACACAGTGTTACCCTCCACCTTTCCGGGGTCCTGAACGCGCAGATGGTCGGGGTCGGTGTACATTGAGCGGATTTTTTTCTTCACCTCGTCGGCACTGTCGCTGAGGTATATGCAGTTGCCGAGCGACTTGCTCATTTTAGCCTTTCCGTCGGTTCCCGGCAGGCGCAGGCATGCGGCGTTGTCGGGGAGCAGGATTTGAGGCTCCACGAGAGTGTCGCCGTAGATGTAGTTGAATCGGCGCACTATTTCCATAGTTTGCTCGAGCATCGGCTTTTGGTCCTCGCCCACAGGCACCGTGGTGGCTTTGAACGCCGTGATATCTGATGCCTGACTGATGGGATAAGTGAAGAATCCCACCGGAATCGAAGTCTCGAAGTTGCGCATCTGAATCTCGGTTTTCACCGTCGGGTTGCGTTGCAGGCGCGACACCGTCACAAGGTTCATGTAGTAGAAAGCCAATTCGGTGAGTTCGGGCACGGCCGATTGTATGAAGATGGTCGACTTTTCAGGGTCCAAGCCGCAGGCAAGGTAGTCGAGAGCCACCTCAATCACGTTTTGGCGTATTTTTTCGGGATTGTCGGCGTTGTCGGTAAGAGCCTGCGCGTCGGCAATCATTATGAATATCTTGTCGTATTCTCCGGAGTTCTGAAGTTCCACACGGCGGCGAAGCGATCCCACATAGTGTCCTATGTGCAGACGTCCGGTTGGACGGTCGCCGGTAAGAATGATTTTTTGGTTCATTATTATATGTATTATGTTTTTTGTTTATTATGCAAAGATAGTGCAAATCGAGCACAAAAGCAACAAGTTTACTTGAATGATTTTGCCGAGATGCGAGGAAGCATCTTCAATAGGAAACATCTTCAAGGAAACAGATCTTCGCATTGCGGCTACACTCTACCCCTGATATTCGGTATGCCACGAATACCTGTGACAACAATTCTCATTATTTTATAAATTGTTCGTAGAATGAAATCAACTTTGGCATATATCTATTTATGCTCAAATAATCACGGGCAAATTTAATGGCTCCCTCACTTAGTGCTTTGTATTCATCCTGAGACAATTTCATTGCGATTTGAATTTTATTCTTCAAATCATCAAAATTGCCACTTTCAAACAGAAAGCCGGTCTGACCATTAATTATGATTTCAGGAATGCCCCCTATTTTGGCTCCTATTACAGGAGTTCCTACAGAATATGATTCAATAATAGTCATGGGATTGTTTTCATACCATTCTGATGGTATAACAACGCAATATGCATTAGATACCAATTCGGTTAATTCAGTCCCCTTTTTATAACCCAAAAACTCTACATTGTTCATTTTATAAGTCATAGTAAATTCTTTAAGCTCATTTTCCTTTGGCCCTGTTCCTACTATTTTTAATTTGCAGCCGGGGATATCTTTAACTGCCTTAAGTAGAGTTATAACACCTTTTTCGTAGGATAATCGCCCGAAAAACAAAAAATATTTGTCTTTTGGACAACATTTAGGTTTAGATACAATTGACTCTGCAAAATTATAGAGCGTAATATGGGGAATCTCTTTTATTTCCGGCATATATTTCTCATGGATATCTCTTGCAAAGTTGCTTACATATATAAAGCCTGCAATATATTTTGCGGGATTAAAGAATCTATTGCGGAAATATTGCTCAGCCATCATTATGATACTTAATATTTTACTGCCTTTGCAGCATGTGTGAGTAAAACATTTATAGAATAGTTTTCCCATACAATCTTCACAGATTCTTCCGCTGCCGTCACGAAACGTATAAGCGGGACATACGATTCTGTAATCGTGCACGGTAAAGACAATAGGAATATTGTATTTTTTTAGAACAGGAAAAATTGATGGAGTTATCTGTCCCCACAAGAGGTGAATGTGAGCTAGATCGGGTTTTTCGTCCACTATCAATTTTTCAATTTTTTTTGCTGCCTCAAAATGATAAAAGTAGTTGACGCCATTCTTGACTTGTTTAAATGGCCCTTTCCTTGTCTCTTTTGATTCCGGAAAATATTTATTGTAAGGTGAAGGATTATTTTCTTTCCATTTTAGAGTAAAATAAATGACGTTATGCCCTCTATCTACTAATGCTCTGCCTGTGTTGAAACAAACTGTCTCTGCTCCACCTTTGTGATAATTGTAAACATCAATAAGTAATATCTTCATATTTATAATTTATATACAAATTAAAAGTTGTGAACTATTAACATTTTACTATGTAACTATCAGATTGAAATCTATTGATATGTGGCTATGCATATCTGCAAATCGCAAAAAAAATTGATAGGATGAACAATGCAAAGGGACGAATATATGTGGCTCTCAGGTGATGTCTATATTCTTGGAACACAACACAATGGCAAAGGGGCAAAGATGCCTGATATTATATTATGGACCATATCGTCCAATCTGATCTTTGACGCTTTAGATTTTAGATGACACTGCAACCTCCCGTCCTTACAGAATTGCTCTATAATGATGGACATCGTTTTGCATTGTTTGTACTTTTTATGTTCGGTTTTTATCCTATTTGTAACATTTTTAATCATGGTTGCGTCCGCCTTTATAGCATGTTTCTTCATTATCAACAATAGGTTTAATCTTTTGCAAATTTACTAAATCCCAATGTAATGTACAAACTTATGATATGGGAAAACAGAATGTAAGTGTTAAAATACAAATTATTGTTGCCGGCCGATTAAAGTTGACGGGAGCAAAGATATAAGGCTCGGCTGCTGATTACTTGGCGGTCGGGTCTTTTTCCCCTCAATCCGAGCGCAATCAGCTATGGACGGTGATAGCTGCGGTGCGGGACTAAGGATGACGGCTATAAAATGGCAACCCCGGAAGTTGTTTGCCTTCCGGGGTTGACGTTAGTAATGTGGAGTAGCTGATGCTATTTCTCAGTGGCGAGGATTAGGGCAGAGTAGGGGGCAAGGGTGATTTCACCACCGGCGAATTCTCCGATACCCTCGGGATTGAGCTTGCCGTCGCGGGCAATCACTTTCCACGAGCCTTTTCTCACCTTGTTCACTTTCACGGTTTGTGCAGAGGCATTGCCATTGAACACCAATTTAATCTCCTTCCAACTGTCGCCGTTGGCATTGTTGAGGATGGAGTAGGAGATAAGATTAGTTGTGGCCGATTTGTCGAATTTTATATTTTTGGCTATATCCTCGGCCGAGGTCATGCGGAATGCCGGATGAGCCTTACGCAGAGCGATGAGACTGCGGTAGTAGTCAAACTGGTCGCGATAAGTCTTTTTTTGGTTCCAGTCGATGGCATTGATGTCGTCGGGCGACTTGAAACTATTGTGAACGCCTTTCTTGTTGCGGAATACCTCCTCGCCGCAGAACATGAACGGTGTGCCTTGCGAGGTGAATACGATTGTCTGAGCCAACTTCGCTACTGCAAGGCGCTCAGCCTCGGTGGAATTATCCATGGATTTTGCGAGTTTGTCGGTCAGGCATAGATCGTCGTGGCACGACACATAGTTCACAATTTGCTCAGGCGACGTGGCGTAGGCCTCAGTGGCGTTGTTGCCTTTCGAGTAGTCAACCTGCGGGTGGGCTGTGGAAGCCACGATTCCTATTTTCACCGTCTCCTCATTGCCGGGCTTGCCGCTTGCGAAGCCACGGTCGGCAGCATTGGAGTAGTGACCCTTCACGGCATCGCGAATGTCGTCGCTAAACACTGCAATATCCTTCATCTTTGACACATTCACCTTCAGGGCACGCTTCTCGACAGGCAGCGGAGATTCGTCGGCCGTCCATCCCTCGCCATATACGAACGCCGAAGGGTTGATAGTCTTTATGGCGGCGGCAACCTCGGTCATTGTCTCGATATCGTGTATCGCCATAAGGTCGAAGCGGAACCCGTCGATGTGATACTCGCGTGTCCAGTATTTCACCGAGTTGATGATAAAGTTACGCATTTGTTGGCGGTCGCTTGCCGTCTCGTTGCCACAAGCCGATGCGTCGGAGTAGGTTCCGTCGGGACGTTGACGATAGTAGTATCCCGGAGCCGTAAGCTCGAAGTTGGAGCCCGCCGTAATTCCTGTGTGGTTGTACACCACGTCCATCACCACGCCTATTCCCGCCTTGTGCAGAGCCTGTACCATCATCTTCATCTCACGGATTCGGGTGTAAGGACAAGCCGGATTGGTGGAGTAGGATCCGTCGGGCACATTGTAGTTGATAGGGTCATATCCCCAGTTATATTGGTTTGACGGCAGTTGGCTCTCGTCGACGCTGTTGTAGTCGAACGACGGGAGTATATGCACATGAGTGATGCCCAATTCCTTCAGATGGTCGATGCCGGTGCGCTCGCCGTTGAGAGAGAGTGCGCCATTCTCAAGCATAGCCACGAATTTGCCCTTATTGGTTATTCCCGAGTTGCGGTGCATGGAGAAATCCCTATGGTGCATCTCGTAAAGAATCACATCGGTGAAATGCCTCACCACCGGTCCGTGATCGGCTTCCCAACCGGCAGGATTTGTCTTTGCAAAATCGATTATGGCGGCGCGATGTCCATTGACGCCCACAGCCTTAGCCCATACTCCCGGAGTCTCGTCGAGCCATTTTCCTCGATATTTTACGCTGAATGTGTAGAATTTGTCCATCATATTGTCGGTGGTGTCGAGGCTCCACACACCGGTAGCCGCATTAGGGCTCAGCGAAGCGTGGGCAAACGGCTTGCCACCTGTGCCGCTTACATAGAAATTGAGCCTCACCTCCTCGGCCATTGGCGACCAAAGACGGAAGTGGTAACCCTTGTTGTCGATAGTCAATTCGAGGTCCTCGCCACTGTAGGTGGGCATTTCTGCAAACGACTCTACTATTGCAGGTGAAATTTTAGGTTGTGCCATAACATTCTGTGGTATAGCCGCTATCGACATAATTCCACATGCCGATGCGCATACGTTGATTAGAAGATTCTTCATGAGATAGTTTCAAATGGTTATAAGTGAATACTTTAGTTGTTACATTTCTGAGCGGGCGTGAGGCTTTGCGGCGAAGGGCGCTACCTCACAATTATTTTCCGAGACCATTCGTTGTTGCACTTCACCACATAGAATCCCTTTGGCAACTCAAAAGAGACATGAGCGCCTGCGCCGAGGCGAATGACCTTTACAGATTGCCCGGTGACGCAGTAGACGTTGTAGACGCAATAGGCTGAAGTGACGTTGGTGATGGTGACTATCTGTCCGTTCACGTTGATACACTCGGCATCGATTGTAGCCTCCGATGCCGATATGGGCTGCATCGCCATTCGCCCTTCAGATTCTAAGGCGATGGCTGCGAAAGCGCATTGTATCGCAATAATTGCTATAGTCAATAACCTTTTTAACATAATGCCGCAGATGAAAAAGTAGAACACCACGCACCGGCTTGCAAAATTCCACCGAAGAAAATGGCTGTTGCTACTTTTATGCAAAAATACGAAATTTTTCGGTGAAATAAAATATCTGCTCATAAAAAACACATGTATCAGCGAAAATAATCCGAGGCGCGATTGATTTTACACTGCAATCAGGAGCGAATGGCACTTGACCGATTAAGTGAGAGCAATGCCAAACTTGTTTGAGCATTGCCGAACGTGAGGGAAAGCACGTCAGTGAAATCAGTGCCTTGGCACGACAGCCGACAAGGGCAAGACCGATAAATACTCTT
>JBJEKJ010000057.1:0-9269 GCA_051878575.1 Muribaculaceae bacterium | reverse complement strand
CAATCTTTTTTTCAAGTTTTTTCACCAAAATTCCCGAACACCCCCTCGCTCAGCGTCTTACACCACAAAATTTTTATGCTGTAAAACATATTTTTTCTCAAAGGTTGGCAATAATTTCGGCAAGAATGTGAGCCGTGGCCATAGTTTCCTCGGCATTCTCGATGCGCTCCGAGCAGAAAGTGAGCTGTGCCCGGCTGTAGAACGGCTCGCGCTTGGCAAGCGCCTCGACCACAAACGCCAACAGCTCCTCGTCGGACTTCCCGGCAATGAGCGGCCGCTTGGCCCTCGATCCCGGCAAGGCCAGCCTCAGCGCTATCCGCTCGGGCGGCACGGTGAGATACACGGTTACGCCCCTCGACAGCATGTGGTCCATATTGTCGAAATAGCATGGGGTGCCGCCACCACAAGCCACAATCACATCCTCAAAGTCGGCAACCTCATGAAGCATGCGCCGCTCAACGTCGCGGAAGCCGTCCTCGCCACGCTGCGCGAAAATCTGGCGCACCGTGGCGTGAAACCTGCGCTCGATATAGGTGTCGAGGTCGATAAACTCCCTGCCCAGCACCTTGCCGAGCGCCTTGCCGAGCGTGGTCTTGCCACAGCCCATATATCCAATGAGAAAAATCGGTTGCATAATCGCAGAATATGTGAAAACGGCAACAAATGTACGCAAATTTTCGTACATTTGCCAACAGCCATATACATATATATAATAGCAAAGGCGTAAAATGCGACAAAATCGCGATTTTAGCGAAAAAAATCGCATGAAGTGTGTAGTTTTTGTGAATCCGCTGCGTCAAATGGGCGTAAAAACCGATAAAGAAACATGGACAAGACAGAATCAGAATTTGCGCAAATCGTAAAGGAGCACAAGAGCACCATCTACACGGTGTGCTACATGTTCTCCAAAGACTCCGATGAAGTCGCCGACCTATTTCAAGAAGTGCTCATCAACCTGTGGCGAGGCTTCGAGAAGTTCAGGGGCGAGAGCAGCATCAGCACCTGGGTGTGGCGAGTGAGCTTCAACACATGCATCACCGACGAGCGGAAGAAGCGGCGCCGAGCCACCGTGCCGCTGACTATGGACATCGACCTATTCGACGACACCGATGAGGACACCCGCCAGATACAGCGGCTCTACGACCGCATCCACCGGCTGAAGCCCTTCGACCGCGCCATAGTGCTGCTGTGGCTCGACAACCTGAGCTACGAGGAGATTGGCGCCATCGTGGGAATCTCGACGAAAAACGTCTCCGTCAGGCTTTATCGCATCAGAGAAGAGCTAAAACGCATGTCAAACGATTAAACGAAACACTTTCAAACAAAAAAATGCTTATGGAAACTACATTTACCGACGATATGAATCTCAATGAGATGAGAGATCAGATAAAACTGCTCCGCGCCAAGCTCGACAAGGAGACGATAGTGAACGAGGCACTGGTGCGCAAGGTGCTGCGAGGAAAGGTGCAGAAGCTCGAGCGCCAACGCCGCATGAGCCTTATGATGGGGCTCCTATGGCTGCCATTCACGATAGCGATGTGCCGAATGCTTATCGGCATGTCGTGGGCGCTATGCGCTGTGACACTCGCCTACGGCCTATTCGCGGCAGGTTTCACCTTGTGGACCCACCGCGGCGTCAACAGCCAGGCAGCCATCAACGGCAACCTGCTGACGATGGTGGAGAGCGTGACCCGCATGCGCCGCCTCGGCTGCCGCTGGCTGTGGTTCTCGGTGCCCTTCCTGGCACTGTGGCTCACCTGGTTCTTCTATGAGCTCACCATGATGGTGGAGAGCGACGCCGTGCGCGGAACTATAGCAGGAGGCATCGTGGGAGCGATAGCGGGACTGGCAATAGGCCTTTACAAATACCGCGAGTTCCGCCGCACCACTCAGGAAATTCTCACACAAATCGAGGAAATGAGGCAGTAGAAGCAGCCCGACGCGCCACAAGACGCCTTGATGCGCACATTCCACCTCGCCGACACCAAAGCCGCCACGCCGCAATCGCATAATTTTGCGATTTATTTGGCGCGGCGGCACGGAATGTCGGCGATTTTATATACCTTTGTGCCCGAAAACATCACATTAAGCAAGATTATGGACATAAAGCAAAAAATGCAGGAGATTCTGGAGGCAGAGTGCCAAGCCGTGAGGTCTATTCCCGTCACCGACGAGTATGAGCACGCCGTGAGGCTGATTGTGCGCCAGGTGAAGGAGCTCGGAGGAAAATTGGTGACGTCGGGCATGGGCAAGGCCGGACAGATAGCCATGAACATAGCCACCACATTCGCCTCGACCGGCATCCCGGCAGTGACGCTGCACCCAAGCGAGGCTCAGCACGGCGACCTCGGAGTGCTCCAGCCGAACGATGTGATGCTCCTGCTGTCCAATTCGGGCAAAACCACCGAAATAATCGACTTGGTATCGCTTGCCCGCAACCTGTATCCGCAATTGAAGTTCATAGTAATCACCGGCAACGACCAAAGCGAGCTCGCCAAGCTCGCCGACGTGTGCCTATACACCGGCGGCGCACCTGAGGTGTGCCCGCTCGGGCTCACCCCGACCACCTCGACCACAATGATGACGGTGATCGGCGACGTGCTCGTGGTGAACACCATGCTCGCCACGGGATTTACAAGACAGGAATACGCCAAACGTCACCACGGCGGCTATTTAGGGCAAAAAAGCCGCAAATAAGCCGCAAGCCCCGGCGACGACTTTCCACCAACAACCCAACCAACAGACTACTATCGTTTTTTACAACTTATGCATAAAATAATTGCCATAGGCGAGTCGGTGCTCGACACCATCTACGACGCCGATAACCGCCCGGTGAGGGCCTTTGTGGGCGGACGCATAGCCAATGCCGCCGCCATACTCGCCAAATCGGGCGAGGAAGTGTCGATGGTGAGCGAGTGCTGCACCGACCACGTGGGCGACATCATCGTGAAATTCCTTGCCGACAATGGCGTGAACACAAAATCAGTCGACCGCTACACCGACGGAGCCACGGCCATCTCAATGATTTTCGAGAATGGGAACGAAGTGAGGCGCATCAACTATGATAGCTATCCCAACGACCGCTTCGACGTGGTGTGGCCACGCATCGACGAGAACGACGTGCTGCTTTTCGGCTCGTTCTACAGCATCGACAACAACGTGCGCAACCGCCTGTTCGAGATGGTGACCTACGCCGCCGAGCGCAAGGCAATCATAGTGTATCTGCCCGGATGCCAGCACGGCATAAACTGCCGCATCACAAAAGTGATGCCGGCGATTCTCGAGAACCTCGAGATTGCCGACGTGGTGATCGCCACCGGCGACGACATAGAGGCCATATTCCCCGGCGAGGACGCCGACAAGACGTTCAAGAACCACATAGAATTCTACGGCCCGCTATTCCTCTATATAGGAAAGGACTATTCGGTGACAGCCTACTCACGCGGCAACAAGCTGACAGTGAAAGCAAAGCGAGCCTATAGCGGCGACTCGCTCGGTTGGCAGTCGCGGTTCACGGCATGCATAATCAAGGAGATGAGCCGAAGGGGAATCACCAAGAAGTCACTTGCCACAGGCTCGCAAGAACAGTGGCACGACATTATCGGCACGGCCATCGACGCTGCTTGCAACGCCTAAGCCCCTACGAAACAAAGAACCCGACAACATACTACTTACACATCTCAGCCATGAAGCCTATATCTCTTGAAGTGATTTTCCCGGCAAGAAGCCACACCGACGGCGAACCGGAGCCGTTGCTTGCAATGGCAGGCGCCTCGGCCACCATCGGCGAGGTACGGCAAGCCCTATCAGGCCTGAGTGCAGGCGACAGGATTGAGGCCGCGTGGCTCAACATCGTGATAGCGCAAAAACACGCCGACGCCGACGAGTATGCCCCGGCCATCGAGGCATGCGCCGACGCCCTGAGGGCACTGCTCGACACCGACGACCGCAAAAGCGAGGACTTCCTCGCACTCGTGGCGGGCGCGCTCTACGACCTCTCCTACTGCCACTACCGTATAGGTGACAACAAACGCGCCGAGAAGGAGCTTATAAAGGCACAGAGAATTCTCGACCGTCTTGCCAAAAAGGACAACCGGCGGTTTGCAGCGACATTGGTGTCGGCACTCACGGCATCGACCGACATATTCCACTCGAAGCTGAAGCTGATGAACCTGTTGGCGCACTATCAAGTTGCAACCGAGCTGTATCAGGACAAACTGGCATCGGGCGTAAGCTCCGCACTGTCGAGCCTCGTAGACTCACTGAAGAAGCAGGGCGACATACACTTGCAGATGTGCAACTACCGTGATGCGGTGCGATACTACACCAAGGCCCTGCGCTACGGCAAGAAAGTGAACGCATCAATGGGACTGCCGGAACTGAGGCTTTCGCTAAACCTTGCCAAAGCCCTGCTGAACATAATCAACCGCCACGCAGCCGGGCGCCAACTGCTCGACTCGCTGCTGCCACTCGCCGAGCGGCTCAATGCCAAAGCCGAAATCGCCGAAATCCACAATCTGCAAAACGGCGCCGGACAGCCGTTTGACTTCATGGCAGTGCTGAAAAGCCTGTTTTAGACACATTCACACTTCATTATATAACTCATAAAAAGCATCTATATGTCAACCGAACTAAGAAAAAACGACACCGCGCTGCACACACTCCCAAAGCTCGACCGAATAAGAGTGGGCATCGCCGTGGCTGAATGGAACAGCCATATAACCGAGGCCCTGCTAAAGGGAGCGCTCGATCTTTTTGCCAACGAAGGCTATCCAGCCGACGACATCGACGTGTGCCACGTGCCCGGAACCGTGGAGCTGACATATTCGGCAGCGAAAATGGCGAAATCGGGCAAATATGACGCCGTGATAGTATTCGGATGCGTAATCCGCGGCGGCACTCCCCATTTCGACTATGTGTGCGACAGCGTGACGCAAGGCGTGGCCACCCTCAACGCCACCGGCGAGGTACCCGTGATTTTCGGAGTGCTGACCACCGACAACGAGCAACAGGCTATCGACCGCGCAGGCGGCTCATTAGGCAACAAGGGCACTGAAGCCGCCGAAGCCGCCATAAAAATGTGTGATTTTTCTTTGAAGTTTAAATAAATTTGCTTACCTTTGCACCGCAAATAAGCAAAAGGGTGGTTACCAGAGTGGCCAAATGGGACTGACTGTAACTCAGTTGTCTTTCGACTTCGGTGGTTCGAATCCATCACCACCCACTCACTTTTTTCATAACTCATATAATTTTTACTGCGGAAGTAGCTCAGTTGATAGAGCATCAGCCTTCCAAGCTGAGGGTCGCGAGTTTGAGCCTCGTCTTCCGCTCAAAGGTTTCAGCCTGTAGGCCGAAACCTTTTTTTGCGTTAGGCGAGTTTCCTCAATCAGCGCGGCACGCCCTACACCAAGCTCTTGCGATAGGCGCGTCGGCGCTTGTGCTGGCGTGTCTCAAAATAGCCCCATTGCGACTGCACCTTCTGGTTCACCTCAAGCTCGGGATTGCTCTCAGCAAACTTATATCCATTATTGATGAAGCACGGAATAAGGTCGGTGAAAAGCAGCGAGTTCACACCCTTGCTCTGATACTCGGGCTTCACAGCCACCAACAGCAGGTCCACCACATCGTTCTGCCCACGCAGCGCCTTCAGCAGATGCACCCATCCGAAGGGGAACAGCCGTCCACGGCTCTTGATTAGAGCCTTCGACATCGACGGCATCGCAATTCCCACTCCTATCAGCCGCTTATCCTTGTCGACAATAAGCGACACATTGTCGAGGCGAAGCACAGGCAGATAAAGGCTGATATAGTAGTTAATCTGTCGCGGCGTCAGCGGCGAATAGCCGTAAAGCTCCGAATAAGCCTCGTTGATTACATTGAAAATCTCCTGACCATAATCTCTCACCAATTTTTTCGAGCTCGTGTATTTTGGCGTCGACAGCTCATACTTGCGCTTTATTATATCGCTAATGCGCTGGAAGCGCTCAGGAATACCATCAGGTACCGTCATGCGAAACTCCACCCAGTCGGCTTCCTTCTCGAAGCCGAGGGCCTCGATATGCTCGCGATAATAAGGGTAATTGTAGATAGTGGCCATAGTGCCCTCCTGGTCGAATCCCTCAACCAACATGCCCTCGGGGTCCATATCGGTGAATCCAAGCGGCCCCACAATCTCCTCCATGCCCTTCGAGCGGCCCCACGCCTCTACCGCCTCTATCAGCGCGGTACTCACCTTGCGGTCGTCCACAAAGTCGATCCATCCAAAACGCAGCGTCTTCTTCCCCGTCTTGTCGTTTACCACACTATTGATAATTCCGGCGACGCGGCCCACAGGCCTGCCATCATCATAGGCCATGAAATAAGCGCTCTCGCAAAACTCAAAAGCCGGATTATTCTTCGGATCGAGCGTATTAACCTCGTCCCACACAAGCGGCGGGACAAAACAATCACTACCCTTGTACATATCGATGCCGAAATGCACAAACCTCCTCAACTCGCTCCGTTTCGGAGCTATTTCGCGTACTTCCAGTGCCATCTTCAAAAGTTTCAAATTGATTATCGCACAAATTTACAACATTTTTATGCAAAACAAGCGCAAAAAAGCCATTTTTGCGCCAATCACCCCAACTACGGTCACAACTACGGTCAACAAAAGCGCCAAAATTCATGCAGCCACAACATTTTTCACACACCTTCCCACATCTCATGGCACCGCAACGCCCAGCAAATTCCGTAGGTGACCCGTTCCATATGGCGGCTTTGGGCTTGGAGTTGTTTTTGCGGCACAAAATTTGTAATTTTGCAGCACAGTTTCAATATGTCGCGACATGGCAAGAAGAAAAAGCAACAAGAAAGGAGTGGCCGAAATAGCAAAGACGCTGCGAACAAGAGTGATAGCCGGCTCATGGCTCGTGGCCGTAGTGGCGATTCTATATCTGATAGTAAGATACATATCGGCCTACACCGCCGCACAGAACGCCGCCGATGCATCGGCAGCCAACCTTGAGCAACTGACGCGCGTGGAGCTCCCCGCCGGCACGGCGAATGTGCCATGCGCCTACAAGGGCTTCACAGCACACTTTAATCCCGAATATCACATACCTAACGTGGTGATATATGAGCTCACGGGCACCGAGGCTCGGGGCACGCTGCCACGATACAAGAATTTCATGACCGACGAGCGCGTGGAGGGATGCGCCACCCCCTGGGACTACAGCTACACGGGATATGACCGCGGGCACATGGCTCCGGCCGGCGACATGAAGTGGGACGAGGAAGCCATGCGCGAGTCGTTCTATATGACCAATATCTGCCCCCAGGCAAAAGCCCTGAACACCGGCGCATGGAACAAACTTGAAGGACGAGTGCGCGACTGGGCAAAACGCGACAGTGCGCTGATAGTGGCCACAGGCCCGATTATGAGCGCTGACATGCCCACAATAGGAGAATCGAAAGTGGCAGTGCCGGGACGATTCTTCAAAGTGGTGCTGGCACACCGAGCCACGCCGATTCGCGCCATAGCATTCATCTACGAGAACACCCGTTGCCCCGGAGGGCCGGAGAAATATGCCGTGAGCGTCGACTCGGTGGAGCGAGCCACGGGAATAGACTTCTTTGCCGCACTGCCCGACGAGGTGGAGGCCGACGTGGAAAGACGCTGCGACATCGTGCAATGGGAGCGGCGAAGGAATTGACATTAAGGCATCTGCCAAACAATAATAATCATCAATTACCGAAATGAATAGAAATCTCACACACGACGACAGCACTATATGCGCAATCTCGACACCCGCAGGAATGGGTGGGATAGCCGTAGTGCGCATAAGCGGCCCACAAGCCCTGCCGATAGTGGAGAAATGCTGGAAAGGAGCCAACTTGGCACAAGCCAAGAGCCACACAGCCCACCTCGGGCACATAATCGACCCCGCCGACGGCTCGCTGCTCGACGAGGTGGTGCTCACACTATTCCGCACGCCTCACTCATTCACAGGCGAGGACGTGGTGGAGATTTCTTGCCACGGAAGCCAATGGATTCAGCAAGAGCTCGTCAACCTGCTCATACGCTGCGGATGCCGCGCCGCCACAGGAGGCGAGTTCACACGCAGGGCATTCTACAACCGACGCATCGACCTCTCACAAGCCGAGGCAATAGCCGACGTGATAGCCTCATCGTCGAGAGCATCGCACCGCATAGCAATGAGCCAGATGCGAGGAGCATTCAGCCGCCAACTAAGCTCGCTGCGCGACCGGTTGCTGCAATTCGTTGCGCTCATGGAGCTTGAGCTCGACTTCAGCGAGGAAGAAGTGGAATTCGCCGACCGCAAGCACCTCATGGACCTCGCCGGAGAGATTCGCGAAGTGATAGCCCATCTGACCGACTCATTCGCCGTAGGCAACGTAATCAAGAACGGACTGCCCGTGGCAATAGTTGGCGAGACCAACGCCGGAAAATCGACACTCCTCAACTACCTGCTGCACGACGACCGAGCACTCGTCAGCGACATACACGGCACCACACGCGACGTAATAGAAGACACCATAACCATCGATGGCACGCTCTTCCGATTCATCGACACCGCCGGCATACGCGAGACCACCGACACCATAGAGAACATGGGCATCGAGCGCACATTCCGCAAGCTCGACGAAGCACAGCTCGTACTTTGGGTAATCGACGGCAAGAGCGACCCCGAGTCGCTGCGCCCAATCGCCAACCGCATACTACAAGCAATATGCTCCACTGAGCACGGCACAGGCACCGACAAGCAACTAATCGCCGTAGTCAACAAAAGCGACCTCATGAACCACCAAAGCACATCGGCCATGAGCCGGGCACTCGCCGAAATGCTTCCACAACCCACAAAAACGATATTCATCAGCGCCCGACAACAAACAAACCTACAAGCACTGCAAAAAGCAATAGTCGACGCCGCAGCAATACCCGACAACGACCCCAACCAAGTCATTGTGACCAATGCCCGCCACTACGAGGCGCTCGTCAAAGCCGGACAAGCCATAGAGCGCTCAATCCTCGGCCTCGAAAGCGGCATAAGCGGCGACTTCGTCAGCCAAGACATCCGCGAGTGCATGCACTACCTCGGCGAGATCACCGGCGAGATAACCCCCACCGACATCCTCACCACCATCTTCTCCCGCTTCTGCATCGGGAAATAGGTATAGTATTAAAACCGATTAGAATATATCACTAAATATCGAGGCTGTGTCAAAATAGGCGCAGCCTCATTTTTATAATGAGCTGTAAAACATGC
>JBJEKJ010000056.1:0-37228 GCA_051878575.1 Muribaculaceae bacterium | reverse complement strand
GATGTCCATAATAGCCTCGGGATTATGGGTGGCGTCGCCGTCGATTTCCACATAGAAGATATGCCCGCCACGTGTCAGTTCATGATAAGGCGCCTCTATTTGGGCCTTATGGCGCGGACTACAGTGATAGTACACCGGAACATGGTTGGAGTTGGTGTAATAATCCTTGTCGGTGACGCCGGGTATCACGCCGAACGACTTGCGGTCCTTCTTGGTGAAACGACCCGACAGGCCCTCGGCAGGAGTGGCGAGAACGCTGAAATTATGCTGATAACGCTCGGAGAAGTCGTTCGCCTTGTCGCGCATGTGTCTGACGATGCGCAAACCGAGCTCCTGGCTCTCCTCACTCTCGCCGTGATGCTTGCCGGTGAGGGCAATAAGGCACTCGGCAAGTCCGATGAAACCGATTCCGAGCGTGCCCTGATTGATTACAGGCTCTATGGTGTCGTTGGGCCTAAGTGTATCGGCACCGTTCCACAATTTCGACATAACGAGCGGGAACTGCTTCGCGAATGCCGTCTTCTGGAAGGTCAGGCGGTCGTTGAGCTGACGGGCTGTCACCTCGAGCATCGCATCGAGTTTTGAGAAGAAAGCCGAGATGCGCTCCTCTTTGTCGACAAAGCTCATACACTCTATGGCAAGGCGCACGATATTTATGGTAGAGAAAGAGAGGTTGCCTCGTCCCACCGACGTCTTCTCGCCATAGCGGTTCTCGAACACGCGCGTGCGACATCCCATCGTTGCCACCTCATAAAGGTAGCGCTCAGGATCTTCGGGAGTCCACTTCTCATGGAAATTGAATGTGGCGTCGAGATTCACGAAATTTGGGAAGAACCGACGTGCCGTCACCTTGCAGGCAAATTTATATAGGTCGTAATTGCGGTCGGTGGGCAGATAGCTCACTCCTCGCTTCTTTTTCCAAATCTGAATCGGGAAAATGGCTGTTGCGCCATTGCCCACACCCTCGTAGGTGGAGGTGAGCAGCTCACGGATTATGCAGCGCCCCTCGGCCGAGGTATCTGTTCCATAGTTTATTGAGCTGAACACCACCTGGTTGCCACCACGAGAGTGAATGGTGTTCATATTGTGTATGAACGCCTCCATTGCCTGATGCACACGGCTCACCGTGCGGTTCATGGCGTGCTGAAGCACTCGCTCCTTGCCCGAAAGGCCGGTAAGGTCGCGCTTCACGAAGTCGTCAACCTGCACGTCGTAAAGTTCGGAATAGTCATTGCCATCGAGAGCCTCCACGTTCTTCACCTCCTCGATGAACGAACTGCGGACGAACGGTGCAAGATAAAAATCGAATGCCGGAATTGCCTGGCCGCCGTGCATCTCGTTCTGCGCAGTCTCAAGTGAAATGCAGGCTATCACACTCGCCGTCTCTATGCGACGGGCAGGACGCGACTCTCCATGGCCTGCCATAAAACCGCCCTTAAGTATGCGGTCGAGCGGATGCTGCACGCAGGTAAGACTCTTTGTGGGATAGTAGTCCTTATCGTGAATATGCAGATAGTTGCCACGCACTGCATCACGGGCCTCGGGCGAC
The DNA here is from genome assembly GCA_051878575.1 of Muribaculaceae bacterium. GTDB lineage: Bacteria > Bacteroidota > Bacteroidia > Bacteroidales > Muribaculaceae > CALZFJ01. Next base: position 35,679 of record JBJEKJ010000056.1, on the reverse strand, counting down.
AGCAGATAGTCGTCGACAAAAGGCTTAGTGGTCTCGCTGGCAAATTTCATCATCATTCCTGCCGGCGAATCGGTGTTCATATTGGCATTCTCACGAGTCACGTCGTTGTTCTTGGCCTCGATAATCTCAAGGAAAATATCACGCACCTTGGCTCGACGGGCTATGCTGCGCTGGTCACGATAGGCGATGTATTTCTTCGCCACCTCCTTGCGCGGACTACGCATAAGCTCGAGCTCTACCTGATCTTGAATCTCCTCAACCGACATGCGCTCCTTGCCTCGTGCGCCTATTTTGTCGGCTATGCGCTGAATCAAAGCCTCATCCTCGCCCTTCTCGGTTTGGAACATGGCTTTGCGGATTGCCGCCTTGATTTTTTCCTCGTTATAGCCCACTACACGACCATCACGCTTTACGACTACTTGTATCATTGATATACCTAATGGTTAAATTGTTATTAATTTATGGTAGATAATTGCAAAGGCCCCACTACAAGCGCTTGGCTTGAATATAGATTTTTGCGATTGCAAAGCTATATAAGATTTACATTTTGTGCAACTATTTTCGACAAAAAATTCTCATAAATTTTCGTTTTGGAAAACTTTTTACATTACACAAAAATTTAGATACTTAATATTTAGATAATTACAAAATATTTTGGAAAACTTTTCCTCAAAACCACGCATACCGCATTTCGATTTAGAGTCAACACAACTTTCAATTCCACACAAAGGGCAGCTCACACTGGCGAGGTTGCTGCGACACTCTTTTTTCGGCTGAGGCAATATGTGCGACGCATTCCGTGGCATGGCCCTGCCTACTATATGCGAGCGGCGGCACAAATCCGTGGAAATTTGTGTGTGATGTGGGAAAAACAAGCGGAATATTGCAGCTCCATCCTTGTGACTGATTCCGCACACTCAACGTGGCAAGGCCGGAGCAATCATTTGCCCTGCGATAAACACACCTCACTATTTCGGCAAAGCTGCCAAATTCGTTGCAATAGATGCTGAAAACACTCCTTCCATTACAGGTCAGGACCACGAACATATTGTCGCCCGGTGATACTCTTTTGTTATTATCGCACATAATCTTCTAATTTTTACCACAAAATTAGAATCTCATCGTGCAACAATTATTCCCACTTCATTAAAACAATACAAAAAGTATCAATCATTACGTCTCGGCATTCATCAAGTATATTGCCTGTATTTTAGCCCGACAACCTTTGAAAAGCGATTTTCATTCCCTAAGGGAAGCGAAATATGAGCGGAGAATGACGGCATTTTGCTCGGCAGGTGTACGTATGGCGAGAATTGAGGCCTTATCGTTGGCGAAAAAGGAGCCGAGCACATCGGCAAGCTGCCTCTCGTCAGAAGCCTCGTAATAATCGAATCCAAAAGCAGCGGCATACTGCCTCACGGGCAAGTCGCGGCTCACCTCAAAGTAACGCTCAAGCTCGGGCAGCTCCGACGGACCGTTGATAAACCTGAAGATTCCACCGCCGCCATTACACATCACCACAATCTTGAACCGCTCCGAGTTGTATTGCGACGACATTCCATTCAAGTCGTAGCTGAGGCTCATATCGCCGGTTACAAGCAGCGTAGTTTCACTACGGCTCACCAACGATGCCCCAAGTGCCGTCGACGTCGTTCCATCAATACCGGCAACTCCACGGTTGCAATAGCTGCATGCGATATTGGGGCAATCAAACAGTTGGGCATAGCGTATCGGAGTGCCATTGGAAAGATGAAGCCTCACCGCGGCAGGAATCCGCGGCAGAAGCACGGAGAATGCCTTCAAGTCGCTCCACGGAGCGCAGTCGACATACTTCGCATGGCGGCCTGCCGCAACTGCCTCAATATCCTTCCATCGGGCGGCATAATCGCTCCCGACATCGCCGTAAGCTATTGATTCAAGCTCTCCCGCAATCTCCGCAAAGAAATCGGCAGGTTCCATATCGAAATTGCGGGTCAAATGCTGCATGGTGTCGATAATGCCATTCTCCACTCCTATGCGCCACTGCTCGGCTGCCGGGTATGAGCGGAGAAACTGCTTCAGCATACGCGTGACGAGCGAACCGCCGAACAGCACCAACAGCTGCGGGGCAAAATCGGGCTTCTCCGCGTCGGGGATAGCCGAAATCGTGCGGTCGATGGTCGGGATAAAACGCTCATCGGCAAGATTGGCAATAGTCTCGGTAAGGACCACCACGTTCGGCAATCGGGCAATACGTGCAAGAGCACCGCCAAGTCTTTCGTCGCCCTGACCCATTCCGGCCACAATCATCACACGCCTGCTTTGGGCTATCATAGTGGCATAGTGCCTTGCGGCATCCTTCCCAAGCGTGCGGCGCACCTCGCAGTCGTCGATAATGCGCGCCATGCCTGCGCCTCGCTCTGCCAAGCCACACAAAGGCTCACCAAGCTGCACATTCACATGCACAGGCCCCATCGGGACGCGGCGCGCCAATATGGCCGCCTCATTTGCCATTCGGTTAATCCACCACAAGCGGTTATCAGTGGCTACGACAGCAGGAATATCGAAAGTGCGCTTCACGACATTCGCAAGGGCCCCCGACTGCCGTATCGTCTGGCTGTCGTTCTGATCAATCCATTCCGCCTGACGATCGGCCGATATGAACAATAATGGAAGATGCCGATAATACGCCTCAGAAGCGGCCGGGGCATAATTGAGCACGGCACTGCCCGAAGTGCACACCACGGCCACCGGAGATTCCGTCTGCTGCGCTATGCCAACTGCCACAAATGCCGCACTTCGCTCATCCACGACTATCCATTTCCTTATACGCTCCTCTCGCGAGAACGCCACAATGAGCGGCGCGTTTCGCGATCCCGGCGATATAACAGCATATTTAAGTCCTTGCCCCACGAGCACGTCGACAAGCATCGCACATGCCTCATGGTCGGTTGTCATATTTCCTATATCATTATAGCTCATTATATCATTAGCTTTAGATATTTAACAACGGCGTCTACGCTATAACTTCAGAATACTGCCGCAAATCAGAGCAGCCTCCATGCGGTGAGTCACCATAATCACAGTCTTGCCACGGCAATAATCGGCAATACGAGTGAAGAGTTCCTTCTCGGTGGCCGCGTCAAGCGACGAGCTAATCTCGTCAAACAGCATAACGCCGCCACTTCGCAGCAGTCCTCGAGCGATGGCGATGCGCTGCATCTGCCCCTCGCTGAGCCTCATGGCACGCTCTCCTATCGCCGTGTCGAGCCCATCGGGCATCTCAAGCACAAAATCGGCCACGGCGGCGTGCAACGCACGGCGCAAATCGTCGTCGGTGGCATCGGGAGCTGCGAGTAGCAGATTATCCCTGACAGTCCCACTTAGCAATGTGTTGCCCTGCGGAATATAAGTGATGTGCCGGCGCATAGCCGACGACGTCACCACATGTCCCGCCATATCGTAGAGCTCCACTTTTCCGCCCTGCGGCTCGACAAGTCCAAGCACAAGGCGCAGCAATGTGGTCTTTCCACAGCCTGTGGCGCCCATCACCGCCGTCGACGTTCCGCATCCGAAATCATGACTGTAGTGGCTGAGCGTCACGCTTTGGCTGTCGGGATAGCTGTAGCTCACATCCTTGAGCCTGATGCCGATAGGGGCCGTGAGCGGCACCTCGTCGGTGCACCGGGGCTCACGCTCCATCATCTCGATTTCCCGAAGGCGGTCGACACTCGCAGTAGCGTGCATAACCTGCGGCACCATTGAGAGTACCGACATTATGGGATTCTGAATCTGGCTGACTAATTGCAGAAACGCAGCCATCACGCCAAAGGTTATCACGCCATCGCGCAATTGCAGTCCGCCATAAACGAATGCGCCGAAATAGCCTATGCCAAACGTTGCCGACAACAACAGCCTGCTTAACATGGTGAAACGCGTCCGCCTCACGAAAAGGCGACTCAGCCTGTCGTGCAGAATTGCCAAGCGCCGGGCGAGCAATGGCTGCCCCTCAAGCGACTTTATGGTGCTCTCATGCTCCACCGTCTCCTGAACGAGCATCTGTATGCGGCTCTCCTCGGCACGTATATCGAGGGTCATTGCCCTAAGCCTGTGTGAGAGATACTTCGCACACGCCACTACCACCGGCGTAAGGAGCAACAGACTCCATGCCAGCACCGCATCCATCGAGTAGAGCAACATGAATGCTCCGAGCAACTGCACCATCGTTATGGCAAGGCGAGGCATCACATCGGCGGTTATTGCCGACACAGCTTCGATGTCACGCTCCAAACGCTGCCCTATGTCGCCCGAATGAAGACTCTCGGCAGTGGCATATAGCCGTCGGTCGAGCAGCACGTCGTAGAGGCGCATCCTTATTGAGTTCTGTTGCCTTATGCTTGCCACATCGCGAAGGTAGAACACCGTCTGCCGCAAGGCTATCGACACAGCAAGAACGCCAAACAGCAACAGCACCTCACGCAGCACGTTTCCGTGCCACACTGCATAGTCGATAAAGCGGCGGCTGAGCCACACGAGCAGCAAGCCGAAAGCCACTTGGGCGATTCCGGCCACTATGCGCACCACCACATTGGTCCTGATGGCTGCCAACTGCCCCAAAAACCAACGTGCGTAGCTCACTGCTCCACTATTTCCGCCTTAACCCATTGTTCCACCATCTTGCGTGCGTCTACGAGCGCTTTTGCCTCGTCAACATCATACTCCCGGCACAGCGCCGCAGCAAGCGACTCCGGAGTAAAATCCCCCTGACGCACTGCCTCGCCCCATAGGAATGCCGCAGTGTCGTTGAAGTTCACCAACTTGCCGAAATCGATGGTCGACAGGCCCTCAGCCATCAGCACGTTCTCGCCACACACCTGGCGCAGCACAAATCCTTTCTTAGTTCTCATATCTGTTATAAATTCCTTGTTTATCGATAATAATATTCTACCAAATTATCCATCATCTGCCTACCGAGCCGCCGTGCAGCAGTCGGTAGGCCATGAGCAACCATCGCCGCAATGGGCGCAGAGCCGCCCACACGCGCCATTCCATCATCGCACGGCGCCCCCTCAGCCTACGGCGGTGTCCACCGTTGTCCGACACCCACTCGGCTCGTGCCACAACGTCGGCCGAAGCGCACACCTCTCGCAGATTCAGGTTTCCGTCGCCCTCAAGCGTCAGCCGATCGCCATCAATCGCCACCAAGCGGTGTACTACGTAGCACCCGCGGTCGGTCATAGCAAGCAGCACATCGCCAATGCGCAATTCATCGGTGCCGACGGCGCAAAGCTCCACGCTGTCGCGTCCGCCAACGATAAAGGGCAGCATGCTCACCCCGTTCACAGGCAGCATCACCTTCTGCCCACCGGCTATGATACGCCTCACCTCATCGATTAGCGGAATTGTAGGCATCTGCTTCCTCTCCATATCTCACTTCACGGTTTTATAGCACAACAGTGCGGCGTCAGCGTCGGGAAGGCACTCAAGATGCCAGCATCCCACACTTGCTATGATTCTCTCAGCCGTATGGTGTATTCCATCGGCTATACAGCTCTCCCATCGCTTACTTGCCACAGAGTTTACTATGTTTACATAAGCCTCTACGGGCTTCAGGCGCCTGATTCGGTTCTCGGGTCCCTGACTTAGCTGCACCAAAGCCCCCAACCGACGGCTGTCGGCAATGTAGCAAGGCGTCTTTCCGCTCCACGGCGAACCGTAGGCGGTTATTATGCCGTCGTCGCCTATTCGCAACACCGGATGATCGTCGTTGAGCAGCCAAGTGCCCTCAATGTTCTCCATCCACAGCCGCGAGTGCGTGCTCTTTCCGGTTCCGCTCACTCCGAGAAACAGATAAGCCTTGTCGCCGCTCACCACCGTCGATGCATGGAAGGATAGAGTGCCGAGCTTTGCCGTGTTGAAGGCAAAAATCAGCATCAGCGAGAAATCAACCGCCATCGACGCATGGCGACATCCCACATAGAGTGTCGTATGCCGGTAGTCGGCATCACTCACCATCAGGGCGTCGACTCCACCCCATCCTATCGTGAACGCCTTGCCTCCATCGGGCGTGACACCGCTCACTATCGTCTGTCCGTTGCTGTCGTTCCGAGACTCCTCGGTGAATGGCAAGGCTAAGTCCTCGGCAGTGCCACGATACACATCGACATGGAAAATCGGCTCGCCGCCGTCGGTCGCAAATGGCATATATTGCGATTTCTTTAGGTGTATGTCGTCGTGCACCGTCACTGCGAACACGTGCCCGGCAACCCTGAATTTATTAGTTGTAGCTTCTTTAATCATCTTATCTTGTTTCTATCGGTAAGCGACAGCCTTCCGCGGCGCACGCGCTTGGGAATAGTTCGCATCACTTGGTACAAATATATCAATTGGCCCCAAACCACCTCCGAGGGACACACCGGCAGCAGCTTCATCTTCCTCAGCTCCGATAGCGCGATGCGGTGCACAAGGCCCATTCTATTTTCCGGAAGATATTTTCCGAAATTACCGCCCCCGGCGATTCCTGCCAAGAGTTTTGCGCCTAAGGTGGCATCGGGAGCTGCAATCATCTTTTGCCTATCTAAGCACAGCATCTCACCGATTAGCCACATCAGTGCCGTGGCAAAACGTCGCATTCCAAAGCGTGGCAGTAGCTTGCGCGCCTCGGCAAGCTCGGCGTCAGTGGCATTTTGAAGCACGAAGTAGAAGTCTATCACATGCCTGAGCCCGATACCTGAGCTAAGGAAGTGGCGCTGCAAGTGCGCAAGCTGCATCATCAGGTTGAAGCGCGCCGACGGCACGCGAAATCCCTTTCCACACATCTCCGACTTGGCTATCTCCTCATTGAGCATACGCTGAAGCGCACTGTTGCGCCACGGCGTGCGCAGCCCCGACGAAGGGCGGAAATGCACCTCTACCACTATGCCCGACTCTCCGGGCAATATATGAATGTGGTGATACGACGCCTCCTCTTTCTCGCCAATAAGGCCCGACGCGCCAAGCTGCCTCACAACGTGCTTCTTCCCACCTTCGGCATATATGTCGATGTCGCCGGGCGTGCGTAAGCCCTCTCCGGGATAGGACAGTGCGTTGCCCTGCCCTTTCAATATGGTGGAGCGCATCCCGAGTCCGTCGAAAAGCTGCGTGAGCCGCCTCGCCTCTATATCGAAGCTTTTATTTATGGCTCTAAGCCGCTGCGCCTCCACCGCCCACTGTATCAGCAGACCTTTAGGCGGCTTTTGGGCAGCGTCCAATCGCTCCAAACCGGCAAACGCGACTCCGCTCACCGACTGGCGCACCGCCTCATCGTGCAATTTGCGCCAATCATCGGCATCGGGCTCAAAGCTGAACACGGCTTCTTTGCCCAATCCCAACCGCAAAAGCGCAAAAAGTTGTTCGAATAGTCTGTTCATCGTTTCCGTCGTTTATCATGCCGGTTTCGCCTCCTATATTTGAATGCGGGCATCAATATGCAAAATTAAGCAATTTTACGCAATTCGGGCACAATTCAGGTGCAAATTGAGCCACGGACTTCAAATTTATTTCGATACTCTACATTTTTCACGGCCATTCGCGCAGAAGCTCTGCCTCGCCACGTCATCTATCGGGCCGAAAAGACGAGTGACCGTGTCGGGAAGGAGAATATCCTCCATCCGACACAGTCACCCTATCAATTGTCGGGTCCTGTTGCCGACGGCTTATTTATCAGTATATTTCGTCGTTACCGGGATCGCGATCATTAGTAGTGGGCTCTCCGCTCACCGCGAGGAGCTCCGACTGGCAATTAATCACCATAACTTCCATTAAAGGCTCAATATATTTCCTTTTCATATTATTGTTTGCTTGTTTTTTGCTGTTGTTAATATCGATTATTTAATAATCACCTTCGAGTTGCCCTTGATGTAGAATCCGGGTGCGGGATTCTCGACGCGACGGCCACTGAGGTCGTAGATTTCGCCGTCGGCTTCCGAGCCGGTCATGTTGTCGGCTTTAATGCCCTCAACGATAGCCGAGCCTCCGAAGCTGAAGCCCTTTATCATGGAGTTGACGCTCGTTCTCAGAACTTTCAAATAGCTTTTTGCCGGCTGAGCCTTTATCTCGGTGCCGTTTGAGTTGCCCCAATAGAATCCAAGTCCGGTCCGTTTTAACGTGTCGGCAAATGTCAGACGATAGAGCTTATATGTTTCGTCGGTGCTTACGGTAGTTGCTACCACCGGTGTGGCAATCAGGTTGTTCTCATTCTCACTCACGGCAGTAAGTCCGTTGCCCGCAAGCGGATTGACGGTCACTGTCGGGGTCGACGACATAATCAGCACTCCCTCACCGCGGGCGACACGATTGTCGGCACGCTGCTCAAGAATCAGATCCGAGCCCTCAACACGGGCATTGTAGACATCCAAGCTCTGACCATTGGCAACGGAAAGCTCGGCATCGGAGTAGAGGTCGCTGAATGTGGCATAGTATCTGCTTGAGCCGGAGTTTGCCACAGCGGTAACCGATGTGGCATCGCCTGCCACAACGCTGACATTCGAGCCATTCCAATTGCTCTTATAGCTATTCACCGAGTGATATGGCACATGCATGGTGATCTTGGCGTCGGCAGCCGGTGTCGCTCCTCCATTTGCCGGCACGCTTGCCGACATGCAGTAAACCGAGAGGCCGTTGCAGCCGTCGAAGGCGCTTGCGTTCAGTGTGGCCACCGTTTCGGGAATAATCACATATTGCTGTCCCGACCAGCCCGAGAACGCATTGCCGCCAATAGACTTTATTGAGGCCGGGATTTGAACGGAAGTGACGCCTGTGCAGCCTTTGAAGGCACCGTCGCCTATAGCGTTCACAGTAGCAACACCGGCCAATCCGGCTTTTACGATAGTGGCAGGAATTGCAATATCGCCTCTATATGATGCGTTTGAGCCTACTTCCACAGTTGCAAAAGCCTCGTCGGTGATGTTGTAGCTCAAGCCATCGACCGCAAACGGTGTCTTTGCAATCTCCACCTTATTCGCCAATTTGTCGACTACGATGAAGTACCGACCTGTCTCGGCAGCTATCCACTTGTTATCATTGCCCTCAGTATATGGCACGATATCGTTATCGGTGGCTCCTTTCACAAACTGGGTCTGACTCCAGTCTTGAACCGTGCGTGTGGCGAATTTGAAGTCATCGCCTGAGTTGAGATTCACCAAACCGGATACGATATATGGCTTCGACGGGTCTTTCACCGTCAGGGCATCGGCACGAGTGAGATCAAAGCCGTTATGCTTGCCCGTAACGTATAGCGCCGGATAACGGTCCAACGGAGTGGCTTGATATTCAGCCCGGTTCACACTCACGCGCATGGTGTTTATATTCACCGTGACGTCATAGTTGCCCGACTCAGCTACGATAAACTTCAAATCACCGCATCCGGTCACTAAATTTGCAGTATTGATCTTAGATGTAAACTCATACTTATCATACTCGGCGTTGAAGCTAACGCACGAACCCCAGTCGAATCCATCGGCAAACTTGAATTCCTTGTTGGCCTCAAGGTAGGTAGTAGCCTTGAATATGCCGGCCTCCTTATCCTTAACCATGTACACCGACTGGCCTAAGTCGTAGTCGTTGTAGGCTGCGCCTGTAAGCACCAAGTGCTCCACCGTGCGGCCCTCTATCATTACACCCACGTCCTCCGTATGGTGGGTAAAGCCCTCAGGAACCGACAAGTAAGCGCTCCACGCCTCAATATTAGCACCGGTGGCTGGCTTGAACTTGCCGCCTTCGAGGATATAATTGTCGTAGCCCACCCAATTGGCATCGATTTTTGTGGCTTTGGTCACACCATTGAGATAGTTGTGCGACGTGAGCGGCTCAACGTAATCCTTATAGGGGATATTGTAGGTTCCCGGAGCACCATACAGCAGTATTGCGGTATTGGCAGGCACTTGATTGATAGGCGTCATTGTCACCTTCACGTTGTTGGAGATATTCTCCACTTTCGAGGCGATATATGCCTTTATGCCCTCCACTCCCTCGAAATTAAGAGGTATCTCGGTGTAGAGTGTCTTGTACCTGTTTTCGCCTATGGTTATCGTGGCCGGATTTTTCATAGCGATAGTACCATCGGCGGTGTTTACCTCAATCAAGTAGCATCCATCGGCAGGAATAGTCCAATGGATATCGTTTTCTTTGTTGAAATCCCAAAGTTGGAGTTTATCCTCACCCACTTTCTGCACGTATTGCGGCTGGTTCCAGTTATTCTGGAGGCGTGTCGACAATTTGAATTCATTGTTTGCTTTGAAATTCACGTAGCCCGAAATCAGATAAGGTTTGGCAGGGTCTTTTGCCACGAGAGGAGTTGCGGTGGTGAGATTCCAACCATTATGGTCGCCCACAACATATCGTATAGGATAATAGTCCATATTGTTGTCTTGATATGCCGACTTGTCGACTTGAATCGTCATTTGGTCGAGATCGACGACAACGTCATAGTTGGCCGACTCTTTTACGGTGAATTTGTAGTCATTGGCTCCGGCCGCTATGATATTGGCTGTATTGATTTCGGAATTGAAATTATAATCCGGATATTCGGCATTATAGCTAAGAGGAGCTTTCCCCGATTCCCACGTCTCGCTCTGGCCATTGACAAACTTGAAGCCCTCATTGGCATTGATATGGACCGTGGCACGGAACACATTGGCATTCTCATCCTTCATCATCCACACGGTCTTTGATAGGTCGAAATCGTAAAAACTACCACCTGTGATGCGGAGGAACTCCTCTTTCGGCGCACTCTCCAGCACGGCCATAGTCCAATATTCGAGCGACGGGAGCGTGAACGTCACATTATCGCCATTCTGAGTGAACGACAGCTCCACCACGGCACCACCGTGAGAATCGGGACTTGCCACCCACACTTTCGACACCTTGCGTGTCGACTTTACCGTAACAGTAACATTTGTCTTCTTCTCGGGAGCCGGACGCGTTCCATTAACGTCGCGCCAGCTGAGATCGTTGGTATTGAGCAGATTGATGAAGTGAATTATCTCACGCTCACCATTTCGCTTGGCAAAAGTGGTTATGGAATATTCTTGCGGAGGCCATGCGCATATATTGTAATTGGCCGACGACACCTCTGCCGAATAGGCCGCGCTCGACGTCTCGCCACGGAGCAGATTCTGATATGCCGTGAGGAAATCGTAGTAGCGAATCATTGCCGCGCGCAGCTCATCGCTCATTTTCAATGGAGCGGCGGGGAAATACTCGCGCGTGAGCATGTGGTCGCCCATCTCCAAGTGCGCGCCACCAAGCGCGAACATCACGGCATCGGTGAGCAGCACGCCGGGGGTGTTCAGATATTGTCCTTCATACGCGGGATCACCGGCCTTGTCGTAGTTCATATATGCGGCAAACACCGTGGGATGAGTGTGGTTGCTGTACCCGTCGTTGGCCTGTATCGTGTTGAACAGCGCCGCAAAACTTGCCTCTCCACCCCACATCTCATCATAGCAGAAGTCTACGTCCTTGGTTGCGACAGGCTCGGCTCCATATCCGCCAATTACATTCATAATAAGCGACTTGCCGGGATGGGCATTCTTTACGGCATAGATGAACTTGCCATAACCCTCGGTGAGGTTCACGCTATTATGGTTGTAGTCGTACAGTTGGTCGGCACGCCAACCGAGCTGGTCGATTTGATAGCCGTCGAAATCGAAATTGTCATATACCTCCTTGTTGCGCTCTATGAGATAGGCTTGCCACTCTGCATTATTCGGGTCTTGCAGGTAAAGGTTGCTTGCCCATGAGTCGGGAAGGCCATGGAAATCCTGGTAGAAATTGCCCGAGCCATCCTTCTTGAACAATCCCCACTCAGGCTTTACGCCATCTTTATAGGCATCTTTCCATGCTCCATAGCACAAGTTGTAGAAAATCGACTTCATGCCATATTTGTGCTGCTCGGCTATATAGCTTTTTATGTGCTTCACGCCTATCCAGCGTTTGCTCACGTCCTGATACCACTCGGTGAGCGAGCCATCGTCGTTGAATTTCACCGGCTTATGGTGCATCCAGTGCCAGTCCTGAAATTGAACGCCATTGATGTGCAGCCTGTTGAGATAAGCCATCTCGCTGACGATTCGTTCCTGCTTGGCTGCCGAGTTGCCATTCTCCTCAAAGTCGGCCACGAAGCCATAGCGGGGGAAACGCTTCCAGTTGCTCGACACATCCACGGCAATAGTTCCGATAATGTTACGGTTGTCGCCGTTGGTGGTGTAGATTTCGGCAAGATAGCCCTTGAAATCGTCCTTCGGCGGAGTCCACGTCCATGTGTTGCCGGTGAGAGCCACATCATCCACCACGTTTGCTCCAAATCGATAGCGCACACGCGCACCGCTCGGAATGCTCGAGGCAGTGAAAGTTACCACTTGTCCGGGGCTATAGCAAGCCCTGTCGGTTGTCAAATCCATCGAAAGCGAGGAAGTGACTGTAGCCCCATTGCCTTCCACTGAGAATGAAAGAAGCAACAGTGCCACGCCAATCAACTTTCGTGATAATGAAAATGACGATTGATGCTTGAATAAATTAGTCATATAGTTTTGTTTTTATTAGGTTTTGCGTGCAAATTTAAGGAAAAGCCATTCTCACGCTCCCGGCGAGTACGAGCCAAGTACATTAATTGATTTCCGCAAATCCTCACGGCGTTTGTAATCAAGCATTTCGCAGATTCTTAAATTTTCGGCAGGTACATTCTTGCCATTTCGATTTTTTTTGCTAAATTTGCAGCACCTAGCCTACATATTACTATTAATTACCCTTAATATCGCTATGATGAGATATTGGTTATTATTCTTAATAGTAATGACGTGGCTGTGTGCTCCGGCACGCGGCAACACTCCATTTGCGCGGCTCGACAGCGTGATTGCCCACAGAAATCATTATAATAACGCCAAAGAGCAGAAAATACTGAAAGTCAAGAGGAAAATCGCATCAGCAACCAACGATTCGATTAAGTTGCGGCTTTACAACGACGTGTACAACGAGTATCATTTCTTCCGATTCGACTCGGCGATGACATACGTGAAAAAGGGCCTTGAGCTCGCCGAAAAGACCGGCAAGAAATATTATACCGACCTTAATTTCATCCATAAGGCATCGATGCTCGCATCGGCCGGACTTTACAGCGAGGCCGAGGAGATTCTTAAATCGCTCGACGAGAGGAAATTGGGGGGGGTAGGAGACAATTCGCTGCGATATGAGTACAACCTCACCCTTTACTGGCTTTACACTTATTGGAGCGACTATTGCAGCGACAATGAGTATCGCACAACCTATTGGCAACTGAAAGAGAAATATCTGAAAAGGACTATCGATCTCGCCAACGACAGGCCCAACGAGTTCAACTACCTCATGGGCGAGTATGAGCTGTATGTAACCCACAACCACGAGAAGGCGCTGCAATTCTACCTGAAGGTGCTCGAGAGCGAGCCTGCCAACACGCGCCTCTACTCCACGGCATGCTTCGCCGCCGCTTGCTGCTACAATCATTTCAACGACACGGATAAATACATTGAGTATCTCGTGAACACTGCAATCACCGACATTATGGTGCCGGTGAAGGAGAATCTGTCGCTACAGAAGCTCGCAGCGTGGATCTTCGACAAAGGCAACGATCTCAAACGTGCCGAGAACTACATCAATGTGTCGATTGAGGATGCGAAATTCTACAACAACCGCCTTAGAATAATCGACAGCTCCGACAAGTTATCGGTGATAGTGACAAAATACAAGGACAAGCTGAACGACCAGAACACATCGCTGAAATGGACCCTGCTCGGAAGCGTAATGCTGCTGATTCTGCTAATTGCCACTTCTGTGGCTATTTTCAAGCAGAACAAGCTGCTCTCGAAGCGCAAGGTGGAGATTGCCGACCGTAACTTGCAACTCACTCAGCTCAACGAGCGGCTGATGTCGCTCAATGGCGAGCTCTCGCACAAAAACGAGTGCCTTATCGACACCAACCGCAAACGCGAGAATCTTGTGAAGCTATATATTGACCTTTGCTCGAAATACATCGACCGCCTGAGCAACTACCAAAAACTCGTGGCGAGGAAAATCAAGGCCAAGCAAGTGGACGAGCTGCTCAGCACCATAACGTCGACACGCCTTTCAGAAGACGACGCCGCTACTTTCCTGAGCCACTTCGACCGCGCGTTCACCGACCTGTACCCCACTTTCGTGCAGGAATTCAACAATCTGCTCACCGAGGAGAACAGAATCAGCGTGCAGCACAACAAACTGACCACCGAATTGAGAATTTTTGCCCTCGTAAGACTTGGCGTGACCGAGAGCAGCGAGATTGCCAACCTGCTGTTCTACACACCTCGCACCATCTACAACTATCGGTCGGTAATAAAGAGCAAGGCAATAAACAAGGAGACTTTCGACGACGACGTGCGCAGGATATGCTGATGCCGAATGCCACAAATTAAGGCAAAACGGTGGATAGTTGGAAAATTTGAATTAATTTTGTCGCCTGTAACTCAACAATTGAAATATGAAGTATTATTCTGCACTAATTTGTATCGCCTTGATGGCAACCGCAGCCGCATGCGGCAACGGCAGCCGCTCCACAAACGCCGAAATCGGAGAGGACGACTCTTGCTCTGCCACAGTGACGCCCCGCGACATGATTAACCCCAATCAAATCGGACAGGAGAAGACGGCGATTGGCGTTACGCTCGACCGCGCCATGAACTCTATCGTGATTCTCGACGAAAACGGCGACTCGGTGAGCTTCGACTATGCCGAGGTGGAAAACCGCTCGAAAATCGCAGGCAGCAACATCGGCGATACTGTGACGGTGAAGTTCGTCACCCTAAACTCGCCCGGCTCCTCCGAGACCTACGACAGCGTGACGGCAATCTACCGCGGACGCCGCCCGTAATCCGCCCGCACAACCCGTCAAGACGGCCTCGCAACAGCGTCGTCAGCAGCAATCCCGATTATTTATCACCTAAAAGCATTATATATGGACTTCTTGAAACTGACTAAAAACAGATATTCCGTCAGGGCATATAAGCCCTGCGAGATTGAGCGCGAGAAATTGGATTATGTGCTCGAATGTGCGCGCCTCGCACCCTCGGCAGTGAACCGCCAACCCTGGAAATTCATCGTGGCAACGAGCACTGAGTCTCGGGCCAAGCTGTGCGAATGCTACCACAATGCATGGCTCACTCAGGCTCCGGCCATAATTGCGGTGTGTGTCGACGCCAATGCGGCGTGGACCCGCCAAAACGATGGCAAGAACCACGCCGACATTGATGGCGCCATAGCCACCGAGCATATTTGCCTTGCCGCAGCCTCGGTGGGCCTCGGCACTTGCTGGGTGTGCAATTTCGATATGGAATCCACGCACAAGGCCCTGAACCTGCCCGATGAAATATATCCGGTAGCGCTTATTCCCATAGGATATCCTGCCGACACAGCAAGCGAGCGACACACGGCACGCAAGCCGGCCGAGGATATCACCGAGTGGATTTAACAGTGCGACTCACACCTTAATTGGGCATTTTATTCCACGCTACCGTAGTGCAGCGGTGGATTGAAGTACCTCGACATCGACTTCAGGTCCTCGCGGTAGCACGGCTCCGCGAATCTCACATCGCCAAGCGCTGCCTTGCACTTTCTCAAGAATGTCACCTTTGCCGCATCGGCCGAGGCGGTGACGCTTGCCGATTTTGCGCCCTCGGCACCGACAGTGGTGGCAACAGCCTTATCATGGTCGACGACAACCTCCACGCTCGCCCCCTTATCAAGGACGACAGCGAAATTCTCTGTACGACTCAAGTCGATATTCAGAGTCACAGGCTGTTTGCCCCGCCATATAAAATTATAGACGACCTTGCCGCCGCTCTTTTTATAGCTATAATGCAGGCTTCCCTCGCCCAAACATACCCGGGTGGAGAAGTCGGTGAGGCGCGACGGAATACGCGGAGCAATGTCAATCGCACGATTAAGCATATCGGGCTTCACGCCCAAGAAACATTGACTCCACACCCTTATCTGCTCGGCATTGCTCCATGCCTGCAAAAAGGTTCCGGTGCGGCGCGCCCATGTCTTTCCCGGACGGCACCAAGCATCAGCACACTCTGAGAGACTACCTACGGCACCCTGCCTCATTGCCTGCTCTGCCATATTTTGGAAAAGGCGGAATGCCTTATTCTGCTCGCCATATTCTATCATGCGCTGCATGGCCATGCCATTCTGCCACAGCCACACGGTGCCATTGTGATAGGCGTCGTCCTTGTGATAGCGGTGCCACTGCTCGTGATAGGGATGGAAATTCTCGTCCATTTGGTCGAGCGAGCCCACTCCCCACGGATAAACCAATCGGCTCCATGTGGTGCGGATATCATTAATCTTAACGCTATCTTCCGAAACGAGCTCATAGGCATACATAGTGTTTGGACGCAGTTGTCTGTCACGGGTCCCATCGCTATTAAGATGGTCGGCTATCACGCCATCGGCCACAAAATCTTTCTCAAAATTCACCTTTAGCTTCTCAGCCGCCTCACGCCAGCGCTTTGCATCGTCCTTCTTGCCGATGAAGTCGGCCAATCGCACTGCCGCTTCAAGCTGTCCGTACCAAAGAGCCTGAATGTCGACGGCACGATTGCCACGTGGCGAGCACGGGTATTTGCTCTGACGCTTGGCATCCATCCATGTATCGGCATCGGCATGAGTGAGATAGCCCCTATCATCGACAAATGAACGCAGCGATGCGTCGGTGGCAATCTTCACGCTCTTGTAAATCTGCTTCACGAACGAGCGGTCGCCGGTGTAGCGCAAATAGTCGAGCACCTGCATCACGAAACGCGGAGTACCGTCGGTGGTATTATATAGCACGCCATCGAGATTGAGACGGTTGGGCACGCGTCCGTAGGTGGGCGACTGCGGATTCACGTCCATATATTTGGCAAACGACGAGAGTATGTTCTTTGCAACGTCGAAGCGCCCGGTACACAGCACCGTGCCCGGCATGGATATAAACATGTCGCGTCCCCAGAAGTCGGTGAACCACGGTAATCCCGCATAAATACCCCATCCGCCATGCTGCCAAGTGACGAGCTCGTCGGCAGTGAGCATAATCCATGCGAGCGACTTGGCCACGCCATACGCGCAGTCGTTGGCATTGTCATCAAGAATCTGCTGCATGCGCCGTGCGCGCTCAGCGAGCCACTCCGCCTTGCCGGCACGCGCGCCTGCTACCATAGCAGCGCTCTCCTCGGCCGTGCCAAATGTCAGCACAAAGCCTCCGGAGGCGGCATCAGCCTCTACCATGCGTCCGCTCACGCGCACGTCGCCACCATTCATGGCAGCAATGCGCACCACACAGTCGGGATATGCCTCGGGCACGCACACGGCATCACCACCATCGGCTTTTGGCGCCGATATAATGTCGCCAAGCAGCTCAATGCCCACCGCATCGATAGCAGATTCCTTACCGTCATTTTTGCGCGGCCTTGCGGCGATGTCGATAAATATCACCTTCCTCTCATCGACGAGACTGAAAGTCTCCTCCACACCACGGCCGAAGGTACGTACCATGCGATTTGGATACACGCTCACCCGGGCCTTTGCACGCCTCAACTCCTTGCCATCGGCAAAAATCCTATAATCATTGAAAATGCGCTTGGCGCGGATATTCCATCCGGCATTCCACTCGGTCCAGCCGTCGACATTGGTCATACCATAGAAAAAACCAGCATATTTGTCGCTGAACGAGAACTCGCGCCCCTCATTATCAGGCGTCACCTTCACCGCAAGCTCGTCGAGAGTCAGCGCGGCACCCATCAGTGAGCACGCACTGATGGCAAATCCGGCAATCATAGCCAATCTTTTTCTCAACATAAATGTAATCACAGATTATCGTTAGTAAATGATTTAAGGGCAAAAGAGGCTTTTCTTGCCCTCAAGCAAAAAAGCCTCTTTCTTATTTAGGAAAAATATATATTCCGAATTATTTATTAAGGGCAGCTTGTACCTGGTCGTTAGGAACCATCTCTTCCTTGAATGTATAAGCACCTGTTTTCGGCGACTTCACCACTCTGATAACTTTGCTGTAAGTACGGCCCTCACCTTTCTGAAGCGTTGCTACTACTTTCTTTGCCATAACTTATACTTATTTAATTTCCTTGTGTACGGTAACTTTCTTTAGGTAGGGGTTGTATTTCTTCAACTCCAATCTCTCAGTGGTGTTCTTGCGGTTCTTGGTTGTGATATAACGCGACATTCCTGGTACACCACTTGCTTTTTGCTCGGTGCATTCGAGTATCACCTGTACTCTATTGCCTTTAGCTTTCTTTGCCATCTTCTATTACTCCTCTACTGTTTTAATACATGTTAGATAACCCTTGCTTGCCGCCTGCTTCAATGCTGCATCAAGCCCAAGTTTGTTGATTGTGCGAAGACCCGAAGCTGAGATTGTCAAGCTGATCCACTGGTCCTGCTCTACCCAATAAAATTTCTTGTTGAACAAATTAGCGTAGAATTTACGTTTTGTTCTTCTTTTAGAGTGCGATACATTGTTTCCTGTCATCGCCTTCTTGCCTGTAATCTGACAAACCTTTGACATGGCTGTATTCCTATTTTTATTGTTTCTAATTATTTGTCTTGAAATCGGAGTGCAAAGTAAGCTAAATTTTGCGAGAATTTCAAAATTTTCGCCCACAAAATGCAGCTGCACATAAAAATATGTAGCGGTTGTACTTCATTTTTTAGAGCCGTGCTCGCCAAATTAGCAACCGTTATACCATCACAAGGTCTGTTTCTCAGGAGTTTAGCATCATTTCCCGACTACGCAGCCTCATGCCGTCAATACATATTCTTGAGATTCGCCGACATTCCTGTCTCAAATTTCGCTGCAAAGTTAAGCATTTTATCCATAATATGCAAAAACGGCAGTATTTTTTTGGCTTTTTCTCAAAATATATCTACCTTTGAATGTGGAAGTATTTTATAATAGAATAGAATTCACTGTATCATAAATTCAATTGTCATGCGTAATATCAATCAATTATTTTTCAGGCTGTCAATAATCGCTATCTCATGCTTGGCGCAGACACGCGGCACCGCAGCTATAAGCGTCATCGATGCCGGCGACCGTCAGGCAGTTGTCGCCGCCTCGGTATTCAACAATAAAGGCGTTTTACTTGGAATTACCGACGAGAACGGCTCCTTCCAATCAGCCAAGGCTTCCGACTTCCCCCTGTCGGTGCAATGCCTCGGATATGAATATGCCACAGTCGACACCGACGGCACTACGGTGGGGCTGTTATCCCGCTCCTACACCCTGCCTGAAGCCGTAGTTTCAAATAAATCGCGCGACGGACTAAAAGTATTGCTCTACATCAGGGAACTCAGCACTTTTATTGCCGACGGCGACACGACTCTCGTCATAAGTGATAATATGGCTGATGCAATTCTGCCTACTCGCCCAAAGATTAAAGGATTCAAAGGGCACAAGAACGCACGAATCCTGAACAAGAGGAATTTTGCCCGATACATAAGGCACGACGGGACCGACAGCATCGCCCGCGACATCAACACCGGTGCCATGTCGATGATTTCCATAATTTCATCTATCGACACCTTATCGCTCAGGGAAACTCCCCGCCTGCGCATGGTTGAGTCGGGATTCGACACTATTATGACCAAGAAAAACGCCACCGTCATCTACCGCAAAAGTCAATCATCCTACACCCAAAGCTACGATGCTCTTTCGGGAAAAGAGGGCCACAAAGTTTCTCCTTCAATGCTTAAATTGATTGGAATGACAATCGACATCAACGAAGCCTACAATAACATGTCATTCTATCGCAACGATGGCGGAAAATACCGTTTGCAGGATATGATTCAAGTGACCTACTCAATTTCGGCCTTGGCAAAGGGAAAACTATGGAAAAGCATCTATGGCGCAAAAAGCGACATATTGCTGAAATCGCTGATAGAGGTCTATCCCGTGGATTTTGAGTATCTTACTCTTGAGGAGTGCAAAGAGATCGAGAAAGACAAGAACCCGGCCAAGCCCGAATTCATAATTCCCGGCCATGTGATGCCGCTCGATGCTACAATGCAAAGCATTGTCGACAGGGCATTGAAGCTGGCTCCGGGCAAAAACGAGTTGGATACCGACTCGTCAAAGAGCATAAAAGTGTCGCTTTGACCAATCGTGAATTTACCCAGCAAGCATCTTTATCAGCTTGCAGAGCACATTCGTGGTGGCTCGGTCAATCACCCTGTCGCGTGTTCCGGGCAAGTGATAGCACTCGCTTTCCACTCTGTCGCCGCACTTCACAGCCACCCACACGGTTCCCACAGGCTTGTCGGGAGTACCGCCGCCGGGACCGGCTATTCCCGATGTGGCTATGGCGCAGTCGGCAGACATCAACGATGCGACACCGCAGCACATCGACTCCACCGTAGCGCGGCTCACAGCCCCCACGCTGTCTATCACCTCGGCAGGCACGCCGAGCACACCGCACTTCACCGAATTGCAATATGCCACCACACTCCCCTTGAAATAGGCCGAGCTGCCGGCCACCATCGTTATGGAATGGGCCACATTGCCGCCCGTGCAACTCTCGGCAGTGGCAAGCGTGAGGCCCTTAGCCCTCAATTTGTCGCCGAGTATTCCGGCAAGCGGCTTATCCTCATCGGCTACGATTGATTCGCCAAGAATGGCGTGCAGCTCTCCCGAGAGGCGCTCCATGTCGGCATCGAGCAAAGCGGCGTTGCGAGAGCAGCCCGAAAGGCGCAACCGTATCACGCCCATCTTGGGCAGATACGCCAAATGTATGTAATCCGGAAGGCGGTTCTCAAAATCCTCGAGTCGCATGGCAAGATTCGACTCCATATAGTCAATCACCACAAAGGTGCGGTGAGCGATATGCTCGTCGACGACAAAGCGCCGCAACAACTGCGGAATCACCTCCCGCTCCATCATCTGCTCCATCTCAAAGGGCACGCCCGGCATCGACACAAGCACCTTGCCATCCTTCTCAAACCACATAATAGGGGCAGTGCCCACCTTGTTCTGTATCACACGGCATGTCGACGGCACCATGGCCTGCATGGCAGTCAGCTCGTTGACTCTCAAATGCCGCTTGGCAAGCACTTCGAGCACATTGCGCTCCACCTCCTTGTCGTAGACAAGCTCTCCGCCGAAATACCGGCAAAGAGTTGGCTTCGTAATATCATCCTTTGTAGGACCGAGTCCTCCCGTGGTCAGCACGATGTCGGTCTGAGCAAATGCCTCGTCTATGGCATTAAGAATCTCATTACCGTCGTCGCCTATCACTTTCACACTCCTCACATTCCATCCAAGCGGATTCAGATGACGGGCTATCCAGCCCGAATTAGTGTCGGTGACCTGCCCTATGAGCAGCTCATCGCCGATTACAATGATTGAAACATCCATATCGATATTGTTTATGTCACAAAGCGCCACCCCTCACGGCATATACCATGCCGGAGCGTCACACCGTGACGCGTGCGAACGGAGGCAGCGAGATGTCGCAGAAGTCCTTGTTAAGATATTTGAAATAGCCGGCAACCGCCACCATGGCGGCATTGTCGGTAGTGAACAGTCGCTTTGGTATAAACGCCTTCAGATGATGGCAGTCGGCATATCGCTGCACGGCATCGCGCACGCCCGAGTTGGCCGACACTCCTCCACCTATGGCAATAGTCTTTATCCCCGTCAGCTTCACGGCCTTTGAGAACTTGTCCATCAAGATGTCGATAATCGTCTTTTGCAGCGATGCGGCAAGATCGGCCTTGTTCTCCTCCACGAAATTCGGATTCTCGGCTTTCGCGTCGCGCAATGTGTAGAGAAACGACGTCTTCAGTCCGCTGAAACTATAGTCGAGGCCCGGAATATGCGGCTTGCTGAAGCGGAAGCGTGTGGCATCGCCCTCAGCCGCCAGCCTGTCGATAAACGGGCCACCCGGATAAGGCAGTCCCATCACCTTGGCGCACTTGTCGAAAGCCTCGCCTGCGGCATCGTCGATGGTCTGCCCGAGCACCTCCATCTTATATGGAGAGTCGACACGGATAATCTGTGAGTTGCCGCCCGAGACGAGGAGGCACAAATATGGGAACTCCGGCACCTCGCCGCTCTCGTCTTCCTTGACGAAATGAGAAAGCACATGGCCATGGAGATGATTCACGTCGAGCAATGGGATGCCGAGAGCAAGAGCAAGCCCCTTGGCAAATGAAGTGCCCACAAGCAGCGAGCCAAGCAAGCCCGGACCGCGAGTAAATGCTATGGCACTAAGGTCGCACTTGTCGATTCCCGCCTGTCGGATAGCCTCCGACACCACGGGGACGATGTTCTGCTGATGCGCGCGCGACGCCAATTCGGGCACCACGCCACCGTAGGCCTCATGTACCTTCTGGCTTGCTATCACATTGCTGAGCAACACGCCATCTCTTATCACTGCCGCCGAAGTGTCATCACACGACGACTCTATACCTAATATTATAACGCTCATCGTTCTTACAAAATCAAAATTTCATGCGAATTTACAATATATTTCCCACATACACTGCCACAGAGCGGCTAAAAACGCCATCCGGCGCAGAAATTGAAATACTCAATCGAGTTGAAGAAATTGTATCTCTTGCTGGAGTACCAGTGCATGTCCATCTTTCCGAGAAATCCGGCGAATAGCTGCTTATGGTTGTAGATAAACGACATCTTTGCCTTAATATTGGCTGAGAACATATTGTTCTCACCCTCCTCGGAGTTCATCAGGCAATGCTTGAAGCCTATCGACGGCAATGCCGATATGTTGAAAAGCCAATGCTTGCCAATCACGCAGTTGTAGCCATAGCCGAGCAGGAAGCAATAGTCGTAGTAGCGGAAGCGGTATTGCAGATTATCATATTCGGGGAGCACGGCAATCATCGAGTTGGGCAGATTGGAGAAGTCGAGCGACACATCCTGCGATGATATGGTCAACCCGGCGATCAGCGAACCGGCGCTGCGCTTCTGAATCTTCGAGAAATTATAGGCCGCGCCCTGCGAATAGCGCTTGTTGTTGAAGAAATAGTAGATATCGGCACCGTATGACTCCGAGCGCATGTCGTGCAGCGGATGATTAATCCACGCCCCACCCTTATAGTCGCCGAAACGGCGTATCGACGTGGAGCCGGTATTGCTGGCATAGTATAGATCGGCGCAAATCAGAGCACAACTGAAATTGAAATCCCACTTCTTGTGAGTGATGGGATTACCGCCAAAGATATTGTCGACGTCGAACATATATCCGCCGCTGACAGCCATATAGGCCACCGAAGCACCGATGTTGCAGCACACGTCGGAAAGAATCCTGATTGGCGTGGCTTTCGGGAAATGCAAGTCGTAGTTGTCGACCCAGTTGTCATTCTTCACCATCACTTTCCAGCGCTTGCCGGTACCCACCACATAGTCAGGGTCGTAGGTGTTGAAGGTGCGGTCGGCCCAATTATACACGTCGACGCAAAACTTCACGAAGCGAGGATACACGATTGTCTCGTCCTTCAAGTCGAGCTTACCCTTGAGCAGGGCCTTCTTCCAATAGCCTTTGTCGCGCTTAAGGCTGTCGACGATGCGCTTGTCGATGTCGTTCATGCGATCGTCGATGCCATCGCCATCAAGATCCACAAGGACGAGCCGCACGGTGTCGGCAACGGCATCACTCATGTCGTCGGCGGCTGCTGCCATGACGGCAATCGCGGCAAAAAGCGTAAAGAGCAGATGCCTCATAGCTCATCCTCCTTTCTCCGCTCAGGGTTCATAAGCGTGCCTGAGGGCACTGTGTCGGATGGCTGAATGCTTAGAACCGGCTTCGGCGTCTTTTTCAGGAAGTCGAACAGACGGTCGAAATCATGCTTGAACACTACGCCGAGCCCCTGCGTGGTCAGTGCGCTCTTGATATAATAGTTCTGGTCGTTGAAATGATTGTAGGCCTTCAGGCGTATGTTTCCATTCTTGGTAAGCAAATACTCAATATCAAAGTCGCCAATGAAATTGGAGTTGCGCGTATTCATAGTGTTGTCGCGATAGCCGAAATTGCCATTGAACAGCAGTCGGTTATTAAGCAACTGGCTCGACAGCGCCAATTCCACCTCAATATCGGAAAAATCGCCCTTGTCGCTCCTGAAATTCGGCGATATGCTCCAATTCTCGCTCAGCTGCCCGAGAATGCTGCTCAATTGCGACGATATAGTCGACGACGCCACCGATGCGAGCTCATTGTTGCGAGTGGACGTCGCTCCCATGTATTCAGGCGTGTAGAAGCGGTTGAGCGCGAGCAGATATATTATCTGCCTGTTCATCATGTCGGTAGTGCTTATCACGCTGCGTATCTTTCCGTGAGCCTCCGAGGTCAGCGTTGGGAACGCAAGATCGAAATCCACCTTCGGCTCCTTGATGTCGCCGGTCACTATCATAAGCGCCTGCACGGGCACATTTGTGCGGTTCATATCCTTGTCGGTGGCAAACGACTCGTCGAGGTCGGTGAGGTTGGCATTCAGGGCATAGTAAGCCGTCACGTCGAGCTTGGCATGATAGGGGTCGCCGTCGAACTCAATCTTGCTATTCTCCTTTATGGAGAACTCTCGCACGATAATGTCCTGCAAGGTGAAGTTGTAATTGCCCTTCTCAAGCTCATACGTTCCATGCATCGACAGTTTGTCGTCGATATTGCTATAGGTCATCCTCAGGTTGCCGCTTCCGGTAGCCTTGATGCGGTCGCCGCCCACAGGGTCCATCACAAGCACCATTTGTGCAAGTGGCGTCACCTCAGCCATGAGATTTATGCGGTAGCGTGTGGCGGGAGTCATGTTGCGCTCCTTGTTGTTGGCATCGGCCATCATGCGCACCACATCGGGGATAGAGTCGTTCACATCATGCTCCTTGTTTTTCTTGGAGCTGTCGATGAAAGTGATGAATGTATATTCCGTGGCAAACTGCTCGTCGGACAGCACGAAAGTGAAGCGGCTGTTGGCCGCAGTGCGCATGTTCAC
This sequence comes from Muribaculaceae bacterium, assembly GCA_051878575.1. Taxonomy (GTDB): domain Bacteria; phylum Bacteroidota; class Bacteroidia; order Bacteroidales; family Muribaculaceae; genus CALZFJ01. The sequence continues at coordinate 10,656 of JBJEKJ010000056.1, read as the reverse complement.
GTCGATATCCACCGATCCCGGCTCGCCCTTCACGAATGCCGATCCGTCGCCATAGATTGTGCCATACCATATAGGCGAAATCTCTTGCGTCACATTATAGCACAGGAAATCTTTCGCTTCGGTCACCGAGAAATTGAACCTCGCATCATGGAAGAAGTCGTGTCGCACCCATCCGTCGAGCTTGGCGGTGTGTCCCTCGGGATCGCGCAGCACCACGTTCTTGAACGAGATATTCCCCGGCGTAATCTTTATGGAGTCCGACGTAGTATAATAGGTGTTGGTGTAGTCGAGTTTCATGCGCAGCCTGTCGGCGAAAATATCGCCATATAGGTCGATACGCTTGAAATTGCCATATAGGCATGCGAATCCCGACGCCTCACCCTCAACGTCGGACGTGAACGCGCTCATAAACGGCTTCATGAACCCGATATTGACCTTCTGCGTGCGGAACTCGAAATATAGCGAGTCCATAGTTGGGAAAATCTTGCCGTTGATGGTCGACTTGCCGCCATTGGCCTGACTGAGCTTGGCATCAATGGTCACAGCCTTGTCCTCATGACTCCATCGGCTCACTATGTCGGCGTCGCCGAGCGTTGCGTTATTATAGGCAAGTCCATCGACGTGCAGGTTGGGGGTTGAAAGCCTCGGCAGCTTGGAGTATACGTTTGTGGCATAGAACCGGCCCGTAGCCCTGCCGCCGAACATCACATTGTCGATGGCGAGTGTCTCAAACACATAGTCGAGATTTATATCGTTCAAATCGACGCATAGTTGCGACAGATCGTCGTCTGACACCTCGCCATCAATCGATATATACTGCTTGTCGCACGATGCCATGAAGTTCTCCACCTTCACGTTGCGCCCCATCACTGTGATTTTGGCAGGATGCATCTGCCACGCCGTGTCGTTGAACACAAGTTTTGTGGGATTTATGTCGATGTCGGCATTCAGCGTCCGCTGCTCGTCGTCGCTGCGCGACAGCAGGGCCGACACGTTTACATTCCCCGAGAAATCCTCCTTACGGTCGATTTTCCACCTCACGTCGGTATCAAGCCTGTCGGCTACGCCGTTCATGTTCAGGTTAAGGTCGATTTTCCCCTTCTTAGTGGGCATCACAGTGCGTGCTACGAGCGACACATTGTCCTCATAGCCATTTATGGCAGCCTTGGCCCATGTCTTCTCTATGAGTTTCTTGTTCTGCATCAGATATGGCGCGCTAATCTCCAGCTCGGCACTCTGTGTATTCTCGTCGACAATTCCGCTCAGCGTAATGGGCACGAGAATCTTCACCGGCAGATTGAAGAACTTGTTGAGCTCGTCGGGCACAGATAGATTGAGGACATAGGAAAAATCGTTGACACGCGTGCGCTCCATAGCGTTAAGGTCGTAGCTCACAAACATCGAGGGGAATGGCTGCACCATCATATTGTTGAGCACCTTCGAGATACATCGCCAGTCGAAAGAGCCGTTTGCCTCGCCATTGAGAATGTCGGAAGTAATCTTGATGGTCTGTATATCGTCGATTTTATCCGACGACACTATGAAATCGTTGAGATGCAATCCATTGTCGGCAGCATCGCAATACGACACGTCATGGAGGATGATATTGCCCACGGCCTCGAAAGGATCGTCGGCGGCAAGGGAGGCCTCGGCGGTGAAAGCGAGCCTGTGCTCCGGATATTTGTCGTTAAGATTCAGCCGTGCGAAATTCACGTCGCTCACCTGTGCCTGCATCTCAAGTGTCTTCCTGCCGTCGACATCCATATAGACGCCATTGGCATGCAGCCGAAGGTTCTCGTCGTCGATGTTCACCACTCCCTCATAGCGATTCTCGGCAATCATCACATCGGCGGTGATGTCGCTGTATCTGTAGCCTTTCAGGTCCACATATTTCACCTCGCCTTTTCCGCTTCCCTCAATATCATTGCCGATGCGCGACACGTCCACCTCCACATCCACGGCAGCCATGCCGAGCAGCTGCTCCTTCGACAGGAGCTTGCCCACATTCAATCCGCCTGTGCTCACCGCACCCTTGTAGCTTTGGGTCTTGCGCGATGTGTTGTTGGCGAACACGCCGTTGAGCCTCACGGCTCCAAGTGCCGTACTTACGTCGCCGGCAAACTTCAGTCGCTCGAGCGTTCCGCTCACGCTTCCGTCGACTCTGATATTGCCACAATTGCCTATCGTCGACGTTACGCCGGCCGAGAGATTGGCAAAATGCGACGACAGCGTCAAAATCTCATTGGCATCGGCGCGCACTTCGACATGCGGAATGCTGAAACTCATATTTTTGGCATCATCTATACCCTTCACGTCGCCATTCATATTGAGCATTATGCGCTTGTCGTCGGTAGCCACCGAAATCACCGGAATCTCAAGATCACGCACGGTGCCGCGCAGCGCTAAGGTTATGCTTATGCGCGTTCCGAAGTTTTCCAATGCCGGCAAAAAACCTTTAAGGTCGGATGGAGTCACATAGCTGTTGGCAAGCTCGAATGCCAATGGCATAGTGGTCAGTTCCTTGCCTATATTCTTAAGAGCGCTGTACTCTATTTTGAAATCTTCGGGCGCTATGAGCGAATTTGGAAGCTCTATGCGCATGTCGCTCACCTCGATTGCCCGCTCTCCTATCTTGGTGTTGGCCGTGATATCGGTAAGCTCAAACCCGCAACGCTCCTTTAGCGACAGTCGCTTTAGCTGCACATGGAAGTCATCGTTTTTCAGCCGAGGAATGGCCACGTCGGCACGCAAGTCACTCACGGCAATGTGATTGGGGTCGAAGCGGCCGGCTACGTGAGGCTCACTGCCCACATCATAGCTCAGCCGGCTACGGCGCAACACTATGTTGTATATTTTAAAGTCGAACTTTGTCGGCGGCTTGGTAGTGTCCTTAGGACTTAGCGCGTCGATTATAAACTGCATATTCGTGGGCGAAGACTTGTCATTGCGCCTTATTCGGCCGTCGAGCCCTATAATCTCGGCATAAGTGAACACCATGCGGCGTTTTGCCACAAGGTTATAGATACTCATGCCGGCGCCTATCTTCTTCACGCTCAGTAGCGTGTCGCCCTGTTGGTCGGGAATAAGCACGTCGTGCAGCACAACTTGATTGAAGGGCGAGATTTGCAATTTTCCCACTCTCACCTCGGTGTGCAGCAGTTTCGAGAGCTCAGCCTCGCCTATTTCCTTCACCTCCTTCTGGACCGATGGTATCGACAACACTATATATAGAATAACGTAAAGCCCTATCACAGCCGTCAGCGCCGCAACGAGGAAGCTACGTATTATCCTATATATATTGTACAATATTCTCATCGGCTCAATTATATAGCTTGGCATTTACAATTGGTCGCACTCCTTAAGCCACAACGCAGCCGAGGCATCGCTCGGCATACGCCAGTCGCCGCGCGGCGAGAGGCTCACGCTGCCCACTTTGGGTCCGTCGGGAAGGCAAGAGCGCTTGAACTGCTGCTGAAAGAAGCGTCGATAGAACTCTCGCAGCCATTTGCGGATGAAAGCCCTGTCGTAGATTCCCGAATAGGCCTGCTCTGCGAGACGAAGAATCTTCCGGGGTGCGAATCCATGTCGGAGCATATAGTAGAGGAAAAAGTCGTGAAGCTCGTATGGTCCCACAAGATCCTCGGTCTTTTGCTTGATATTGCCATTCTCATCGGCAGGAATAAGCTCAGGACTTATTGGAGTATCGACGATGTCGAGCAATGTTGACCGGGCGCGCTCGTCGTCGGCAAAGCCGTCGACGGCAAACCAACGGACAAGATATCTGACGAGCGTCTTCGGAATACCGGCATTCACTCCGTACATCGAGATATGGTCGCCATTATAAGTAGCCCAGCCTAAGGCGAGCTCCGACAAGTCGCCTGTGCCGAGCACTATGCCTCCGCACTTGTTGGCAAAGTCCATGAGAATCTGTGTGCGCTCACGTGCCTGCGAGTTCTCGTAGGTCACGTCGTGATTGTCGATGTCGTGACCTATATCCTTGAAATGCTGCGTCACGGCATCGCGTATGGGAATCTCCCTGATTGTGACACCGAGTGCCCGCATCAGCTCAATGGCATTATTGTAGGTGCGGCCGGTGGTGCCGAAACCCGGCATAGTGATACCATAGATGCCCTTGCGGTCGAGTTTCAGCCTATCGTATGCCCTTACTGCCACAAGCAGCGCCAAAGTGCTGTCGAGCCCGCCCGACACGCCCACTACAAGCGACTTGCAGCGGATGAAGTCGAGCCTTCGCATAAGGCCCTCGACCTGAATGTTCACTATCTCCTCGCAACGACCGTTGAGAATCTTGTCGTCGGAGGGCACGAACGGATGCCTCGCCACTTCGCGAAGCATAAGTCCGTCGTCGGAATCCAACGACCCGAGACCGATTTCCACATGCTCATAGTCGATGGCGAGGATGTGGCTGTCGGCATAGCTGCTTGTCGCCATGCGCTCTCCCATTATCTGCTCAATGTCGATATCGGCGAGCACCGACGTGCCTACTGCGCTGAACCGCTCGCCCTCACCGAGAATGCGACCGTTCTCGGCCACAATGGCATTGCCCGAGAATACGAGGTCGGTAGTCGACTCGCCATAGCCCGACGAGGCATAGACGTAGGCCAAACGGCAGCGCGCCGACTGTTGCCTTACAAGCGACACTAAATAGTCGTGCTTGCCTATCAGCTCATTCGACGCCGACATGTTGACGATCACATTGGCTCCGGCTATCGACGCAAAGGAGCTTGGTGGTATTGGTGTCCACAAGTCCTCGCAAATCTCGGCAGCCACCTTCAAATCGCCGTGGACAAACAGCTGATAGGGCGAGATGCGCACTCTCGTGCCTGCCACCACCGCATAATCGTCGGTGAGCGATGTCGCCGAGGCAAACCACCGCTTTTCATAAAATTCCTTGTAATTGGGAAGATAGGTCTTTGGCACCGCACCGAGCAACTTGCCGTGCGACATAGCCACGGCACAGTTATATATGGCGCCGCCACAGCGCAACGGCGCACCTACAAAGAGCAGCATGTCGCATGCGGCTGTAGCCTCGCAAATGCGTTGCAGCGAGTCGGCGGCCGCATCGAGCAAGCGGCTTTGCAGAAACAAGTCGCCACAAGTGTAGGCTGTGACGCCCAGCTCGGGAGTCACCACCACCTTCGCACCCCTGCTCGACGCTTCGAGTGCCGCATCAATAATTTGCGACGCATTATACTCACAATCGGCAACGTTCACTTTCGGCACTATTGCCGATACTCTTACCAATCCGTATCCCATAGTTTACGTTATATCTTTATGAAACCATCCACGCTCATCCATTCACGCAAATGGAAGGCAGACTGCTTTCTTTCCCACAAAGGTAGCCAAAATTATAGAGTTATGCACAATTCAGGCACATTTTCTGCTATTTTGTAGAAAAAAAGAGAAGTCCAAGTGCTTTTGGACTCCTCTTGTGACTCCTACAGGATTCAAACCTGTAACCTTCTGATCCGTAGTCAGATGCTCTATTCAGTTGAGCTAAGGAGCCGTTTGCGAGTGCAAAGATACAAATAATTTTTCAATTGCAAGTCATTTTGCCTGTTTTTTTCAAAAATATTTCACGGGAAAAGAAAAATGTGGAAGAAAAATCAGCGCAAATCAGCCCCTCGTATATGCGCCGTGCGTGCAATTGATGCCAATATACGGCTCATGTCAGGCCCCTATCGGGCATCAAAGTTTGTTCAGCTGCTCGATGTAGTCGAGAATCTCATCGCGGCCACGGCCGTCGACCGATGACGACACGAAAATCGGCGGTAGCTCCTCCCAATATTCAAGCAGTGCCTGCTTGTACAGGCCCACATTGGCCTTGCCCACGTTCAAGCCGAGCTTGTCGAGCTTGGTGAACACTATGCTGAAGGGCACACCGTTCTCGCCGAGCCATTGCATGAACTCCATGTCGATTTTCTGAGGCTTGTGCCGGGAGTCGATGAGCACAAACAGATTGGTCATCTGCATGCGGCACATTATGTAGCTCTCGATTATCCGCTTGAGCTGCTCACGGCTCTCCTTGCCGCGGCTCGCATAGCCATAGCCCGGGAGATCGACGATATACCACTCGTCGTTGATAAGGAAGTGATTGATAAGCATCGTCTTGCCGGGAGTCTGCGAGGTTTTGGCAAGCCCGTCGTGCCGTGTCAGCATATTGATGAGCGACGACTTGCCCACATTGGAGCGGCCTATGAACGCATACTCATGGCGGTTGCCGGCAGGGCACTTCGCCACGTCGGTGTTGCTTATCTCAAATTTTGCGCTTTTTATTATCATGAGTCTGTCAGGCTAAAATTGGCGCGGCTTCCCGGCAAAGGAGGTCGCGCCACTAATCATTAATAAGTATGAAAAAATTTGTATCTTATTTCAAGTTAGGATTGATTTCACCCCACTTCGATATTTCAGGCACGATGTTCAGTGTCACCAACTCGTCGCGCATCTTGCAAAGGTGCTCGTAGCTTGCGTCGAGTTTTGCCATCTCCTCGGGAGTTCCCACCGGCATCTTGTAAGTGCAGCCATTGGTATCGAGGGTAGTATCCATAGCCATCATAATGTTGTGATACTTCTCATTGTTCACGTATGTTCCTGCCGGCCAACGGAATGCCTCACCGCCCATCACGGCGCGAATCATCTCAACCGAGCAGTAGGCAGGACTCTGCCATGAGCTGCGTCCGCGGAGCTCGATAATCTTTGCTCCACCCTTGGTCACGTCGACCTTGAGCTGCTCCCACTCCTCGTTGGTGCAAGCATCAGTACCGATAAGCTCTGTCAGCGGCTTGCCTGCCACCTTCACCGCACTGCCGAATACTGCCATCTGCTCACCGTGGCCGCCATAAGTGGCACATCCGGTAACCTCATACTGCTTCACGCCAAATTTCTTGGCAAGAGCGCTCTGGAGGCGTGTAGAGTCGAGAGCGGCAAGCGTAGTCACCTGCGATGGCTTCAAGCCGGAGTAGAGAAGTGTAACAAGACCCGTCAGGTCGGCCGGGTTGAAAATCACCACCACATGCTTCACGTCGGGGCAATAAGCCTTGATGTTCTTACCGAGTTCCTCGGCAATCTTGCAGTTTCCTGCGAGGAGATCCTCACGAGTCATGCCGGCCTTGCGGGGAGCACCACCCGATGAGATAATGTATTTTGCATCCTTGAATGCCTCTGCCACGTCGGTAGTAGCCGTGAGGTTCACACCGTCATAGCCGCAGTGGAACATCTCTTCCATAACGCCCTCCATTCCGGGAGCATAAACGTCGTAAAGACACACATTAGGAGTGAGCTTCATTGTCAAAGCTGTCTGCACCATTGTGGAGCCGATTGCGCCACCGGCACCTACAATAACCAATTTTTCATCTGTTAGGAATGCCATAGTTATTCAATATTTTAAAAAAGTTTGTTTTGATTTTCCTTATTTCACCAATTTTCATTCGTTTCAAAATTGATACCACAAAAGTAATGTTTTTTTTTGAAACTAACAGCAAATGAACACACAAACAAAGCAAATTTTCTATTTTTTCACTTATCGGTGGTCGAGCCGTCTCAAAATCTACATCGTCAGTTATTTGGCACAAATCGGCCACTTGCGCCAAAAGAGCATTGATTCGGCATTGATTCGGCACTTTTTTAAGCATAAAAACACAAAAAACTTATTTTCCTATTCAAGTTTTTACTACTTTTGCAGCCGATGGCCACGGCCATCGCATAACAAAAAACTCTTTAATTATGGAAAATTTTCACGATTTGTTAGTGCGTCGACGCAGCATCCGCAAGTACACCGACGAGGAGATTGCCGCCGAGGACGTTCAACTCATACTTGAGGCAGCACTGATGGCTCCTTCATCGAAGAACTGCCGCCCGTGGCATTTCGTCACCGTGGAAGACAAGAAAAAACTCGAGCTGCTGAGCCACTGCAAGGATTTCGGCGCGGCGCCAATAGGCAAGTGCAGTCTCGCCATAGTGGTCAGCGCCGATCCCGCAATTACCGACACTTGGGTGGAGGATGCCACGATAGCCGCCACCTACATCCAGCTTCAGGCTGAGGCTTTGGGACTTGGCAGCTGCTGGATTCAGATTCGCGGACGCTTCTCGGGCGACGACGAGCCTGCTGAGGACTATGTGAAGGCTCTGCTCGACATGCCGGCCGACCTGCCGGTGCTATGCATTGTCACGCTCGGGCACAAGGACGAGGAGCGAAAGCCATTCAACCCCGAGAAGATGCTTTGGGAGCGCGTGCACATCGGCAAATGGATTCCGCAGGAAATAGAGCAATAAGACGATGCGCATAGTATTGATAGGAGCCGGAAACGTGGCTACAAATCTTGCGCCGGCCCTCAGCGCAAAGCATGAGATAGCGCAAATCTACAGCCACACCATCGACAACGCCAGAGTGCTTGCCCACAGAGTGGGATGCCCGAAAGCCACTGCCGACCTGCACCAGATAATCACCGATGCCGAGGTGTATATCATCTCGGTGAAGGATGATGCGGTAGCGGGCATCGTCGACGCCGTGCCCGACAATGGGGCGCTGTGGGTGCACACATCAGGCAGCGTTCCGGCAAGTGTATTTGCGTCGGCCCGCAGTCACTATGGGGTATTCTACCCTATGCAGTCGTTCTCCAAGCAGATTGCCACAGCATTCCACGATGTGCCATTTTTCATCGAGGGAAACGATGCCCGAAGCGCCGAGGCCATCTCGGAGCTCGCTCGGTCGATTTCAGCCAACGTGTATGCCGCCGACAGCAATACGCGCCGGCGCCTGCACATAGCGGCTGTGTTCTCCTGCAATTTTGCCAACCACCTATGGGCGCTCGCCGATGATGTTCTGGCTGAGGCCGGACTGCCTTTCGACGTGATGAAGCCGCTGATTCGCACCACGGTTGACAAACTCGACAGGCTCTCCCCTGCCGACTCACAGACGGGACCTGCCATGCGACGCGACTACGACGTGATGAGCAAACACCTGTTGATGCTATCGGGCGATAAGCACGAAGTGTACGACACCTTGTCGAAAAGTATAATAAAAATGCACTCCAAGAAATAACTAACCCAATATTAATTTTACCGACGTGAGCTCAATAAACTACGACCTTACGAAAATCAAAGCGATAGCTTTCGACGTCGACGGCGTGCTGTCGCCCTCAACCATCCCGATGTCAACTTCGGGAGAGCCTATGAGAATGGTGAACATAAAAGACGGATATGCACTGCAACTTGCCGTGAAAATGGGCTACCACATTGCAATAATCAGCGGCGCGCGCACTGAGGCCGTAGTGGTGCGATTCCGCGGTCTCGGCATCGAGGATGTGTTCACCGGAATATCGGTGAAGCTGCCATGCCTGCTCGAATGGATGGAGCGCCACAATCTCACACCCGACGAGGTGGCCTTTGTGGGCGACGACATTCCCGACTTGGAGGCAATGCGCCATGTGGGACTCGCCATTGCTCCGGCCGATGCCGCTCCCGAAGTGAAAGAGGCCGCACAATACATCTCGCCCGTCGATGGCGGCTATGGATGCGGCCGCGAGGTGATTGAGCAGATAATGAAGGCGCAAGGCAAATGGCTTGCCGACAAGCGTGCCTTCGGCTGGTAACGAGATTTTATTCATCAGTCCTACAATATGCAAGTATCGATGAATCCGCTTTCAAATCTATCGAAATATGAGGTGCTGCTCGCAAGCAACTCGCCTCGACGCAAGCAGTTGCTCGCCGACTTGGGCATTGAGTTCGCTACGTGCGCCATCACCGATATCGACGAGAGCTATCCGGCCGACACGCCGGTTGAGGATGTGGCGCTTGTGGTGGCAAACGTCAAGGCCGATGCCTACCGAAGCCTGATTACGTCCAACCAACTGATTATAACAGCCGACACCGTGGTGATTTGCGGCAACGACGTGCTCGGAAAGCCTCTCGACAGGGATGAGGCAGTGAAGATGCTGCGACGACTATCGGGAGCTACGCACAAAGTGGTTACCGGAGTGACGATTTCCTCCGCCGACAGGCGCGTGGCATTCAAAGCGGTGACTGAGGTGGATTTTGCCGAGCTTTCCGATGACGAGATTGGCTTCTACGTGGATACGTTCAGGCCCCTCGACAAAGCCGGAGCCTACGGCATACAGGAATGGATAGGATGCGCAGGCATTCGTGGCATTCGTGGCAGCTTCTACAATGTGATGGGACTTCCTCTCCATCGGCTTTACACCGAGCTGAGGCTATTCTGAGGCATCACACGCCCAAATCATCAGCGACAATACGCAAACAGGCTTTTATTCACGACTATCATCCCCTACCACACATCGGCGTAGCAGGGGCATATCATTTTTACGCAATATTCTTACGAGCCTCGTTATGTGTGCCCCCGACATTAAATGGCCGCAAACACTTAAATTAATTAACAGATGAGCCTCCTTAGACCGACTTGTGGTAATTAACGTTAATCCACATCATTTTTTTGCCCAAAAATTATGTTGTAAAACACAAAGACTGTATCTTTGCATCAGTTTTCATGGTAAATGATTTTAAGGTAACTGAAAAAGTGTCGCGAAGACAATTTTGAAAGTTCTTTTAGGTTTATGTTAATGGTATTAGAAGGTTAATTAAGTAAGCGATTCCTGGCAGTGATGCCGGGGATTATTTTTTTAT
>JBJEKJ010000055.1:0-37519 GCA_051878575.1 Muribaculaceae bacterium | reverse complement strand
GCTCGGCAGCAAGGCCGCCAACTTTGGCATCGACAATGGCTCAGCGCTCGAGAAGATGTTCGCGGGCTACTCCAACGTCACTTTCCTCACCGGCCACACCCATGTGAACTGCACCACTGTGTCGTCGACGAGCAGCAACATCCATGAGTACAACACCGCGGCTATTTGCGCCACTTGGTGGTGGACGGGCAAGAGCGGATATGCCGGCAACCACGTCTGCACCGACGGCACGCCGGGCGGCTACGGAGTGTGGAACCACGATGGAACCGACTGCACATATAAATATAAGGGAATCGGCTATGCCGAGGACTATCAGTTCCGCGTCTACGACCTCAATCAGGTGGTTGTCGACAGCCGTTGGATAAGCGGCGCCAACTCCACCTACTCGGCAATGCTCCCCAACTATGTGGGCGACTACGGCACGGCAAGCACCGCCAATGAGGTGCTCGTGAACTGTTGGGGATGGGGCCCGGGATGGAAAATCTCCATTCTCGAGGGTGAGACACCCCTTGAGGTAGCTCAGGTGTCGACGCAAGACCCGCTGCACATCATCTCCTATGAGTGTCAGCGGCTCAAGCACAATGCCACGCCGAGCTCGGGCTTCGTGACTGACAAGTTTGCGCATTTCTTCAAGGCAAAGGCCTCGAGCGCCACGTCGACGATCACCGTTACGGCGACCGACTCATGGGGCAGAAGCTATAGCCAGACGATAACGCGCCCGAAGTCTTTCGGATATTTGATGAGATAACCGAAAAATCAGGCTATGCGTTAGGAAAACGGAACAAATTATAACAATTTTAATCAAAGTAGGTGTGTCTGTGAGGATTACGTAGTTCTCCCGACGCACCTTTTTGGCATTTTTTAGCTTACGATACAAAACTTTTTTAATAGGAATTATTATTTTTCGACATTAAATGTTGCATAATCAAATTTTATTTCGTAATATTGCACTCGCATAAACGAAAGAGATTAATAACTATAAAAAGTATAATACTTAATTAACAACAGTCTAACTTAAAAAAATTGAATCATGAAACGATTTTTTGCAGTAAGTGCCCTCTCTTTGGCACTGTCAGTACCTCAAGTGTTTGCAGGTGAAGTAGCAGAACCGGTAGCTGAGCCGGTAGCAGAACCAACTGCCGAGGCAGTAGCCGCTCCTCAGGAGTCAGGTTGGAAAGAAGTTCTTTCGAAACTTCCCAAAGTATCGGGATATTTGCAGACCGGTTGGAACTACACCAGCGACGGTTATGGTACAACAAAAGAAAAATCATCATTCCAGGCAAAGCGTCTTCGTCTTATCGTCGACGGTAATGTAGGTGCAAAGGTTTCTTTCCGCTTGCAGATTGAGGCTTTCAACGGTATAGCCGAGACTACACCTAAAAGCGGACAGAAGAACCTCCAAGTGATGGACGCATTCGCAACAGCAAAACTTCTTCCTGAATTCCAAATCCGTGCAGGACAATTCTACACGCCTATGGGCTTTGAGAACTACGACATCTCTCCGGCTACTTTGGAGACTGTGGACTTCTCCAACATCTGCTATCGCATGGCATGCCGCAACGCCATCGCTTACGACAAAGTTGATTACGGACGTGACCTCGGTGTGATGCTTATCGGTGACTGCTTCAAGAGCGACGAGGGCTTCAGCTACCTGCACTATGACTTTGCAGTGACCAACGGTAGCCTTCCTTGCAAGGACGATGGGAACAAGTCGAAAGACATCATCGGTGCCGTTACTTTCCGCCCAATCAAGAAACTTGCCATCAAGGCTGCTTACAACTGGGGTGAGTATTCAAATGACGACTACACATATCAACCGATGAACCGCTTCATTGCCGGTGCATGGTATAACGACCCCGCAGGTCTTACTCTCCGTGGTGAGTTCGGAATCCAGACTGCAAAGAACGAAGGCGTTGACCTCGTTAAGGAGACAGGCGCATACGTATTGGCAGGTTACCATGTAGGTCAATTCTTGCCCGTTGTACGTTGGGATATGTACAAGGACGACGTGAACAAAGTATCAGCAAACAATTACAACCGCATATTGGTGGGCTGCACATGGCAGGCTATGAAGAACCTCAAGGTTCAGCTCAACTATGGCTACACTATGTACAATAGCGACGCTAAGGAAGCCAGCAAGGCACTCGGTGGTAAGGACGGCCAGAGCCAAATCCAACTTATGGGCTTGTTCAAATTCTAATAGAAGAAAAAGAAAGCACTTATAATTAACTTCTAAAATCAAAAAACAACAATGAAAAAGATTTTATTATTGCTTGCCGCAGCTTTTATAGGAACTGCCGCATACGCACAGCATCTTGGCACAGAGTATCGCCTGAAGAAAGTTGTTGAGGTTCCCGGTCGTCAAGGTATCGCAGCCGATAAGGACTACTTCTACGTATCAGATACTCGTGGTCTGTATAAATTCGACCGCAACTGGAATCTTGTTCAGAAGCGTGTTCAGACTAAGGACAAAAACGGCAAGTTCATCGATCCGTTGTTCCAGCAGCCTGAAAAGGCCAACCACTTTGGCGACATCGACGTGTTTGATGGCAAGATCTACACCGGAAATGAGTATTTCAATCTCGGACGCGGACACAACATCAGCGTTGATATCTACGATGCCAACACTCTCCAGTATATTGAGAGCATTCCATGGCGCTCAGAGTCGGGCCAGGTTGAGGTATCGGGCGTTGCAGTCGATCGCGAGCGCAATCTCGTGTGGTTGAGCGACTGGGTTGACAGCCGTTATGTATATGCCTACAGCCTCGAGACTAAGCAGTATTACACAAAGGTACAGTGCCGCCCCGAGCCATATTGGTGCCAGGGTATCTTCATCGCCGATGGCAAGATGCTTCTTGCTGCCGATGATGGTGAGTCGACCTACCATATCGCCGATAACGTTTACGTTATGGACATCACAGGTGCTCCTTACACCGGCTTGGTTGATGGCACAGAGCCTCAGAAGAAGAGCCCGTGGGAGGTTGAGACCGACAAGGCAGGTAAGGTGGTTAAGCGCACAGGCAAAATCGCCGGTGGCGCAATGGGAGGCCGCGTAGAGCTTTTCCGTGAGATGATCGACTTCCGCCGCGCAGGTGAGATCGAAGGTCTCTGCATCGACCCCGTGACTGACGACCTTCTCGTTCTGAACAATCGTGGTACTCAAATCATCCTTGGTATGTCGCAAGGCCCGTTCGCTGAGGAAGGCTACACTAAGGAAATCCACGAGGTTTACATCTATGAGAAAATCAAATAATCAGTCTCACTGATGGCTTTACTACAGAACCGAAAAAGACCTGTATAAATAACAATAAGTGAACTAAGTGCCGCCTTTGCGGACGCAATAAGACGCGGTGTGAGGGCGGCACTTTCCTTCCAAATTAAAAAAGCATCACAACGGCCGGCTGAGGCAGCCGTTGACTTCAATCCATCGACGATATTACATTGACATGTAATTTGACAAGACATACAGTATCTTTCACTCTATATAAAACCAACAGTTTTTTAATTCTACAAAATAGAGACTTAATAATTAGTAAGACAAATCGTGGATATCTGTGGCAGTGATGCCGCAGATATTTTTTAGGTAAATGCCGGCCGACAGCGCCTGACGCGTCGGGCGGATGCGAACCCGGCTCGTGCCGAGGGTGTTATATATAAAAACAGGAAACTATAATGTGTTACAAACAAGATATGCAGGAGCAGATGAAGATGAGATTATCATATTTTCCGGTCGTGGCGGCAATCATAGCCTTTGTGCTGCCGGTGCGTGCGTGGGCGCAGGATTTCGACACCAATCCCACGGCAAAAATCGACAATGCCACTGAGGACCTGCACTTCACGGTGGGCGCGCGCCTCATGGCCGACATGGCCTACTACAACGTGGAGGAATCGGAGATGAAATCGGGCATGGCGGTCACCGACGCGCGAATCCGCACCTCGATGAAATATCGCGACTGGTATTTCTATGCCGACTTCGACTTCACCAAGGGCAAATTCAGCCAAAAGAATATTTTCGTGCAATATAGCGTCGACAAGGGCGAGAACCATCACACCTTCAAGGGCGGATACTACAACGACCCCGCTACGATGGCCAACAACACGAGCCGCGGAAGCCTCCACTTCATTTCGCGAGCGGCAGCCGCCAACGCGCTGTCGCCGGGGCGCGAGCTCGGATTCTCATATAAGTTCTACAACCGCCATTTCTTCGCAAATCAGGGCGCTTTTGCCGAGAATCTCTACAACGACCAGGCCAATGGACCGCAGGGCTTCACCCTCGGCGGCCGATGGCTCTACATTCCCATTGACGACAGCCGCCACTCGGTGCACGTGGGGGCCTCGGCCCGATTTGCCAACACCAAGACCGGCGAGCGTCACGAGGATGGCGAGATTGAGACCACACACACGCTGAGCTCCACCGTTGAGACCTACGTCGACGGCAACAAGCAGTTCCTGTCGTGCACGATGCCCTGGACCAACAATTCGGTGTATGCCGGCGTCGAGGCGCTGTATCGCGACCCTAAATTCTTCGTCCGAGGCGAGTATATGCTCAAGCACATCAATCGCAAGAGCAGCAAGGGGCTGCCTCACAACACTTTCCACGGCGGATACGTGGAGGCGGGATGGCTGATTTTCGGCAATCCCTACCGCTACAACCGCAGCGAGTCGGTGATAAGCGGATTGGGTGGAAAAGGGCTTGAGATATCGGCCCGCTACAGCTATCTGAACCTTAACGACAAGGATGTGCACGGCGGGCGCCTGCACTCGGCCACCGTGGGCGGATGCTATGCCTTCAACAAGTTCTTCCAGGCCATCTTGGAATATAGCTACAGCCGAATCGACAATCTCAACTTCCCGCTCGACAAGAATATGCACATCGTTCAGGCGAGAATGATGTTCTCGTTCTAAAACGCACCAAAAATGGCTTTTCGCTTTTCCAATAGTATGTTTTTTTGTTACAAAAGGCATATCCTTTTCTTATTTTGACTAAAATTAGTAATTTTGTAGCTGCATATTAAGCGACACACGATGAAGATAGGAAATATCGACTTGGGAGAGCGACCGATAATGCTGGCACCTATGGAGGATGTCACCGACCCCTCGTTCCGCCTCATCTGCAAGGAGCAGGGGGCCGATATGGTGTACACGGAGTTTGTGTCGGCCGATGCATTGATTCGCAATGTGAACAGCACCACCCGCAAGCTGAGCATCGACGATGCCGAGCGTCCTGCCGCGATTCAGATCTACGGCAAGGAGGTGGCTCCTATGGTGGAGGCCGCGCTCATCGCCGAGGCCGCCAAGCCCGATGTGCTCGATATCAACTTCGGCTGCCCGGTGAAGAAGGTGGCGTCGAAGGGCGCGGGCAGTGGAATGTTGCGCAACGTGCCGCTGATGCTTGAGATGACACGTGCCATAGTCGATGCGGTGAGGATTCCGGTCACAGTGAAGACACGCCTCGGGTGGGACTTCGAGAGCAAGATAATTGTGGAGCTTGCCGAGCGGCTTCAGGACTGCGGAATAAAGGCCATCACCATTCACGGCCGCACACGGAGCCAGATGTACACCGGCGAGGCCGACTGGACACTGATTGGCGAGGTGAAAAACAATCAGCGAATGTCGATTCCCGTGATTGGCAATGGCGACATCACCTCCCCCGAGAAGCTCGTGGAATATTTCGACCGCTACGGAGTCGACGGAATCATGGTGGGACGCGCCTCAATTGGCGCTCCGTGGATTTTCCGCGAGATGAGGCACTATATGCTCACCGGAGAGCACATCGAGATACCCGCAGCCGAGAAAATGGCGCTGTTGCGGCGGCAGATTCGTGAGAGCATCGACAATATCGACGAATATCGCGGCATTCTGCACATACGCCGCCATCTTGCCGCCTCGCCGCTTTTCAAGGGTATCGCGAATTTCAGGAACACGCGCATTGCCATGCTTCAGGCCAAGACCTATGCCGAGCTCGACGCGATTCTGTCGCACATTGAGAATAATTTGCTAAATAACTGACAAACAGTATATAAAATCACTCCAAACAAAAGATATGAGACGTGTAATTTTCCTATTGGTGTTTTTGGCGGCTGCTACGCTCGGCGTATCGGCACAAGATGGATTGGGAAGATATGAGGTCAAGGTAGGCGACTTCAAAGTGCTTCGTGTGATCAACGATATCAATGTCGACTATGTGTGCAACCCCGACTCGGCAGGCATGGCGGTGTTCTACACCACTGCCGACAAGGCGTCGGCGTTCATGTTCGACAACAATATGAAGGGCAGGCTGTCGATACAGCTTGCCACCGACGAGGCTCTCGCCCCTAAGGGCCTGCCCACGCTGCGCGTCTACTCACGCTTCCTCCAGGAGGCGCAGAACGATGGCGACAGCTTGCTGCGTGTGGTGAGTGTGGCTCCTGCGCCCAAGCTCAAGGTTAAGCTCACCGCCAACGGACGTGTCGTTGCCAACAATCTGAGCGGCACCGACATTGAGGCGGCCATAGTCACCGGCAATGGAAAGATAGAGGTGACCGGCTCTTGCAGCGAGGCGAGTCTGCGCTGCACCGGCGCCGGCGAGGTGGCTGCCGACGGGCTTGTCGCCGACAGGGTGAAGTGCTTCCTTGTGGGCACCGGCAGCATAAGATGCAATGTGAACGGCGGCCCGCTGTCGATTAAAGGCAGTGGAACCGGCAAAATCTACTATAAGGGCAAGCCGTCGGAAATCAAGTCGTTGCAACTTGGCACCATCAAGGCCGTGCCCATCGACGACTGATGCCATAAAACCATCGAAGCGATGCCCGATGACCTGAAGCTGAAGACAGCCCGGACCCTGAAATGGAACACTTTCGACCGACTTTCGTCGCAAGTGCTCTATGCCATCACCGGAATCGTGCTTGCCAATCTGCTCACGAAGCAGGAATTCGGATTGGTGGGAGCGATTATGGTGTTTCAGGCATTCGCCACTCTATTCGTCGACAGCGGCTTCTCCAATGCGCTAATCCAGCGCAAGTCGCCCACCGACACCGACTACAGCACGGTGTTCTACTTCAATGTGGGCGTGAGTGTGATAATCTACGCCGTGCTGTGGCTGTGTGCTCCTCTTATCGACTCGCTTTTCAATGCCGGCGGCGAGCTGATTCCGCTCTCGCGGGTGATGTTCCTGTCGTTTGTAATCAATGCCACCGCCATCGTGCAGACCAACAGGCTTATGAAGCAGATGAATGTGCGCATGATAGCCGTCAGCAATGCCGTGGGCCTCATCGTTAGCGGCGCTTTGGGCGTGTGGATGGCTTTCACCGGATGGGGAGCATGGGCGATAGTGTGGCAGAGTGTGGCGCTCTCGGCGGTAAAGTCGCTGATGCTGTGGCTCACGACGTCGTGGATGCCGCGTGCGGTGTTCAGCATCGACTCCCTGCGCTCAATTTTCGCGGTGGGCGTGGGCATCATGTCGAGCTCATTCCTTAACATCCTTTTCCAGAATATCTACTCATTCATAATCGGCGCCTACTACAACCTGTCGCATCTCGGATGCTACACTCAGGCCGACAAGTGGAGCAAGATGGGCATCGCATCGCTCTCGCAGACCGTGGCGGCATCGTTTCTGCCCGTTCTCAGCGGTTGTCAGGACGACGAGGAGCGCTTTCACCGCATGATGGCAAAGACCCACCGGTTCACGGCCTACGTCACATTCCCCTGCCTTATATTGCTTGTAGTGGTGGCCGAGGCAGTGTTTCACACGCTCTTTGGCACCAAGTGGGATGATGCCATACTCCTGTTCAGGCTGCTCTCGGCACGCGGCATCTTCATAGTGCTCACTTCGCTCTACAACGTGCATCTCACGGCCATCGGAGCTCCACGGCAGCTTGTAAAGTCGGAGATTGCCAAAGACGTCCTTGCCGTAGCGGCCATAATAGCCACCATTCCGCTCGGCATCGAGTGGCTCGTAGGTGGTCAGGTGATAGCCGCGGCACTCTATTTCGCCTACTCGGTGTGGCTCACCGCGCGCACCACGGCCTATAGCGTAGGCTCCATGCTCGTTGAGCTGATGCCATATCTTGCAATATCGCTTGTCAGCGCCGTGCCGCCGCTACTCATGGCTGCATATATTGTCGATTGTTCGCCCATACTCCTGCTTGTGGCACAGACGGCGGCGTTCGGTGTGGTGTATCTCGCTGTGAATCACCTGTTCCACTCCAAGATACAGAGCGACGTGCTCACCTACGCCCTCGGCCGCTTCATCCGCTAACCCCGGATATGGATAGAAAAAGAAAAGTCCTGAGGCTTAATGCTTCAGGACTTTCTCTGCGGTGCGGACGAGACTCGAACTCGCGACCCCATGCGTGACAGGCATGTATTCTAACCAGGCTGAACTACCGCACCTAATGGTTGCTTTTGCGTGTGCAAAGATAATACGTTGTTGTGGATTATGCAAACTTTCGATGAATATTTTTGTATTCTTCGTAAAATTGCAGCCAATTGCAGCCAAAATTCAATAAAAATCGCCAAGAATTGAGCCCGGCATAGTGAATTGAGTGGAGATTGTGTGGAACGGGGCGTCTATTTCTCCGATGGCTGTTGCTGTGTGGTGTCAACCTGCACAAGCTCGATGCGTGCCGCCGATTTCTTGAGGATGGTGAATTTGCGGTTGTCGATAACGAACGAGTCGCCCACGGCGGGAATCTCCTCAAGGTGGAATAGGATGTAGCCTGCAATCGTCTGGTAGTCGTCGCTCTCGGCGATGTCGAGGTGAAAATTCTCATTAATCTCCTCTATCTCCATTCTGCCCGAGAACTCATAGAGGTTGTCGGCCGTCTGCTTCGAAATCAGGCGGTTGTGGTCGTGCTCGTCCTCAATCTCGCCGAAAATTTCCTCCACGAGGTCTTCGAGCGTCACTATTCCGGCTGTTCCGCCAAACTCGTCGATAACCACAGCCACGCTCTTTTTCTCTTTCAGCAGGCTTTGCATCATCTTGTTGGCGAGCATCGTCTCGGGAGCGAAAATCACCGGCTTGATGCACTCCTTCCAGTTGTTTTGCGGTGTGAACAGCTCGCTCACGTGAATGTATCCGAGCACATTGTCGATGTCGTCGCGGAAGACTATTATTTTCGAGAGTCCCGACTGCGTGAACCGTCGGCTAAGCTCCTCGCGCCCGGTGGTGTCGATGTTCACTGCCACCATCTCGTTGCGTGGCACCATGCAGTCGCGCAGGTGGGTGTTGGAGAAGTCGATGGCATTCTGGAAAATCTTGACCTCGCGCTCCACCTCCTTGTTCTCCTCCTCGGTTGTGTCGATGTTCTCTTGCAGGTAAGCGTCGAGCTCGCCCATTGTTATTGCCCTCACGCGCGCGTGTCTCAGCTTGACGCCGAAGATGCGCATCAGCAGCGACGAGAGCGCCGATGTGAGCAGCGATATAGGGTAGAGGATAAGGTAAATCAGGTATAGCGGTGTGGCGAATGTCCGCAGTGAGTCGTTGGGGTTGACGCGGAAAATCGTTTTCGGGAAGAACTCTCCGGTGATGAGTATTATTCCTGTGGAAATCAGAGTCTGGGCAATTAGCACTATTGCCTCATTGCCGCTGAACACCGTCAGCAGCCATGGCTCGCAGAGCTTTGCCATTCCCATGCCATATACCACGAGCATAATGTTGTTGCCCACGAGCATAGTGGAGATGAACATGTCACTGTGGTTGTAGAAAATGTCGATAATGCGGTTCACGACGCCGCCTTTCTGCGTGTCGATTCCCACTCTCACCTTGTTCGACGAAATGAAAGCTATCTCCATTCCCGAGAAGAAAGCGGAGAAAATCATGGAGACGAGAGTGACTATGAAGACGGTAAAAGTAGCTGAATCCATAAGCAACATTGATATTCACTGCAAAGGTACATAAATTTTGTGCAAATCGAGCGCAAAAGGGCAAGTTTACTTGCCGACTTTGCCAAGATGCCGCCAAAATTATTGAAATTTTGTGCAAATGGAGCGCAAAAGAGTCTCAAAATCCATTGTTTGGCTTTGTGGCAGAGCTGATTTTGGGTAAGTGCGAGTAGAAACGGTACATGAACAGGCCACCCGCCGTCACAAGCGAGATGCTGAACGAAAGGTATATTCCCACTATGCCAAGATTGCACGGAAATCCCAGCAGGTAGCACACCGGCAGCCCTATGATTACGTAAGCCGTGGCTGCGATTATCATCATAGGCTTCACATCGGCAAGTCCGCGCAGGGCGTTGGCGTAGGCCACCTGCGTAGCGTCGCCAAACTGATAGAGAATCATAGGCACGATAAGCGTCATTGCCACGGCAATAACTTCGGTATCGGTTGTGAACAGGCGGATTATAGGCTCGCAAAACAGGTAGAACACCGTGCAGGCCGCCAATGCGCATAGTAGCATGATGTGATAGCCCGCCATTGCGCACTCGCGCACCTTGCGCATCTCGCCGGCGCCATTGTAGTTGGCAATCTTTATGGCAATGCTTGCCCCTATGCTGTAGTAGATCATGAATCCGAGCATTCCTATTATCACCATCACCTGGTAAGCCGCTAATGGCGCTTTCCCGAGCCATCCTATCATCACCGATGCCGCCGTGAACGAGCCCGTCTCGAAACCCATCTGCAAGGCTATAGGCATCGAAGTGCGGTAGATTTCACGGAGTGTCGACCATTGCAGCCTCGCCTTGCCGATACACTCCTTGTACACGGCGTATCGCCTTCCGCGCGTCATCACCACGATATAAGCTGCCGCCATCGCCGTGCGTGAGACTAAAGTGCTGATTCCGGCGCCTAACAGGCCCATCTCGGGCATGCCGCATTTGCCATAAATCATCACGTAGTTCAGCGCCACGTTAAGCGCGTTGCCTGCCGTGAGCACCCACATTCCCAACTTGGTATCGGTGATTCCGTCGGAAAACTGTTTCATGGCGTTAACGAAAATAACCGGGATGTTGGATAGCAGAATCACAATGAAGTAGGGGCGTATGAGCGGCAGCAGCTCCTCGGGCTGTCCGAGGTCGTCGAGCAGTTCATAGAAAGCGGCCATCACCACTAATGCCACAGCTCCGAAAGCCATATTTAGCACCACGGCATTGCGCATGGTGTGGCCAATGGCGGCATTGTCGCCACGCGCATAAAGCGCTCCGATGATGGGTGTTATTCCGTAGGAGAATCCCATGCAGAGCACCGTGACAAGAGTGAACACGTTGTTTACGAACGAGGCCGACGCCAGAGCCTCGGTGGAGTAGTGCCCCACCATGAGCGTGTCGCAGAATCCGGTGAGTATTATTCCCACCTGCCCGAGCATGATGGGCATGCCGAGCGACAGAATCGAGCGGTAATAACTTCCATATCGGCCGAAAAAGCGTCTCATTCGTTGCTATACTAAATTTGTGGACCCAAAACACGATAACAATGCGCTCGCAAAATTAGCTAATTTATTTGATACGGCAAAATTGCATTATCCGGCAAATTGTTGTAAATTTGTGAGTGTATAACCAGTTCATAATGCACATGAGAGGAGTCTTTTTTCTGATATTGATGGCTTGCGTGGCAGGAATCTGTGGGGCGCAGAAGCAATTGAGCGAGGCCGAGTTGAAGTGCCTCGACAATGAGCTGAGCAAAGCCGGCGTGTATGACCGCCATAAGTTGGACCGACTCGACAGCCTGAAGCTGCAAAACTCGCGCAGTGGCGCCGACGTGCAGTCGCAGTTGCGCTTGTGGACTGAGATTGCCCGTGAGTATGAGACTTTTATATCCGATTCGGCGCTGCTCTACTACACCAAGGCGGTGGAGGTGGCCAACACCGTCGGCGACTCTACGGCTCTGCTCGTGGCCAAGCTCGGCCGCATCAAGGTGCTTGGTGTGCTTGGACTGTTCAAGGAGGGTGTGGATGAGCTCACCGATGTGGAGAGCGGCGTTATTCCCGAAATGATGCGCAGCGCCTATCTCGATACCGGCCGGCAATTGTACTCCTATATGGCGGCGTTCGCACAGAGCGGGGTCTACTACGACCAATACTCCTATATGCTCAACTTCTACCGCAACGAGCAGCTGAAGACGCTCGACCACGCCTCGCCGGTGTATCGCGAGTTCCTTGCCGAGCACTACTACTCGCAAGGACTGGCGCAGAGGGCCAAATCGCTGCTGCTCGAGCTTGTGGAGGCTGTGCCCGACAACGACAACGTATATGCCCGCGCGGCTGCCAATATGGCTATCATCAAGGAGGCTGAGGGCATTGAGGGCGAGGCTGCATATTTCCTTGCCCTCTCGGCGATTTCCGACATAAAAAGCTCGGTTAAGGAGAACACGGCGCTACAGAAGCTCGCACTCTACCTCTACCGTCAGGGCGATATCGACCACGCCTACAAATACTTGTCGGCGTCGCTTGCCGATGCCGTGTTCTGCAACGCCCGATTGCGCACCAATGAGGTGTCGAGGCTCATGCCGCTTATCGATGGAGCCTATAAGGTGAAGCTCAACGACCAGCAGCACACTCTCATCATCACCACAATAGTGGTCAGCTTGCTGTCGATAGGCATGATTGTGGCTATTATTATGATTCTTAAGCAGATGCGGCGCCTGCACCAAGTGAGGCTGCACCTGAAGGAGGCCAACAGCATAAAGGACGAGTATATAGGCCACTTCCTTGAGCTATGCTCGATATATATGGACCGTCTTGACAACTTCTGCAAGGTGGTGGTGCGTAAAATCACCGCAGGGCAGGCCGAGGAGCTTGTGAAGATGACGAAGTCGTCGAAGTTTGCCGACGATCAGCACAAGATGTTCTATGAGAACTTCGACGGAGCCTTCCTGCATATCTATCCCACTTTCATCGACGAGTTCAACGCATTGTTGCAGCCCGGTGAGCGCATCTATGTGAAGGAGCCAGGCAAGCTCACCACAGAGCTGCGAATCTTCGCCTTCCTGCGTATGGGTGTCGACGACAGCGCCAAAGTGGCACGATTCCTCCACTACTCGGTCAACACCATATATGCCTATCGCAATAAAGTGAAAAATAAGGCTATCGACCGAGAGAATTTCGAGGCCGACGTAATGAAAATAGGCACGATTAATTAATATATACATTTATATTCGTTGCGATATTATCATTTTGTAAACAGTTGATTTATAGGTGAAGTGCCTTCTATATCTTCCAAATTAATTTATATTTCCGTAATATCTATAATCAATCTTGCAGGTTAGTGCTTAATTTTGTGAATGAAAAAGGAACAAAGCCACTTGATTAAGGTGAGACTAAAGTTCGTTTTGATGAATTTTCAGGCAAAACGCGGTTCTGATTTCACACCGGATTCTTAACCTGTGAGTCAACCAACGAATAAATAAATGTTGGGAAGCTGTTGCAAAAATTAGGAAATACTGTTTGATGATTTGAAATGTTAGTTAAGGTTTTAGGTAAATAAATTAGGTAAAAAAGATTGGTTGATTTTTAGGTTATATATGGTAAAACAATCCTCTCTCTAAAAGAGAACGCAAAGAGGCACTTCGTGAGAGGTGCCTCTTTCGTTTGGATGGACGTTAAGCTGTTGGCCACCGCTTTTTTGAGTGCCGTAATTTCGGCAAATATGGATTATACGTCATTTTTCGGCTCATTTATGGCAAAAAGAGTTTTCAAATTCAGTATTTATTATTAACTTAGCGAAAAATAAAACACTAAAAAGAACTAAAGATATGAATAACAGGTATTGTGTGATAATGTGCGGCGGAGTGGGCAGCCGATTTTGGCCGTATAGCCGCGCTGCGAAGCCGAAACAGTTTATTGACTTTTTCGGGACCGGACGGTCGTTGCTCCAAATGAGCTACGACAGATTGAAGGGAATCGTGCCTGCCGAGAATATTCTTGTAGTGACCAATGAGACATACGCCCCACTCGTGCAAGAGCAGCTTCCTGAGCTCACCGAAGCCCAGATAATGCTTGAGCCGGCGCGGCGCAACACTGCACCCTGCATAGCCTGGGCGGCATATCACATACATGCTATCAATCCTGAAGCAAGCATAATGGTGACTCCGAGTGATCACCTCATATTGAAGGAGGATGAGTTCAGGGCAAATGTTGTGACCGGGTTCGACTTTGTGGAGCACCATGACGCGCTGCTCACACTCGGTATCAAGCCAAACCGCCCCGAGACGGGATATGGGTATATACAGGTGGGTGAGCCTACCGCCACGAGCCGCATCTCGGCAGTGAAGACCTTCACAGAGAAGCCGAATTTGGAGCTTGCAAAGGTGTTTCTTGCCAGTGGCGAGTTTTTCTGGAATTCGGGAATGTTCATTTGGACGGCCAATAGCATAATCACGGCCCTCAGGAACTGTGCCCCCGACGTCGCCGAGAAGTTCGACAGCATGATCGACGCTTTCGGCACCGCCAAGGAGGCCGAGGCCATAAGAGCCAACTTTGATGCGTGCCCCAACATATCCATAGATTTTGCTGTTATGGAGAAGGCTCCCAACGTGTATGTGGAGTGCGTGAATTTCGGATGGAACGATCTCGGCACATGGAGCGTGCTCTACGATTTCTCGCCGAAAAACCGTGAGGGCAACGTCACTCAGAACTGCAAGGCCCTGCTCTACAACTGTGCAGACAATATGATAGCCGTGAGTCGGGATAAGCTCGTAGTTGCCTCAGGGCTGAAGGACTATATTGTGGCCGACGCCGACGATGTGCTGCTTATCTGCCCCAAGGCCGAGGAACAGAGAATCAAGCAATATGTGAACGACGTGAAAGCCTCTTACGGCGACAAATACTTGTAGGCGTCAGGCCTTGCGGAGCCGGCGTGGCAGCTTGAGATGCTCGGCTTTCATTATCACGGCGAGGAATGCAATCAGCATCACCGTCTTAATAGCCGTGTCGGCGACGATTCCCATCGACGGCATGAGGATGAATGCCGCATATATGGCTGCCGCGAGCAGTGTGTAGCCGAAGATGCTTCGCAGCGGATAGGCGATGGGATATTTGCGCTGTCCCACGAAGTAGGACAGCAGCATTGCGGTGCCGTAGCCCGCGCATCCCGCCCAGGCACATGCCATATAGCCGTAGCGTGGCACGAAAATCACATTCACTGCCACGAGCACCAAGCAGCCCGCACCCGAGAACAGCGCTCCCCATATAGTGCGGTCGATTAGCTTATACCAAAACGAGAGGTTGAAGTATATGCCCATCATAATCTCGGCAGCCATCACTATTGCCACCACCCGCAGCCCGATCCAGTAGTCGGGAGCGATAAGATATTTTAGTATGTCGAGATAGGCCACCACTGCGAGAAACGCCAGAAGCGTGAATATCACGAAGAATTTCATAGCCTGGGCGTAGGTCTCCTTGCTGTCCTTATCCTTGCTCTTGCTGAACACGAAAGGCTCGTAGGCGTAGCGGAACGCCTGCGTGATCATTGCCATAATCATGGCTATCTTGCTTGCCGCGCCGTAGATTCCGAGCTCGCGTGATGCATTGTCGGCGCTGCTCAAGAAAGGGAACAGGAT
This sequence comes from Muribaculaceae bacterium, assembly GCA_051878575.1. Lineage (GTDB taxonomy): Bacteria > Bacteroidota > Bacteroidia > Bacteroidales > Muribaculaceae > CALZFJ01. The sequence continues at coordinate 22,045 of JBJEKJ010000055.1, read as the reverse complement.
TTTGTCGATAGTCTGATTGAGAATTCCGGCGACTCCAAGCAACAGTATAGGCAGGCTGTAGGAGAGCATGCGGCGCAGCAGCCGGCGATCGAACACATATTTGAATCCGGTGAGTTCACGCTTGAACAGCAGCGTGATTGATGCCGTGCACACAAGGTTGAGAATAAAGGCGTAGCCCACGCCGATAGTGGGGTCGTAGATTTTTCCCACCACGTCGGGATACTTGGCGTAGAGCTCGGGCAGTGCCACGAAATATAGCAGGTTGAGCCCGATGTTCATAAAAATGAACAGCAATTTCAGTGAGGCAAACTTGATGGCCCGCTTCTTGTGGCGCAGATAGGCGAATGGAATGGCCTGAAATGCGTCGATAGCCACGCAGCATGCCATTATAGCCACATACTCCGGGTGGTCGGCATAGCCTATGAAGTCGGTAATCGGCGACAGGAACAGCATCACCATTGCCACGAAGATCAGCGACGTAGTGCCCACCGATATCAGCGTGGTGGAGTACACTCGCTCGGGATTCTCATCGCTCTTGTTTGAGAATCGGAAGAATGTGGTCTCCATTCCGTAGGTGAGAATCACGAAAAGCAGTGCCACGTAGGAGTACATATTTGTGATTACGCCATAGCCGCCCGATTCGGCCGACAGCTTGGCGGTGTAGAGCGGCACGAGCAGGTAGTTGAGGAACCGCCCGATGATGCTGCTTAGTCCGTAGATGGCGGTCTCTTTTGCCAGTGATTTCAGTGATGCCATGTGTCTTTGTGTGAGAGGTGATTAATTGAAAATAGAGCCTTGCTCATGGAGCCGGCTGCGGTGCAGGTGATTGTAGGCCAATTCGGTGACCTCGCGCCCTCGCGGAGTGCGCTTGATGAAACCCTCCTTGATAAGATATGGCTCATATACCTCCTCGAGCGTTCCGGGGTCCTCGCCTAATGATGTGGCGATGGTGGTCAATCCCACCGGACCTCCCTTAAACTTGTCGATGATGGTGGTGAGAATCTTGTTGTCGATTTCATCAAGACCGTATTTGTCGATATTCAGAGCCTCAAGCGAGAAGCGTGCAATCTCGGTGTCGATTTTGCCGTTGCCCTTCACTTGGGCGAAGTCGCGCACGCGGCGCAGCAGAGAGTTGGCGATACGCGGTGTCCCACGGCTTCGCAGGGCAATCTCCAGTGCGGCCTCGTCGGTGATAGGCACTCCGAGCAGCTTTGCCGAGCGCTTCACGATATTCTCGAGAACGGTGTGGTCGTAGTATTCCAAGTGGCAGTTGATGCCGAATCGGGCGCGTAGTGGCGATGTCAGCAGTCCGCTGCGGGTTGTGGCGCCAATCAGTGTGAAAGGCGACAGCGATAGTTGCACGGAGCGCGCTCCCGGCCCCTTGTCGATCATTATGTCGATGCGGTAATCCTCCATAGCCGAGTAGAGATACTCCTCCACTACGGGCGATAGGCGGTGAATCTCGTCGATGAACAGCACGTCGTTCTCGTCGAGCGAAGTGAGCAGTCCGGCGAGGTCGCCCGGCTTGTCGAGCACCGGCCCCGACGTCACCTTGAACCCCACGCCAAGCTCATTGGCGATGATGTTGGCGAGCGTCGTCTTGCCCAATCCGGGAGGCCCGTGAAACAGGGTGTGGTCGAGCGACTCGCCGCGCATGCGTGCCGCGGCGGCAAACACGCGCAGGTTCTCGATAATCTTTTCCTGACCGCTGAAGTCGTTGAACCGCTCGGGGCGCAGCGCCTTCTCAAAGTCGCGGTCGCTCTCATTGCGCTGTCCTCTTATGTCGAAATCCTCATTCATAATCATATTAATATATAAATACGTCGATAGTCGCCGTGAGTCAGAACACGAGCGAGACTCCTCCCATCACGTTCAGCTGCTGTGCTCCCATGCCGTAATATACGTCCCATTTCTTGTTCAGCAGGTTCCCGCCGTCGACAAACACTCCAATCATGTCGCTTATTTGGTAGCTTGCTCCGAGTCTCAGATTGCTCACTTCCCCAATGTCGACAAGACTTGGTGCCGTGGTCACGCCTCCCGTTGAGGCGTCGTAGGAAGGCGAGCCGAGTGTGGTGCGGCGCTTGGCCCTGAGCTCATATCCGATCACCACTTTCAGCCGCTCTGTCGGTGCGACTGTGATTGTGGCTTCGGCCACGCATTTCGCACGGTCGAAGCCGAGTAAGTAGCCCTTCTCCACGTCTTGAGGCGAATAGGTTAGCCGTAGTTCCGCGTCAATTAGCGAGCGATAGCGGTATCCGAGTCTCACGCCCGCTTTCCAGCCCTCGATGTCGAATGGCTTGTAGGCGGTGGTGGGATAGGAGCCGTAGGGGCTTTCGGCAAGATAAGGTAGCGGCATATCATTGAAAACTCCATATCCGCCGAGCACTGTGGCGTGGAATCCGGCAAATGGCCCGATTTTCACACCGGCCTCGGCGTCGATAGGCGTGTAGGGGTTGCTAATCGATGCTATAGGGTCGATATAGCGGTTGTGGGCAAATATGTCGCAAAGGCGGGTTAGGCGTTTTCCGCCCCCGGCAGTCAAGTAAAAAGCAACGCCCTCGGCAAGCGTGGCGCTTGCCTCGATATTGGGCGCGAATCGCAGTGCGGTGCCGTCGTTGAGCGATAGATTCATGTTCAGGCCCACTTTCGCCGAGAATCCGTCGGTGCGGTAGTGCAGATAAGGCGACAGCGTGAGCATTCCCACACCATCGGTGTGCTTCGTCAGCGATTCGTCGGGCTCAGTGCCTGCCGGTTGCTCAAATCCAGGAAAGTTGCGCCCGAGATACTCGATTCGGGCATTTGCGCCTACGTTCACCTTGCTGTTGTGGGGAGTCTCGCCAAAAAGCGACAGCCGGAGGTAGTTGTCGGCGTTGCCCTTGTTGCCGATACTCTCGTTGAGCGACTTCGACAGTCCGAAGTGATTGAACACCACGTCGGCAGAATAGGCGCAAGAGTTGTCGCTTCGCCTGTTTTTCCATCCAAGTGTTATGTTTAGCTCGTTCACGGTCTGCATCGAGTCGGGTTCGGTCCATCCGAGGGTGTTGTAGGTGAATGAGGGCATCACGGCGCCGTTGTCGCCTATGCTCGTCGAGGCCGTTCGGCCGAAGCCTCCGTAGTAGTTGAAATGGTCGTAGTGATAGAATATGGAAGCCGAGAGCGTGCCGCCGCGCAAGGCGTGGCGCAGATCGAGACCCACAATGTTGTCGTTGACTTTCTGTTTCTGCGCTCCACCGTCGATGTCGGGCAGATTCACCGAGGCGTTTCTGCCGCTCCATGTGGAGTTGTGCTGAATCCACAGGTTTAGCGAAGTGGCGTCATCGTTGACAAGCGCATATCCGGCGTTTCCCACGATGTTTGTCAGGGAGCCGATGCCGAAGTCGAGGTATCCTCGCTGTTTTGAGAAACCGTGGGCTGTACGATAGCCGTAGGGGAGCATCAGTGGCGCCAGCGCTGGCACTTCGGCGGGCTCTGCCCACTCGCTGTAATTCAGGGAGGCCTTCGGAGTGGTCGATTTCGCCACTGCCGGTAGCCTGTTCAGTTTCGAAGCCTTCTGCTCCGTGGGCCTGAAGTCGGCCTCCACCGTGATTTCCTTCGTGAGGTCTTCCCGGGCGGCTGCTGTGGCAGCACAGGCGATAGCTGCGGCCGATAGGATTATATATTTCCTTAAAATATTCATGTCCATAGTTTTGAGAACTGATATAGATTCTTATTTTTTCTTCGACGTGCCCTTTTTGCTTTTCCACGAGCCAAGTCGTGAGTCAATCATTTTGAAAATCTCCTCGTCCTTGCCCGGATAGTTCTTCCTGAGGCTTTCCAAATATTCGCAAGCCTCGAAAGTGTCGCCGCGCTTGTGGCACACGTCGGCAAGCAGTATGAATCCTCGTGCAAGCCAGTATTGGTGAGGAGTTCCGGCTTCGATAAAGTTGTTGAGCACCGTCTCGGCACGCTTCAAGTTGTCGGAGGTATAATAATAGTGGGCAAGCTCGAAAGCCGCACGTGCGCCATATATCGACCGGGTGTTGTCGGCAAGCGATTTCAGGTCCTTCACCGCCTCGCCGCCGCGTTTCAGGCTCAGCCGTGCAATAGCCCGGTTGAAAGTGGCCTCTTTCTCCTCCTCGGCCGACAGCCCTCCGAGCGACAGCAGCGCATTGGCGCTTTTCTCCACTTTGGCATATTGCTCCATTTCTACTGCGGTGCGCATGATACCGAGATTGGCGTTCAGCTTGTTGTCGTGCGATGAGGCGCGTGGAAGCAGCTGCTCATATACCGCCTGAGCCTCTTTCAGGCTCTTGCGGCGCAGCAATATGTCGCCTTTCATCGCAAGTGCGTCCTCGGCAAACGACGCATCCACATTCCGGCTCAGCACTATGCCGATTTCCTCAAGAGCCGTATCGTAGTTCCCGCTCTTGTACTCATGGCGCGCTATGTAGTAGTGAGCCTTGGGGGCGTAGGCGCCATTGGGATATTTGCTCACATATCCGCGCATCTTGGTGATGCTCGGCTTCTCGGCCATATAGGCCTTCTCGGCAGCCTCAAAAGTGAGGCGGTCGATTTCGCTCACGTCGACTTTCGGCGCATCGGGCACTCCCGATATGAACTCCACGTATTGCTGAAGGTTGCCCGCGTCGGCATATATCAGCTTCAGGTCCTCGGCAGCCACCGTGGCCTCCTCGCTCGTGGGATATTTTGTGATTACGCTCTTATATGCTGCGATGGCGCTTTTGTCGTTGCCCATGTTGCGCTCGGTGATGGCTTTTTGAAGTAGCCCCTTGCGTGCGTCGGCAGTCGCGGGGAAACGTCTTACAAGTTCGTCGTAGGTGCTCACTGCCGCCGCTCCGTTGTTCATCGCCACGTAGGCGTCGGCCTTTTGCAGCATAGCCGTCGGAGCAATTGCCGAGTTGGGATATTCTCGCAGCATCTCGTTGATAAGCTCGATTTTGCCGGAGTGGTTACGGTTCAGACCCTGCATCATGGCGCGTTGGAAGAGGGCATAGTCGCCGCTTGCCTTGTTCATCTTGAAAGCCTTGTCGTAGGCGGCAGCGGCAGCGGTGTAGTTCTTTTCGTAGTAGTAGGTGTCGCCGATGCGGTTGTATGCGTCGGCACGTATGTCGTCGGCGAGCTTTGTGGAGGCTGCGGCCTTCTCAAAGGCCGTGCGTGCGCCGGCATATACTCGCTGTTGGAACCTCGAGTAGCCGAGATTGTAGTGTGCGAGATGATAGTTGGCGTGGCTTGCTCCTGCGCCCTTGATGAATGTCTCCTGGCTTTTGGCGGCTCCGGAGTAATTGCCCCGGCGATATTGGCACTCGCCCATCCACAGGTGGCACTCATTGCGCAGCGCCTTGTCGTAGTTGCCCACGGCGATAGCCTGCGAGAAGTGATTTTCGGCCTCTCCGGCCTTGCCGTTGGAGAGCGCTTGGACGCCGAGATTGTAGAGCACGCGCTGTTTTGCCTTCAGCACTTTTGCCGACGGCGACTTGATGTGCGAGATGCTCGTCAGAGCCTTCCGGTAGTCGTTGCCGTTCATGTAGGCTGTTATAAGATAGCCTTCCACGTCGGCAGAGTATCGGGAGTTGGGGTATCTGTTGAGGAATTGCTCGAAAATGTCGATGGAACTGTTGAATGGCGTGCGGCCGCCATCGTTCTGCGTCAGCGCATAGTTGAAGAATGCCGTTTCCTGCACGTTGAGGTCGAAAGGCATGTTGAAGGCCTTCTCAAAAGCCAATGCTGCGGGATTGAGGCTGCCGATCTTGCGGTAAGACTGGCCGATAAGCAGATATGCGCTCTGCGACAGTGCGTCTTGTGCCTCGGTGACGCCTCTGAGGTGGTCGATGCATGCCTCGTATTCGTGGTTGCGGTAGTCGAGCACGCCCATTATGTATTGAGCCGTGCGTTCCGGTGCGTCCTCGCACGATTTCAGGTAGGCGTCGATGTGCCGAGCCGCCTCCACGTCGTTGCCTTCGTGATATTGGCTCTCACCCACGACACGGTGCATCTCGCCGGCAAATTCGGCCGGAGTCATGTCGTCAAGCAGCGAGCGACCGCGTGTGATTGTCTGCTCGTAGTCCTTTTTGGTGAAGATAATCTGGCAGATGTAGTATTTCGCGGCATTTGCGAGCTCGGCGTTGGAGCTTATGCTGCCGAATTTTGTCAGTGCGTCGGTGTAATTGCCTTTGGCATACAGGATATATGCATCGAAGAATGTGCCTGCCTCACGAAACCGCGGTGAGGATTCCAATCGTGCGAAGCGAACCGCGGCGGCGTCCCACTCGGCAAGGCGCAACAGGGCGTATCCCTCGCGGTAGGTCACATTGAGGTCGGCATCGGTGTCGAGCGAGCCAACGCCCACGTTGGCATAGGAGCGCACTGCCTCGCCATATTTGCCATTGAAGAAGTAAAAGTCGCCTATGGTGGCCCATGCCTGTGGAATGAGGTGAGAAGTTGGGTATTGCGCTATGAATCGCATCATTTCGTCCACGCAACGTGCCTTGCCCTGCTCATAGAGGCATCGTGCTGCGAGGAAATCGGCTTGCTCGAGCATTGTGGAGGTGGTTGGCATGGTGTGGAGACGGCGGAATTGGTCGGCGGCTCCTATGTAGTTCCTATCGCCTTGCATCAGCTTTCCACGCATGAGAAAGCCTTCGGGCGTGTTGCTTTTTATGTCGGTCTGAGCGACGGCGCACAATGGGATGGCGGCGCACACTCCGAAAAATGCTTTGCTGATATTCATGTCTATTTAATTATATCTGCAAAATTATCAAAAATCAATGGTATTTCGTGCCCGTACTACATATTATTTCTGTTAAAAATCCAAATACGGGCCTTGGTGGGCATAGGGTGAGAATGTGGGTGCGTGTGCATGACTTTTTAGGGTGCTTTGAAGGTACACGAAAAAGTAATAATTCGGGTAAAATTACCTCGCAAGGCTTGGTGTTTTACCATATATTCGCTATCTTTGCGGCATAATCGATGAAAAACATATAAAAACACGGAAAACCATGAGAAAAAAACGAGAATTGACTGCAATGCGCGATGCCGAACTGTTGCGCGACTACCGAGAGAAACTTGCCGAGATGATGCGTAGCGGAAAAGAAATAAACCGCAGGGAGGTTGTGCGTGAGGTGATTGCCTCGGGCAAGCCACGCTATTACCTTAAATTCGAGCAAGCCTATAATGTGATTACCCACATTCACAGCCATGGCGTCACCGGCCGCAAGCTGTCGCTGAAGCAGCAGATGTGGATGGAAATCTACGAGAAGGTGCAGCAGGAGATTGCGGCTCACGAAGGCTTGGTGCTGCACGAGGCTTTGGCGCGGGTGCTCTATTCGGGACGTGCGTCGAGATACTATATCTCACTGAATTACGCCTATCGCTATATCTATGGCGTGCAGCGCGAGGCATACAAGAAATTGGTGGCAAAACGTGCTTGATGCTATGGATAGATGGATTAAAGTAGCGGCATGTGTGCTTGCCTCGGCGGCGCTCACGGCATGTGGAACCGGCAGGAAGGTCGCGGCAATGGCCGACAGCACGGCAGTGGCAGCCGATGTTACCGCGATGGCGGCGCGCACTTCGGAAGATGAGGAGATAAGGATTGAGGAATGGTATATTTACCCTGAGGATGTAGGTGAAGACGTAATTGCCGCAGTGCCGAGAGGCGACAGCGCCGCAATAGAAACTATGGTTGCTACACCGCGACTTGCGGCACCGCGGCTTGTGGCTCGGCGCAGGATGGTGAGGCGGAATAGCTCGAGTGCCGGCGTGAGGAGCGACTCGTCGATGCGTGCGACGTCGATTGTGGCAAGGCATGCCGAGGAGCGTGCCGAGGATTCGGGATACGGCCTTGTGCGGCGTGTGAGGCTGATTATGCTTATTGCGGCACTTGCCGTGATGACTTTTATATTTTTAAAACTAAAAAAACTGTAATACTATGAATGACTATCGTGAAATTGAGGTTGTGATTGACCCTGAGATGATTTTTCGCTCGGTGATGGCTGAGTATGCCCTGATTTCGGCCGGAAAGAGTGATGAGGAGATGCCTATGCAGTATGCGCGGTGCGATATGCCGGGAATATGCAGTGTGCTCACCATGGAGGAGCTCGGTGTGCTGTGCTCGCATTTAAGTGGTTATGTGGAGAGTTGCGACGAGCGCGACGGCGGGCTTGTGGCTATCGTCGTGCGCATACCGAAGTCGCTTGCCGCAGCTGCTGAGGCATCGGTGAGGCGTAGGATAGAGGATTATCTTGTGGCTTCGGTACTAAGCCGCTGCCTTGTGGCGGTGAAGGTGTCGCAGCGGGAGTATGCGTCGCTCACGTCGCGCTCACGCGCTTCATTACGCTCGTTGCGGCAGCTCCTGTCCCGATTCTGATTTCCACGGGATGACTATTTGATTTCTTCGAAGGTGGCGTCGGAGATGAGAGGCTCGAATGGCGCCGATGGGTCGTAGGGTGGTGTGGGGCTGACTCGGTCCTCGATAATCTCCTCAAAATCCACATATTCGCCTACATTGCTCGGGAATCTTCTCCCGTCCCTATGGCCACGGCGCTCTTTGTTGTATTGTGATTTGCGATAGTTGCCGCCCGATGCTGTGGAGCGGCTGCTGCCTCTTCCATTGCCAAACTGCTCTCCAAATTGCCCGAACTGCTTTTTTATGGTGCGTACCTGCCTCCACACCGTGAAAGCTATTTTCAGCAGCGGGTATAGGATGAAGAACAATAAGATGAGAATTAGAATCTCCATTGCTTGTAATTAATAATTTAGAATACTCTCCATAATATTAATACAAATAGCGTGCCAAATTTGTTTGCGGCGGGAATGTGGGTGTAGTCTCGGTGACGGGGCGTTGTGCGCATGAGGCTGAAACCTCCTGCTTGCCGTGCTTCTCAGCCCTCGCGCTTGGTGCGGCTGTGGGTGATTGCCGACAGGATGATATAGAATACTATGGTCGAAGCAAAGCCCGAGATGCCTTGAACCGCCACGAATATCACGGCAGCCACTATGAGAAGGTAGCGATGCCAATTCTTGCCGAGCGTGAAATTCTTGAACTTGAAAGAAAACATGCGCAGCCTGCACACCATGGTGAGTGATATGGCTGCCGCCAGTGCCGCGAGCGCACACTCGTAGTAGCCGGTAGAATATAAGTGGACATTCTCATATTGCCAGTTGATGAATCCTATCCAGAAGATGGCGTTGGCGGGAATGGGCATTCCGAGGAATGACGTCGACTGCGTGGCGTCGACGTTGAATCGCGCGAGTCGAAGCACTCCGCACACGGCGATAAGCAGTGAGGCATATTGCAGCCATCCGCCGGGGTTGTGCGTGTCCATGAAGTTGAGGAGCAGGAATGCCGGCGCGAGTCCGAAGCTCACGGAGTCGCACAGGGAGTCGAGCTCCTTGCCGATGGCCGACGTGGCATGAAGGAGTCGGGCCACAAGGCCGTCGCAGAAGTCGAACACCGCGGCGGCGCCTATCATTATGAATGAAATCTGGTATCCTTGCAGGGAGCCGAACGTGTCGGTGCCACGTAGGGCGTAGATGCATGCCAAAATGCCCGACACGAGGTTCAGGCATGTTATGGAGTTGGGAATATTGTTTTTAATGGTTTGCAGGATTTTCATCATCGAAGCTGAGAGTTACTTGTTCTTGAGCCGTGCCACTTGAGTGATTCCACCGGTGGTGATGTCGCCAAGTTTCACGAGAATCTCGGTGTCGAGCGGCAGGTAGATATCGACGCGCGAGCCGAATTTGATGAATCCAATGTGCTCGTCGATTGTCACCCGCTCACCGGCTTCGGGATATGTGACTATGCGTCGTGCCACGGCGCCGGCAATCTGGCGCATCAGTATCTCCGTGCCGTTGTCGGTGGCTATCACTATGGTTGAGCGCTCGTTCTCGGTGCTCGACTTTGGCAGATATGCGGCAAGGAATCTACCCGAATGGTGCTTCACATATTTCACTGTGCCGGTCACAGGGGTCCAGTTGGCGTGCACGTTGAACACGGTCATGAATATCGACAGCTGAATGACGTTGCGGTGCAGATACTCGTCCTCGTAGACCTCCTCGAGTGCCACAACCTTGCCGTCGACCGAGGCCACTACGGCATTCTCCTGATCGCCCTTGAAATGCCGACGCGGACTGCGGAAGAAGTTCACTACCAACAGGTAGAATATCGTCGACAGCGTGATGACAATGATTGGAACGACCTTGCTCTCCATAAATATATAGAGGGGCACGTTGATGGCAAGCAGCAAGAACAGCAGAGCCAATAATATGTTCAGACCTTCGCGGTGGATTTTTACTTTCATCTAATACTTTGTGTATGCCTACTTTTGTTGAATGATTAGTATTGACTTGCAAAGTTAGCCTTTTTTTGAAAAAATGCCAAGTTATATCGCCGAAAAAGCCGAAAAACTTAATAATTAGGAGCGAAAATGCTTATGGAGCTGAATTATTCGCTTCCTAAAAGCAATTTTTTGAGGGTTTCGACGCCTGTGGTGGCCTTTTCGGCTATTACGTGCACGCGCGAGCTCACCGATGCCGGGCGCGGGTCGATGTAGTAGATTGGCACGTCGCGCCGCACATAGTTGATAAGCGCGGCGGCGGGATACACCACAAGCGAGGTGCCAATCACCACGAAAATGTCGGCTTCGGCCACCAAGTCGACTGCCGGCGAGAAGTTGGGTACGTCTTCCTGGAAGAATACGATGTGCGGACGCACCGGGTCGCCATATTTGTCGCGTGTGTCGAGCGAGGTCTCAAGGTCGCCTCCTGTGAGGTCGTAGACTCGCTCGGGGTGCGTCATCGAGCGCACCTTCATCAGCTCGCCGTGCAGGTGCAGCACGCTTGAGCTGCCTGCGCGCTCGTGCAGGTCGTCGACGTTCTGGGTGATGATTCTCACATCGAAGTATTTCTCCAAGTCTTTCAGCCCGTAGTGTGCGGCATTAGGCTTTATGTCGGCAAGTTTTTTGCGCAGATTGCTGTAGAAGCGGTGAATCAGGGCCGGATCTTGCTCGAATCCGTCGGCGCTCGCCACCTGCATCACGGGGTAGTTGTCCCACAGTCCACCGGCGTCGCGGTAGGTGGCCATCCCACTCTCGGCGCTAATTCCGGCGCCGGTTGAAATCACCAATTTCTTCTTTCTCGTTTCCATAATGGCATGAAATATTAAAATACCCGGGTTGAGCCCAAGCGTGTGTCGTCAGCTCTTGAGCCGAATGAGGCTTGAGCCCGAATCCTTCTCCTTGATGTATCCGTTGTGGAAGGCGTAGAGCAGCTTCTGGAGGTCGTCGACCTGCTGCTCGAGCACGCGCCCGAGGTCGGTGTCCTTCACCATCATGCGCTTGGAGCTCATTTCCACGAGCTGAGTCGTCGACTTGATGTCCTGCCCCTCGGCTACGGCCTTGGTGATCGATGTGAACGGCTCATGCTGCACGAGCTGGAAGCCGCGCGAGTGGAACACGAGCGTGTATCCTGCAATTCCCGTCTCGGGCTGATAGGCCTTTGAGAAACCGCCGTCGATTACCATCATTTTTCCGTTGGCCTTGATAGGGCTTTCTCCTTTTATAGTCTTCACCGGCACATGGCCGTTGATGATGTGGCGGTGCTTGCCCGTCACTTGGAACTCGTCGAGCAGCATGTCGCACACAGCCTCGTTGTCGCGAAGCTGGTAGTAGTGCCCCTTTATCTCCTTGTGCGTGGCCTTGTCCTTCAGGAAGTAGCGCTCGAATGTCGCCATCTTGTCCTTGTCGAAAGCCGGAGAGTCCTTTCCGCACCACAGATACCACACATAGTCGAGCGCATACTCGTGCTCGTCGCCGGTCTCGGCTCCGAAGTATGCCTCGCGTATCATGTTGCCCGCCTTGTGCAGCAGCTCCCTTCCCTTGTATTTCGTTCCGCGGATGTCGATTTCTTTCAGCGAGCCGTCGGCGTTGAGCGGCACCGATGCGTGGAACAGCAGGTTGGAGTTTGTCACGGCATAGATGCATCCGTTTCTGAAGAGGCATGCCATGTGCTTTTGCAACTTCTCACTGCTCATGAACGAGTTGTGCAGCTTCGTCACAATGTCCTGCTCCTCGGGCGTCAGCTTGTAGGGGTCCTTTGGGTCGACGGTGGGGAAGTTGGTGTCGGTCATCTCATATTCCTTGCCGTTGAGCACGAAAACCTTTCGGTCGAAATCCACATGGTGCAGCAGCAGGCGGTCTTCCATGTCGAAGTCGGGGCGGCGTCTTATCGTCGCGGCCTCGAGCTTGAATTGGATAATGCTTATGGCCTTGTGCCACTGTGCTATCATGTGCATCGTCTTCTCGCTCATATCAGTGTCGTTGCGGTTCACCTTAGGCATGAACATGGTGCAGGGATCGTCGGCGTAGGTTTCTATTGCGAATGTGGCAAGCGGCAGCATGTTGATCCCATATCCATCCTCGAGCACGGCCTGATTGCCATAGCGCAGGGCGATGCGAATCACGTTGGCTATGCAGCAGTCGTTGCCTGCCGCCGCGCCCATCCACAGGATGTCGTGGTTGCCCCACTGCACGTCGAAGTTGTGGTAGTCGCACAGGATGTCCATAATCTTGTCGGGGCTCGGTCCGCGGTCGAACACGTCGCCGAGAATGTGCAGCGTGTCGATTGCGAGTTGCTGGATGAGGTTGCATATCGAGATTATGAACTCGTCGGCGCGGTCGGTGGCGATAATCGTGCGCACGATCACCTCCACGTAGGCCTGCTTGTTGGTGTCGATGGTGCTCTCGTGCAGCAGCTCCTGGATGATGTAGGAGAAATCGCTCGGCAGCGCCTTGCGCACCTTCGAGCGGGTGTATTTCGACGATACGTTTCGGCACACCATCACCAATCGGTTAAGCGTGATGAAATACCAGTCCTCCAAATCCTCGGCGGCAGTCGACTGCTTTACGAGGTCGAGCTTCAGCTCGGGGTAGTAGATGAGCGTGCACAGCTCCTTCTGCTCCCTCATTCCGAGCGTCTCGCCGAAAATCTCCTTCACCTTACGCTTGATTGCGCCCGAGGCGTTGCGCAGCACATGCTGGAAAGCCTTGTACTCGCCGTGAAGGTCGGCAAGGAAGTGCTCGGTGCCTTTGGGCAAGTTGAGGATTGCCTCAAGATTTATTATTTCGGTGCTCGCGGCCGCTATGTTGGGGAAATTGCGAGCCAGCAACTTCAGATATCGCAGGTCTTTCAGCACGTCGTCGGGATTGATTTCTTTGTTCATGATAATCTGAAAAAAATGTTAGTTAGTAGTTTTGATTCATTACACAGTGGCAAAAATGCACAAGAATCGTCTTCGGTGACAAGCCGAATACGCTCTCAAGACCGAAATATAAATAACAATAACAAAAATAGGCAACAATTTCGGAAATTGCAAGCGCCACGCCTCATTTTTGCCGAAAAAATTCGCCCGGCAGCCCCGGTGATGATGCTTTGGCTGGCGGAGGGCGACATCCGACGCTGCGGCTGCCGCGTGCGGGTGCCGGTTTTTAACTCCGATTAACTCTTTTGGCTCATAAAAAGAACTTTGGCGCTGCCGATAAACGAGATAATGGAAAAAATTCGTAACTTTGCGCACATTATAAATGAAGAGTTATGAAAAAGATAGCGATAATCAATGGTCCTAACCTCAATCTGCTTGGCGTGCGTGAGCCCGGAGTGTATGGCTCCACGTCGATGGAGGCGTATTTTGCCGAGCTTAGGCAGCGCTTCGAGGGGCGAGCCGAGCTCACCTATTTCCAAAGCAACTGCGAGGGCGCGATAATCGACGAGATTCACCGCGTGGGATTCTCAGCTGCCGGTATAGTGCTCAACGCCGGTGCCTACACCCACACGTCGATAGCCATCGCCGACGCCATTCGCGCCGTTTCGGCCCCGGTGGTGGAGGTGCACATCTCCAATGTGCACAAGCGCGAGGAGTTCCGCAGCCGCTCGATGCTCTCGGGAGCCTGTCTCGGCGTGATTCTTGGATTCGGGCTTGATAGCTACCGGCTTGCAATTGAGGCGTTGCTTAACACGGAAAACGATGGCTGACGCTATGCAGGACGAAATAGAGGACTACATATTGAGCCACATCGACGCCGAGGGCGAGGAGCTGAGCGGCTTGAACCGCGCCACGCACCTCTATCATCTGCGCCCGCGCATGTGCTCGGGCCATCTGCAAGGCCGTATGCTGAAGATGTTTGTGCGCATGATTCGTCCGCGGCGCATCTTGGAGCTTGGTACCTTCACCGGCTACTCGGCCCTGTGCCTTGCCGAGGGGCTTGCCGACGACTCCTGTGAGCTGCACACCATAGAAATAGACGATGAGTTGGAGGACTTCATCCGCTCGCATTTCGACGTTTCTCCGCTTGCTCCGAGGATAAGGCTGCACATAGGCGACGCGCGCGAGGTGCTTGCCACGCTGCCCGGAGAGTTCGATCTCGTGTTCATCGACGCCAACAAGCGCGAGTATTGCGAATATTACGACTTGGTGTTCGACCGCGTGAGCAAGGGCGGATTTATCATTGCCGACAACACCCTATGGGACGGTAAGGTGGTGGACTGGGGCAAGAAGCTCGATGCGCAGACCGAGGGCATACTGCGGTTCAACGACCTTGTGGCGGCCGACGACCGCGTGGAGAAGGTGATTGTGCCCATTCGCGACGGACTGACTATAATCCACAAGAAGTGACTGCGCCGAAGCGTCGGTATCGTCGGGGGCCGGTCAGTGAAGAGTATTGATAATAATAAAATATATAGCATAAATGGAGACTACAAGACAACAAAAGATAGCAAGGCTTATCCAGAAAGAGCTTAGCGAGATTTTCCGCAAGCAGACGGCCAAGATGGGTGGCGTGCTGGTGTCGGTGAGCGCGGTGCGCGTGTCGCCCGACCTCAGTATCGCCCGTGTGTATCTGAGCATCTTTCCTTCCGATAAGGGCAAGGAGATTCTCGACAGCATCAACCGCAGCGCCAAGAGCGTGCGATATGAGCTCGCGCAGTGTGTGCGCTATCAGCTGCGCAAGACTCCGGAGCTCACGTTCTACATCGACGATTCTCTCGACTACATTGAGCATATCGACAGCTTGCTGAAATGAGATTCACGCTGAAAATAGCGGCTCGATACCTTATATCGAAAAAGACGCACAGTGCGGTCAACATTATTTCGATAATATCGGTGTGTGGAGTGGTTGTCACCACTGCCGCATTGGTGTGTGTGCTGTCGGTGTTCAATGGATTTGCCGGGCTGATTGGCGACAAGCTGTCGATGCTCGATCCCGAGGTGGCGGTGACGCCTGCGCGCGGCAAGGTGATAGCCGATGCCGACAGCGTGCTGAGCTGCGTGAGTGCCATCGACGGCGTGGAGATTGCCATGCCCACTATCGACGATCATTGCTTGGCGCTTTTCGGCGACTACCAGATGCCGGTGAGGGTGAAGGGTGTGCCGCTCGACTACGACTCGCTCAACTCCATTGACCATGCGCTGCTCGAAGGGGAATTCCTGCTCGACGACGGCGTGTCGCGCTATGCCGTGCTCAGCGTGGGGACGGCTTTGCAGCTTAGGGCGCGTCCGGGATTTTTCGGGCAGATGCGCCTGTATGCTCCTAAGCGACAGGGCAGCGTCGACCTCAACAACCCTATGGGGGCGTTCCGCGCCGACTCGCTGTTTATCGGCGGAGTGTATCAGATTGAGCAAAGTGACTACGACCGCGACATGATTCTGATTCCAATCGATATGGCGCGACATCTTTTCGACTATGAGCGCGAGGCGTCGGCCATTGAGGTGAGATTGCGTCGCGGAGCCGACGAGGCAAGGGTGATGCGTGACATCGGGCAGGCGCTTGGCGACGGATATGTGGTGAAGAACCGGCTCATGCAGCAGGCTGCGTCGTTTCGCATGGTGAACATCGAGAAGTGGGTCACTTTCCTCTTGCTCGGATTCATCATGGTGATAGCCACATTCAATGTGATAAGCACTCTATCGCTGCTGATTATAGAGAAGGACGAGAGCATACGCACTTTCCGCAATCTCGGTGCCGCCGACAAGCAGATTACGGGTATTTTCGTGGCCGAGGGATGGCTCATATCGCTGCTTGGTGCCGTGCTTGGAGTGAGCCTCGGCCTGCTGCTGTGCTGGATTCAGCAGGAGTTCGGACTGATAGCGCTTCATGGCAATGCCGCCACTATGATAGTGCGGGCCTATCCCGTGCGCATACAGTGGGGCGACGTGGCGATAGTCTTTGCCCTTGTGGCGGCGGTGGGATTCCTCACCTCCATAGTTACCTCGGCCATAATGCGCCGTCGCCTCGCCCGGGATGTGGGATGAGTGGTGAGGGCTGCGATTGAAATAAAAAAAAGTCGCGTGCATCGGTGCATGCGACTTTCGTCTTTTTTGCTACTTTAGTAACTTTGAAAACTAATTACTGCTTAGCCTCATCCAATGAAACCTTGCGGAATTGCTTCATCAATTTCTCAACTTCGAGTGAAGCCTTGCGTGCGCGAGTACCGGCAGCCTTGTTGCCTTTCTCTGCCTGAAGCTTAGCGTCGGTAGTAAATGCAGCGTAAGCCTCTTCAATTTTAGCGATAAGTTCTTTCATTATTGAATAGTTTAATTATAAATATTAATGTGTGAGCAAAGATAGTATAAATTTGGAACAAATGTCATAATTCGCAACTTTTTTTGAGCGAAAAAGGTGTATTTTTTTGAAAAAGAGCCAAAATAAGCGGTCATTTGCCATTTTTTAGGCCGAAATCTATAATAAAGGGCTGATTGTAGGCGTTATTTCCAATAAAGACAACACGTGTATTTCCTGATGAGACGATTTCTATCAATTCTTAATGTTGCGCTGCTGATTGCGGTCGTGGCGCTTACCGGGTGTCGGGGTGCGAAGCTGAGCGACGCCGAGGAGCAATATGCCCGCGGCGAATACTACGACGCGGCGGGTACCTACCGCAAAATCTACAATAAGCTCACCAAGCGCGAGGAGCGCCCTCTGCGCGGCGAGGTGGCTTTCAAGATGGGTGAGTGCTACAGGAGGCTGAACATGTCGGCACGGGCGTCGGCGGCTTATCAGAACGCATTGCGCTACAACTACCCCGACAGCATGGCGCTTTTCTATTTGGCGCAGTCGCAGCACAACGAGGGGAAATATGCGCAGGCTATTCAGAATTATGAGGAATTCCTGCTTAAAGTGCCCAAATACCGTCTGGCCGAGGATGGAATACGCGGATGCCGCAACGCACAGAAACTGAGGCAGAATCCCACACGCTACATAGTGCGCAACGCCAAGTTGTTCAACTCACGAAGGGCAGATTTCTGCCCGATGTTCCTCGATGGGAATTTCGACCAATTGTATTTCACGTCGTCGACCGAGAAGGCTACCGGTACGCGCAAGAGCGAGATTACAGGCACCAAGCAGTGCGACATCTTCTTCTCGAAGCTCGACGAGAAGGGCAATTGGCAGCGCCCCGAGCCCGTGGAGGGTGAGCTGAACACGGAGTTTGACGAGGGAGTGACCTCATTCTCGCCCGACGGCACAACGATGTATCTTGCCAAGGCGCGCCGTGAGCCTAATTCGGGCACATCGGTGGAGATCTACACCTCGCAGCGCTCGGAGGCCAAGTGGAGCGCTCCTGTGAAATATGAGATTACCGCCGACACGCTGTCGGCCTACGGCGACCCTGCCGTGTCGCCCGACGGCACATACCTGTATTTCTCGAGCGACATGCCCGGTGGGTTTGGCGGAAAGGATATTTGGCGTGTTAACCTCAAGGAGCGTGCCGGAACGCTCGAGAATCTCGGTGAGCAGATCAACACTGCCGGCGATGAGCGTTTCCCATTCGTGCGCACCGACAGCGTGCTGTATTTCTCCTCCAACGGCCATGCCGGACTTGGCGGACTCGATTTGTTCAAGGCTACGAAGACTCCTTCGGGTGGTTGGAACATCGAGAATATGGGCGTGCCAATGAACTCGGCGGGTGATGACTTCGGAATTACTTTCGGCAAGGGCGAGTCGGGCTTCTTCAGCTCCAACCGCAACGATGCCCGAGGCTACGACCATATCTACAGCTTCGTGAAGCCCGACCTGAGAATCACAATATCGGGATACGTGCTCGACAAGGACGACGAGCCGGTGCCTAACGCCGTGATTCGCATCGTGGGCGATGATGGCTCCAACCAGAAGGCCGTGGGCAAGGACGACGGCACGTTCAAGTTCAATTTGCAGCGTGGCGTGAAGTATGTGATGCTTGCCGGTGCAAAGGGATATCTTAATGGAAAACAGGAGTTTGAGAGCGACACAATAGAGGAGGATGCCGACTATTCGGTGGATTTCATCCTTGCCGCGATGCACAAGCCTCAGGTGGTGGAGAATATTTTCTACGACTTCGACAAGGCTACGCTGCGCCCGGAGTCGAAGAAGGCTCTCGACGAGATGGCGCAGATGCTAAAGGATAATCCTCACGTGGCCATTGAGATGGCGTCGCACACCGACCGCAAGGGCAGCGATGAGTACAACATGCGCCTGTCGCAGCGTCGCGCGCAGTCGGTAGTCGACTATCTTATCGAGGCTGGAGTGGAGAAGGAGCGCCTTCAGCCGCATGGCTATGGCGAGTCGCGACCCAAGACGGTGACGAAGCGCATTGCCAAGCTCTATCCGCAGTTCAAGGAGGGCGATGTGCTCAATGAGGAGTTCGTCGGCAATTTGTCACCTGAGGATCAGGAGGCTGCCGACCAGGTGAACCGTCGCACCGAGTTCCAGGTGCTCACTGTCGAGTATCAGATGTATTGATGATTATTTTCTTCGGGAAGGATGTCAGGTAGTCGCCCGGTGTGGCTGCCGGGGCTTCGTCGTTGGTTATGGCTCGCACCATAGGCACGTTAAGGGAGCTGTCGTCCATGCCGAAGTTCATGCCGTCGGAGCCAGTCACCTCCATGGTGATGCCGTCGAGCAGAGTGAACTGCATGGTGGCATACCACTGCCTTAGCGATGGCTCCTCGGCTATCAGCATGGCGAAGGCTATTCCCTCGCGGCTCATGGCCTCGAAGGCCTCGTGGAGCATCTGTCGTGCGAGTCCGCGGCCGCGCCATTGTGGCAGCGTCGTCACGCCGTAAATGTAGGCGCCGTCGGCTTGCCCTGCGCTGAATCGGTGATAGTGCATCAGCGCGACGATGTGTCCCTCACTGTCGCGCCGCACGATGCGGTTGGCCGGGGTGTCGTAGGCGTTGAGATAACGCATCACGAAGTCGGCGTCGTCGCCAAATCCCACTTGCCACACCCTGCACATCTCCTGCCTTATTGCCGAGCAAGAATCCACGGGTGCTCGATTGGAATTTTCATTTTCACCTCTTTGTCGAGGCGTTTCATGTATTGTGATGCCTCGGCCGAGGTGTCGAAGCCGTGCACTATGACGTAGTACATGCGGGAGCCGTCCATCACCAAGTAAGCGGGCTTGTTCTCCTTCTTCAGTCTGTCGCGGAAGGAGCGGGCGTTGAACACCTGCTTGTATTCGCCCACAACCACGCCGTAGGGTTTCATGTCGGAGGGCTTGTCGTCGACGATGTTCACGCGGAGAGTAATCAGTCGCACCGAGTCGCCCGCCACCACTGCCGTAGCCTCTTTCTTCTCGGCCAGAATCTTGTTGTAGGTGGTAGAGTCGACGTCATTGCGCGACTTCACCTTGTTGGCGGTGATGTCGTAGGCGGCTTTGTAGTTGGCCTCCGACGTCTTGCACGAGTTGAACGAAATGGCCGCCAATGCGGCCACTGCCGTCAAAAGAAATTTCCTCATTGCTCAAAAATGCTTTCAAATGTCATTGTTCACTATAAAAACGTATATGTGTACGCCGATATTGTGGCTGTAGTACCGGGAGTCAGCCCAATTCCACTACTTCGCAGCCTGCTATTCCTCCGTGGTCGAGGGTAAGGAGCACGAGAGTGCGTATCGTCTGCCATCCTTGCCGTCCGGCTGCGCCAGGATTGACGTGCAGCAGGTGCAGATACTTGTCGTTCACCACTTTCAGTATGTGCGAGTGTCCGCTCACGAAGATTTGCGGCTCATTGTCGAGCAGCAGGGCCTTTATGCCCGGGGCGTAGCGCCCCGGATATCCCCCGATGTGGGTCATCAGCACCTTCACTCCCTCGGTGGTGAAGCAAGAAACCTCCTTAAGCCTACGGCGCAGTGCGGCTCCGTCGATGTTGCCATAGACAGCCCTCACCGGAGCAATGTCCTCAAGACGGTCGAGCAGTTCTTCCGAGCCTATGTCGCCGGCGTGCCATATCTCGTCGCAAGAGCTGAAATACTGCGCGTAGCGGTCGTCCCACAGCCCGTGAGTGTCAGAGAGAATGCCGATGCGCTTCATTGCCGTCAGTTTGCAAACTCCATCATCCGGCTCAGATATTTGCCTATGATGTCGAATTCAATGTTCACCACTGTTCCGGCAGCGATGCGGTGGAAGTTGGTGTTGTCGTGAGTGTAGGGGATGATAGCCACCTCAAATCCGTCGGGCTGCGAGTTGCACACCGTGAGACTCACGCCGTTCACCGTCACGCTGCCTTTCTCCACGGTCACATATCCTTTGCGGGCTTGCTCGCGGTTGAGCTCATAGTGGAAGGCGTAGCGCCATGAGCCGTCCTCCTCCACCACGCTCACGCAGGTTGCGGTCCTGTCGACGTGTCCTTGCACGATGTGTCCGTCGAGGCGTCCGTTCATCAGCATGCTTCGCTCCAAGTTCACTTTGTCGCCCACTTGAAGCATCCCGAGGTTGGAGCGTTCGAGAGTCTCCTGAATCGCGGTCACGGTGTATGTACCGTCGCCGGGCAGGTCGACGACCGTCAGGCACACGCCATTGTGAGCCACGCTTTGGTCGATTCTCAACTCATTGGCAAAGCTGCATTTTAGCGTGATGTGCAGGTTGCCCTCCTCTTTGCGCAGAGCCACCACCGTGGCGGCCTCTTCTACTATTCCTGAAAACATGTCAATAATAATTGTATTGTTCTGTGTGTCGATAATGCAAAGATAGTGCAAATCGAGCACAAAAGCAACAAGTTTACTTGAATGGTTTTGTCGAGATGCCGCCTATCTTATCAAAAGATAGTGCAAATCGAGCACAAAAGCAACAAGTTTGCTTGAATGGTTTTGTCGAGATGCCGCCTATCTTATCAAAAGATAGTGCAAATCGAGCACAAAAGCAACAAGTTTGCTTGAATGGTTTTGTCGAGATGCCGCCTATTATGGATTAGGACGTGCGGGCCGTGGTATTGCTAAATGAACAGCATTATCGATATCATGGCGATAATGACAATCAGGCAATTCAGTGTGGAGATGTCGTTCTTGTTCATAGTGGTAAGTTTTAAGTTGTTGTACTATTGTAGGTTCCGGGGTGGCGGACTGAGCCGCGTGCCTCGTTTTTATACCGCAAAGTTAGATTCTGTATGAGAATGTTTATTTCTCATAAATGCTAAATAGCGTAAAATAAGCCTGATTGCATTGTCCGTCAGGATAAATTGTGGGTCAGTAGAAATTTAGTGGGGATAGGCATATAATTTTGAAATACGGAAGAGGAAGAATTTCTTGTCAGCAACCCCTCTAAGGTTGGTACGGAAGAGTTTGATTTTGGCATTGAAAGATTCTGCAAGCGCATTGGAGGAACGGTTATTGTAGAATCCACAGACAGGAAGGCAACAGAGAGAAAGCTTCACGAAACCCAAGTGGAAAAACTATGATGTTACTATGTTTTGTCCCGTATTGCTACCTCTCGATCCATAGCAGTTAATTGATATCTGAGAGTATATTGACTGCTTCCTCTTAGCATCGTCGATTCTTTTGCTGAGCACCGTCGATTCTTTTTCATAGCACCGTCGATTCTTTTGCTTAGAATCGACGCTTCTTTTGGAAAGCACCGACGAATACTTGGGCCAGTCAATCAACTTCATTTCCCAAAGGAGTCTTTTCCTTATTTCAACGGACTCTTTTTCTCTTCATTCACTACAAATAGTAGATAGCTTAAGAAGCCAAACGAGGCTGTGTCGTAATTGAGGTTTACGGCGCAGCTTCTCTTTTTTATCGAC
>JBJEKJ010000054.1:0-9532 GCA_051878575.1 Muribaculaceae bacterium | reverse complement strand
TTGATTTTTCTTATTCACCGGGCGTAAAAAATCTCTTTTTTATGTATCTTTGCAGTAGAAAAATTTGAATTTAAAAAACAATAAGAAATTATGGTATTACAAAGATGGCAAAGTGTGTATTTGTTGCTTGCAGCAATATTGATGGGCGTGTATTCGTTTTCAACCATTGCTGAAATAGGTATTGAGGCGGCAACGGTAGAAATTGGAATGACTGGCAGCAATCCCGAAATTGGAGCGTCGATGTGGGGCTTCTTCGTTGTCTCGGCATTGGCTGCAATTCTCGCTCTTGTGACTATATTCAAGTTCAAGACGCTTAAATTGCAACGCAGGCTATGTGTGATAGGAGGTGGCATAACGGCTGCATTGATTATTTCGCTGATGATTTATCTGTTCAATGTAGAATGTGACATGCTCTCCATTTCATGGAGCAATATTCTGCCGGTGATTGCAATAATTATGTTTTATTTAGCCGATTTAGGTATATCAAAAGATATAAAGACACTCAGTAGTTACGACCGAATCAGATAAAAGGATATAAAAGCATAAACGATAAACCAAAAATTAAACTAATACATCAACATTAATCCTGGATAGTATACTATGATAACTGCAATGATTATTATCTTTGTTGTAGGTTATATTCTTATAGCACTGGAGCATACGCTCGAGATAAACAAAGCGACATTCGCACTTCTAATGTGTGGTATATTATGGACCGTGCTGGCGTCATCGGGGCTACTGCCAAACACCGGAGCAGCCATTATAGAGCAACTTGGCGACACTTGCGAGATTCTCGTGTTCCTTATCGGAGCAATGACCATTGTGGAGCTTATCGACAAATACGAGGGCTTCAACTTCATTACCACACATGTGAAAGCCCGCAAAAAGAGGCTGTTGCTTGTGTTGCTCGCCATAATCACGTTCTTCATGTCGGCAGTGCTCGACAATATGACCACCACCATCATCATGGTGATGTTGCTGCGTCGGATGCTTATCAAAAAGAGCGACCGATGGTTGTTTGCAGGAGTGATAGTGATATCAGCCAATAGCGGTGGCGCATGGTCGCCGATTGGCGACGTCACGACGATTATGCTGTGGATGAACGATAATGTGACTACAGGCGACCTTATCTTTAATCTGTTCATACCATGTGTAATCTCAACCATCGTTCCGCTCTACATAGCATGCAGACTGATTAAGGACGACGGCATGCAGAATGCTACGATCAAGGTAGCGTCGGCTCCCGACCCACAGCTTGTAACTGTCAACAAGCACCTTAGCAAATTAGTGCTTATATCGGGCGTGGCCGGATTGCTTTTCGTGCCTATTTTCAAGACTTTTACCGGTCTGCCACCGTTCATGGGTATGATGATCTCGCTCGGAGCGCTTTGGTTGCTCACAGAGATTATCGTGAGGAAATTTCGCCTCGACTCGTCGATTGAGGGGCGCGTATCGCAAGTGGTGAAGCATATCGACATGCCCACCATATTGTTTTTCCTGGGTATTCTTATGGCAGTAGGCGCACTTCAGGAAGCCGGCATTCTCGGTAATATGGCTACATGGCTCGACAATACAATTCATGAGCCTTACTTGATAAGCTCTTCAATCGGAGTTCTCTCGTCAATAGTCGACAATGTGCCCCTTGTTGCCGCATGTATCGATATGTATCCGGTAGTCGATCCCGCTACACTGTCGACGGTTGCCGATCCGGCATATTCAGGACTTTTCGTAGAGAACGGATTGTTCTGGCATCTGCTGACATTCTGTGCCGGTGTGGGAGGCAGCTTGCTGATAATAGGTTCGGCAGCCGGTGTGGTAGCCATGGGAATCGAGAAAATACCATTTTGGTGGTATTGCAAGAATATCACTCTGCTCGCATTGGCGGGTTATTTGAGTGGAATATTGTTCATCTGGCTTCAATGCCTGATACTTGGCTGATGTTAGCGACATTTAATATTTGTTCCTGAAAATACTCACTTTTGAGTATTGCTATTTGTCGGAAAAGGCACTAATTTTGCTGACAAAAAAGAGCATTTCAATGAATGTTAAGCGAAAATACAAGGCTTCCGACAAACTAAAAGACCTTATAAGCGACAATAGCCTGTTGCTTATGGTTCTCAATAGATTTGGAATATCATTAGGCTTCGGTGAGAAGTCGGTAAAGGAAAGTTGCGACTCACAGAATGTGGATGTGGCAACTTTCCTTGCTGTTGCCAATTTCATCAGCAATCAAGAAAAAGACATTCAAGGGATATCGCTCAAATCGCTTATCGACTACCTGAAACAGGCTCATACATATTTCCTCGACTACAATTTGCCAACCATAAGACGCCGACTTATCGAGTCAATCGACTGCTCGGGAAACGATGACGTGGCGTTCCTCATACTGCGTTTCTACGATGAATATGTGATTGAGGTGCGCAAGCACATGGAATATGAGAACAATAAAGTGTTCACATACGTGGAGGGGCTTCTTAACGGCATCCGTGACTCTCGCTACGTGATACGGACCTTTGCCGAGAAGCATAACACTATGGATACCAAGCTGAAGGAACTAAAGGACATCATCATTCGCTATTATCCCGATCAGAGCAACAATCTGCTCACATCGGTGCTTTTCGACATTATCAATTGTGAGCAGGACTTATCGCTCCATTGCCAGGTGGAGGATTTCCTATTTGTCCCTGCCGTGGAGGAGTTGGAGAGTTCCACTGCGCTGAGCGAGGGCAGTGCGTCGTCCGACGAACCTAACGATGCCGCCAACTCAATAGAATCACCCAAGACACTCAGTCAACGCGAGCGCGAGATAATCGAATATGTGGCATGCGGATTGAGCAACAAGGAGATTGCCGACAAATTGTGCATATCAATACACACAGTTACTACACATAGACGCAACATCAGCAACAAGTTGCAGATTCACACACCTGCCGGCCTCACAATTTATGCAATTGTCCATAAATTGGTCCGTCTTCAAGATATTAAGTTGTTGTGATTTTCACGCATAACCGTGAAGCCCTCCCAAAAGGAAATTCACTCCAAAATAAGTAAAAAGCACACAAAAAAACGCCACGACAGAGAATCGGTGAAAGAATGAAGCACTACGCATTGCCGGAATCGACTGCGTGTGCAATGCCGCCGAATACACAAGCAGCGTAATCAATGCCCATACTTCTTTCGGATCCCACCCCCAATAGCGACCCCACGACACATTAGCCCACACTGCTCCTACAAATATGCCGGCTGTGAGCAGGAACACGGCAGGATAGAGAATCAGTCGGCCGATATCTGCCGATTGCCTGACGAAATGTGCACCGGATTCCTTGCCAACCTTGTCAATTATGATTGCCGACAGGCTATTAAGCATTACAATTGCAAAAAGCGAATAGGCAGTCATAATTATAGCCACATGTATGCTCAGCAAAGGCGAGTTCAATACAGGCATCAGCGGAGTGATTGCCGGGTTCTGCTCTCCTAAATGAGCCACGACCATGGCTCCTCCACAAACTATCAGGCCGAATGAGGAGAACAGTGCCGACATAATATGTAAAAATAAGGATATAAGCACTACGCACCATGCCATAAACTGTAGAGTCTCAAATCCGTTGGACAATGGCAAATATTGACCGATTATCCAACGCATGGAAATAATGACACTTAGATAGATCAGAATCACTATATTAAGGGAAAGAATTGAATGTCGCCATATCTTCGGCATCGCTATGCCTTTCGACGAATAATACATTGCAATCAGCAATACACATAACCCGACAACAAGAATCGTTAAGCCAATAGGCTTATTGATGGCTATGGCATTATAAGCCGACTCCGCATCCATCCTCAGCTGTGAGGGAAGGTATCCGTCGGCTTCCTTTTCCTGATATTTGCCTATCTTGTCGATTAACCGAGCCGCACCATCAAAATCTCTCATCATTATAAGCTCGTGGGCATAGTCGAGCGATTTGCGAATGAATATCCATTTATCCTCGTCGCAATCGTTCGGAAGTTCATCACCTTGTGCGTACCATGATATTCCTTTATCGTCATTGCGATAGGGGAATAGCTTTAGCAGCCCACCCGAATACAGCATCATGAACATATTATATTTGTCGTCGGCATCGATAAAGCCTTTGCTGCCAGCCACATTCTTGCCTTTTTTTATATCGGCCACTATGCGTCTCAACTTATAATTGCCATATTCATCGAAGAAATCGCTGAGCGAGGCATTGCACGATGTGACACCAAGAGAATCACGCACCGCACCCGATTTCAACTTTATCATTGGCTCGTCTCTCCAACCGGTATAATAGAATATCCATCCCGTTAGCACCTGTTCGGGTGTCATGTCTGTATATAAGGCGCTTCCGGTGAGTTTTATCGTAAAATCCCTGGCAAGGGTCTGAACCGGACAGATACGGCCATTGTAAAGCACTCGAAGATTGCCAAACTTTGCAGCCACATCGGCCGGAAGGTGCTTTGGGCGTTCGTTGGCAGCCGTTGACATCGATGTGAATGTAAAAAACGAGGTAAATGACAGAAGAAATACCAAAGCGACTGATGAACGCTTGGCCGCGCGGCGCAAAAGCCGGCGGAAATTGCTGCGCTTGTCGAGGAAGAATATCAACATCGCAGCCATAAGCAAGGCATATCCTGAATACGTCACTGCAATTCCAATGGGATCGTGAAAAACCATCAGTGACACTGAGTCACAATCGGCTGAATAGGATTTTAGATAAAATCGATAATGTCGATGGCTGAACACCTTGTTCATCGACAATTCACCCTTATCCTCAAAATCATCCACGACCGAGATTCGACACAGGTAGTCCATCGGAGAGTCGGTGCCCGGATAATTCTTTACGGAGAAATCCTCGAGAGCGATGCCAAACGGTAATTGAGTCGTGTGCCCCGACTCGTCGGCAAATTCGCTAACCGTAGTATCTTTCTTCAGATCTACGGTTCCTTGAGTGCCCCATAGCCACGTCGCTATCGCTCCCATGACTATTACTACGAAAGCCAAATGCAATATCATAGTAGGGATGCGACGGGAAACACCCATATTGAGCATATACACTATGCCCAATATGAGTGACGATAATGATAGTATCACAAAGTACACTGAGTAGTAAATATATGCGTTCACACACTCGGTGCCAAAAAATTTCTCAATAATAGTTGCTGCTACGAGAACGATGACAAACAATCCGGCCAAGCCGAATG
Organism: Muribaculaceae bacterium; assembly: GCA_051878575.1. Classification (GTDB taxonomy): domain Bacteria; phylum Bacteroidota; class Bacteroidia; order Bacteroidales; family Muribaculaceae; genus CALZFJ01. Next base: position 4,312 of record JBJEKJ010000054.1, on the reverse strand, counting down.
TGATATTTCTCAGTGTAGTGTTTTTCATTTAGATTGCGTTTATGAATTTGACTATGGCGTTACGATCAGATTTTGAAAGCATTCTGAATTTCTCGGTCGATCGGCGTGCATCGCTTTGTTGACTGCCATGCCACATAATCGACTCTATGACTGTTCTGGCACGACAATCATGCAGACGATCGACTCCTCCATTGATCATCTCACTGAGCCCTCGTCCCCACAATGGAGTAGTGCGACACCAACCGGTTCTAATATCATTTTTCATGAACAGCCTGTGCTGCACCATGTCGGTATAAGGCCATATCTTCTGGTGCGGGTATCTTGGCAATCGGGCATCGGCCTCGGCAAAGAACCCATTGGGGTCGGAGAACTTGTCATCACCTGTTGTCCACGACGGACGATGACAGTAGGCACAACCAATTTCAGTGAACAGCTGCTTTCCTCGCTGCACGTCGGCATCATCCATGTCGCGAGCGGCAGGCACGGCAAGGCCACGGTGCCAAACCATGAAGTTGATATAATTCTCGTCGCTCATCTCGACATCGAGATCCTTCGACATCAGATAATCGTATATATCGGCTTCCACACCCTTGTCGGTTTTGCGAGATGGGAAATATTTGTAAAACTCAGCTTGCACATCGGCATCCTTTGATGCAGTCTTTGCATAAGTCGCAGTCATGTAGTGATATCGTCTGTCGCTGCGAGTTACATTGGTGATATTCCATATCGCATTTGCACCGGCGGCATCTTGGAGCGGGCCACGCGACAAAGCATAGGTGTAGCGAAGCGGATGCCCGGTATTGCTATAGGTCTTCACCCAATTCCCGTTAGCGAATATTGCAGGGTTAAGCGGCACGCCGGCAGCCTCCTCAGCGGCATATTGCGCTTTCAAGTCGTCATCATCAATAGCATCAAGCAATCCGGTGCCATATATCCCGATAGTGGACTCAAGCCGTACTCTCACTTTTGAGTGCGGCACAACCTCGGTAACACCATTTTTCGTCACCTCAAGCGGAACGTAATAGGCATCCTCAGGTATCGACACCTCGGGATAGATAAGGCTATAGGTCTCGCCATCGGGGAACTTGTTGCCCCACTCATCGGTGTACTCCTTCCATTCAATTTTGATTTTAGTCTCGTCGAGCGGAGCCTTGAACGGAGCCACGGCAAGTGTCTGTGGCATACCGGTGAGCGACGACAGATAAGTATCGGTGTCGTCGGTTATCACGAGCAGATAACCATTGCCCATAGTATTGGCACGATATTGTTCCTGACGCTTTCCGTGCCCGTAGTTTGGATGGCAATATAGGCAGCCTCTCCTCACCATCAACGGGCCAAGTCCACTGAAAGCACCCTCTCCATTCTCGTTAAAGTCACGCTCAAATTGCTGCTCGCCATGCTTGAACGCTTGAATCATACCGGCATTCTCCACAGCAGGCGCGGGCTGCTCGTAGGCATAGGTCGTGGCATTGAACACCGTACCGAGTTTGCCACCGCTATACCATTCCTCACTTAATTCTACCGTTTGGTCGGTACCATTATCATTCGGCGTGTCATCACTGCACGACGCAGCCAAAGCAAAGCATAAAACAGCTTGCAAGAATATGTCTATTCGTCTCATATTATCACTAAAAATTATTTGTACAATACTTTCTGTGCATTGGTCAAGGCCGTATTTAGCACGTCGCAGGCCTCAATAGCCGCGCTCACCTCGGCAGCTTTGTAATTTTTCACGAAAGGACGCGGCATGGCATCGATTGCTGCTATACAATTGTCGATAGCGCTGATCACGGCGTCGTCGGCGGCAGAGTCGATTTTCCTGATATATGCACTCACTGAGTTGGCGTGAGCGGTTGTGGCACCGAAACCGCCAAAATAGGCGTAGCGCACGCTCTTAATATTATCGATGAAATCCTGGATTGAGTTATAAGCGTGAGGTGACTCTATATACGACTCGTCCTCACCGGTGTGTGGCTTGCCAATCTTTGAGTTGCCCACTTCATCCACAATGTCTTTACATCCTTCAATTATTTGATCGGTACCAAGAGTTACCGATTTCCACGTGCTACCGGCCTGTCCGCACAATTTCATCTGCTCTCCATAATTGTCCTCGGGCTCAAGCTCAGCCTCTGTGATAATATCCATTTTTGTCGCCGACACATTCTCCAATCCAGCCCATGCCGCCTCCAATCGACAGCAGCTCAACGCCAGATCTTGAGCAACGGCATGAGCGTAGCGCAACTCGTCGGTTGTGATGTCGGCAGCCTTACGGCAATTTCCGGTTCGGAATATAATGTATTCTATACCATGATAACCCACCAAGCCATAATTGAGATTTCCCACCACATTCTCTATATCGGCCATCATCTCACTGCTTGCGAGCAGTCGGTTAAGTGCGGTCACGTCCAGCGGCCAAGTGTCGATATGGGGATCTATGTAATATTTTGATGCCGCACCAAAGAGAAACGCCTCGCTCCATTCCCAATATTTACGCGATTGCTTCCAAAGCTCACAAGCCTTTTCCACGTTAGAGTCTGTAGGACTCTCCTTCAGCACTCCTATGGCCTTCTCAAGCTCAATCGACTTGTCGGCGAGAGAGCGGTAAATAGGAATCACTGTGGCATCGACAAACCGACTGTTGACAGCTTGCAGCTCCGACTCCTTCTGTGCGAGGCCCGACTCAGGCTCATCATTGCCGCTGTTACACGATACCATGGCGCACGCCGCGCCCAAAATAAAGCAAAATGACCGATGAATTACAAAATTCCTGAAATTCATAATGTTGAAATAATTAATTGATTATTTAAGAAAATATCCTGCATAAATAATTCCTATAGAGATAGACGGCTCATTATTATAGGGCGCTTGATAGAATCGTTTGGAGAACTCGGCTTTAACAGCAATTTCCCTTATAGGATAATAGTTGACACCTATTGCCATTCTATGCTTTCCACACCAGTTATAATCCATTATTCCCGATGCCACCTTTGCCATAGAGTCGTAATACTCATAATGGCCGAAAACCCACAGACGCTGCTCGGCAAGTGCCTTAACACGGAATGCTGAGAAAATATCATAGCCCAACTCGGCGCCACAAGCTACGGCATCGGAAGCCACAGCCGTCTTTGGCGACGGTGATGCAGCCGACATGCTTCCGCGGTTAAACTCAGTGATTTCTTTGGAGTCACTCAGGTGCGCCCAATCGAAATTGCCTCTGACGATCACATTCCTTGTGCCATACATGAAATCGAATGTGCCTATAATCACATTTCCGCGGCAGCCACTATATTTGCTGTTTTTAGTGAGAGAGTTGCTGAAACTATTGCCATAATAGCCACTTACGCCAAGTCGCAGATTCTTGACTGAATAATTGTCGACCCTGAATGCGCCTGCGTAGGCATTGGCTATCTTAAATTCGTAGGGACTTCCTGCACCGCCACTGATAAAGCCTTCTGAGCCGAATCGGTCGGAGTCCAATCCCGGCAGGAACATAGCCTCGTATCGCCACTTGCCGATGCTTCCCAATATGCTCACACCGGTCTCGTGCCATGTACAGGGCAATATTGTGTTCTCACCCTCCGGGCGATATACTGTGAAATATTCGGTAGGAAGGTGATAGCGGTTGGTCATTCCCACAGGTACGATTATGTGTCCCATGCGTAGGCTTAAAGCCTTGTTGAACCGCTTCAGAATCCAGAATTGCTCCAAAGCCACCTCTCCGCCTCGCTCTATCTCGCTCTCATACTCTCCTGTCTCCTCGGCCTCCATTTCAACTGCGCTTTCAGTGCCACCATGCTCAAATTCTATCTCTGTGCCGAGCGTCCAACCCTTCCCAAAATCGTAGCCAAGCATTATCACCACGTGCGGAAGGTCAAAGCGCCCGTGCCCGGCATGATTCTTGTGCAATTCAGGTCGGGTGTAGCGCTGCCATGCGTCGCTATAGAAATTGCGTGTCATCACGGCCTCGCCATATCCACCCAAAGTGAGTCGTGATTTTAAGTTTATCTTCCCTTGAATCGTATCGATAGGCTCCTTCGCCGATGCCATGCCTGTAGCTACAGCCAATAGTGATAGAATTGAGTAAATTGCCTTCATATTTTTAATTCCTATTTGTTTAGTCTATTAACAATTTCGTTGCAATAGATTGTTTTTTTTCGATTGCAAAGTTAAAGGACTTAAAAAATAGGCGCAATACTCAAAAATTATGAAAATAACAAGTCGACCCTAACGTATATTATTAGCGTAAATTAAGAAATTGAGGCTGTGTCGTAATTGAGATTTACGGCGCAGCTTCTCTTTTTTATCGACTTGG
>JBJEKJ010000053.1:0-9974 GCA_051878575.1 Muribaculaceae bacterium | reverse complement strand
TTCAAGAAGTTGGACTCGACTTTTTATGGTTTAGCGGACAGTAATAATTATTTATCTTAATTTGAATTTATTATGAGAAACATTGAGAATTTTATGGCTCTTGGAGTGGCCACGCTTTGCAGCGGCTCATTCCAGTCGGTGGCTTGTACCGGAATATCCCTCACGGCAAAAGACGGCAGCTACGTTCAGGCCCGCACCATAGAATGGTCGCACGGAGCACTGAAAAGCGAGTATGTGATAATTCCCCGCGGCGAGCAGCTCACTTCGTTCACACCCAAAGGCGTGGAGGGAGCGAAATTCACGGCAAAATATGGTGTTGTGGGCCTGTCGGTGGTGCAGAAGCAGTTTATCGCCGAGGGAATCAATGAGAAAGGACTGTCGGCAGGTCTGTTCTTCTTCCCGGTCTACGGCAGCTACAAGCCTTTTGAGCGGGAAAGCAGCCCGAGCTCACTCGCCGACCTTCAAGTAGTGCAATGGATACTGACGCAATGCGCCACCATCGACGAAGTGAAGCGTGGAATCGCCACAATGCGCATCGTTGGATTAGAGGCAGGCTCGGTGGTGCACTGGCGCATCGGTGAGCCCTCAGGAAGGCAGGTGGTGCTCGAGATTGTCGACGGCGTGCCGCATTTCTACGAGAACAAGGTGGGTGTCATCACCAATGCTCCGGGTTTTGAGTGGCACCTGACGAATCTCAACAACTATGTGAACCTATTCCCGGGCGACGCCTCCTCACAGTCGATAGGCGGCGTGAGGCTGCAACCGCTTGGCGGAAACTCCGGCTTCCTCGGCATTCCGGGCGACGCGACTCCTCCTTCGCGCTTCGTGCGCGCCGCCTTCTACCGCAACACGGCACCGCAGCGCGGGAATGGCTTCGACACCGTGACGCAATGCTTCCACCTGCTCAACAATTTCGACATTCCTATTGGCATCGAGCATCACGCCGGAAAGTGCCCCGACGTGCCGAGCGCCACGCAATGGACGTCGGCAATCGACCTCACCAACCGCCGTGTCTACTACAAGACCGCCTACAACAACACCCTGCGCTGCATAAAATTGGATGAGATTGACTTCGCAAAAGTGCGCTATCAATCCCATCCATTGGATTCTTCGCCCGAGCAGCCTGTAGAGTATATCCACATTCCGCAATATTAGCGACAATGCGGCCTAATTGGCACCGAACGTCTTGGTGAAGAAAAGTATCTGATAATCTATCGAGTTGTTCCAGTAGGCCCAATTGTGAACTCCCGGACGCACTATGAAGTCGTGCTCCACGCCGGCCTTCATCAAGGCCTCGTGCAGGTTTTTGTTCACCTCGAAGAAGAAGTCGTTATATCCGCAATCGATTATTATGCGCTGCTTGGAGTCCTTGCTGATTTTCGGCACGAGGCTCAGCACGGTGTGAGTGTCCCACACCTCCTTATTGGTGTCGTAATCGCCAAGATCGTCCTTGATTTTCCACTTTTTCGGGAACGGACGGAAGTCGACGCCGCCGCTCGTGCTGCCGCAGGAGCCGAACACGTCGGGGTGGCGCAGTCCGAGCCACAATCCGCCATGGCCGCCCATGCTCAGGCCGGTGATGGCGCGCATCTTGGCCTCGGGATAGGTGCGGTAGTTGTCGTCGATATATGGCACAAGCTCATTCACCACAAATGTCTCATATTGTATCTTCGGATCGACGGGAGAGTCGAAATACCAACTCGTCGCACCGTCGGGGCACACGATGATTATGCCATATTCCGACGCAATCTCATCGAGGTTGGGCTTGATTTTGAGCCACGACGAGTAGTCGTTGCCGAATCCGTGGAGCAAATACACCACCGGATACTGCTCATTCTGAAGGTCGACATCAAAATACTGTGCCGGCACTATCACCACATTCTTTATCATCTTGTCCATCTTGGCACTTTTCACCAAAATAGTGTCAACCGGGACATTCTTGTCGGCCTTGCCGGCACCTTGCCCCTGTGCTGCTACATTCAGCGCCACAAGCAGCACTACAGCCCATGCCATAAGTCGTTTGGGCAGCGTTAGATTCAGTTTTTTATCCATAATATATGCGTTTTAAAATTTTATTTATCATGCGTTATAGGACCAATGTCGCCGCTTCGCCATCTCCCGGCCACGGCGGCCAAATGCGGATACTCCGCCACAAGCCTCGCAAGCGCCGCATCGGTGTCGGCACGAAAACGCGCCACCACCTCGGGATTATCGCTCATGGGCCTATGCCGCAAGCGCTTCGTCATCCGCTCGCAGCGGTCGGCAAGCATTCTCGCCGCATCGTCGAGATAAGCCTTGCGCAACACCTCCCAGACGTATTGCACCGCCACTTCCGATGGGTGCACCATGTCGGACGCATAGAAGCGGTAGTCGCGCAAGTCGTCGTTCACGATCTCATACGACGGGAAATAAATGCAGCAATCGGCAAAGCGCTCCGCCACCTCGCCCACCGCCACGCGTAGCGTGCTCTTGCTCAAGCTGTTAGCCGCAAGTCCATCGGCAATGTGGCGTATAGGGCTCACCGTGAGCACCACCCTTATCTTGCCATTGAAGGCCCTGAGCGCGCCAATAGCGGCCGAAAGAGCCTCCGCCACCTCGCCCACGCCGCACATGCGCCGCACAAACTGCGCCGCCGGCAGCTTGTGGCAGTTGCCCACCACCCTTCCGCCGTGGCTATAGGTGAAGGCCGTGCCAAGCGTGAGAAACACATAGCGACAGCGCCGCAGATGCTCATGCGCGCCCTCGATGGCCTCGTTCATAGCCCGCAATGTGGCATCGGCGTCGGCACCGGAGTAGCGGGAGTGAAAATCAAAGCAATTCCACACCCCATTGGCGAGGAACAGCTCCTCGGGAGCAACCTTGCGGCACTCCACTATGCGGTCCACCGCCGAGGCTATACTAAGCGGGTTGTAGAGCGTGCCGAGCGGATTCACCATCACGTCCATCATGGCGTCGGCAAACCGCGCCCCTATATTGTCGGAGAAGCATGAGCCGATAAGCATCAGCGCATCGGCGTGCCCTATCGGCTCATTTAACCTGTCAACTTTTATCGTAGTCCTAAATTCCATCAATCACATCCTCCAAAAGTCATCATCCCGCCAACGTTGAAGCGGCCGCGACGACTCATTTATTTGGCTTTCTCGATTGTGAACGTCTTTCCGGCGCCATTCCTCACCTTCATGGTCGACGCTGTGAAACGGCTTATCGACACCCATTCGATGCCCTTCTCAAAGTGCAGTATCATAGGCTCGCCGCTGTCATTGAACTTGTAGGACGCCGCCACACAGTCTTGACCGTCCTCAATCAGGAACGCCACTGCCTCGTAGGGCGAAGCGCTCGCCACATCCACATCAATGATTTTCGCCGACGACGAGATATTCGCCCCATAGCCGTCGAGCAAATTGACAAGGGCCTGACGCTTCATCACCTGATATTTCATCTTGTTGAGCTCCCTTACAATAGACTCATCGCTATTCCCGAGTATTTGCTCCATGCGGCCGTGCATAACCCCGTTCACCACATAGCTCTCGTGGATGTATCCTTTCGTGCCATCCTCGGTCTTCACATGCACCCACCCGGTATCGCCCTCGCGCTCGAGCAGATAAAGCTGCGCTCCACGCGACAGCCGCATCTTCACCACGCTGTTGAGCTCGGGCTGGGAATACATCTTCACGCCGTCGGCAATGACATATTCGGCCACAAGGTCGCTATTTCCGCTGCAATCGGCATGGGAGACGGCATACAGTCCGCCAAGCACCACTGCCGCTATAAACAGCCAGCGCAGAATCTTAGAGCCTATGCCCGGACCGCCGGTACCGCCGCCGCTGCTGCGACTATTATCGTTTGTCTTAGGAATTACAGGCGACTTCCTCGGCACAATGTGCACGTGATAGCTGTTCACCATTTGCCCGTCGACGCTGAACGTCACCATCCAGCGGCCGGGCGTGAAGAATGTGCCCTGCTTGTTGCCATAGCCCACGAGCGACACCTCGCACGGCTCTCCGGCCAGCATCACCTCGTCATCGGTAGTGCTGACACTGCCATTAGGCGCCGTTAATTTAATCACAAATTTAGTCTTGCCCACACGAGTGGAGCGTATTTTCAATTTTGGCTTCAGATATTGGGTGTTGTCGTATAGCGTGCCACCGAAATCCACGATTATGTTGCCATTATAGTCCACATTGGCAAACGTTGCGCCATCGACATACACCCGGTCGTTGGCGTGAGGCGACGATGCGAGGCGCACCTCGGTCTCATACACCACGTCGCTGCCTATAGAGAGCACGAAGCGCCACGCTCCGGGCTTGTTGTAGAACGTACCCTTATCGTTGCCGTAGCCCGACAGAGCATACGTGCCCGTGCCATTGAGCCTCACATTCACATCGTAGGTGCCACGCTCAGTGCCTGACGGGTCGATAATCCTAATTCCTATCTTCGCATTGCCCGAATATCTCGTGGTGATTCTCACCTTAATACTGATATAGCGCGAGCCCACATAGAGCGTTTTGCCATAATCGTCGATCATCCGGTCGTCGGCGTAGGTGTTGCAGAACTCCGCGCCCGAGAATTTCACGTCGTTGGCGGTGATAATGGATTTTTGCTCCACGCGCGGCGGATTCTGCCCCACGCGCGGCACCGTGGGCTTGGGAGGATTCGTCTTCGGTATTACCGGAGGTTTCGGCTCCGGGCGATTCTGCTTGATTTCCTTTTTCAGCGCTTCCTTGAACTCATTGTAGGTAGCCTCGTCTTTTGTGAGCATCTCGCGTGCCACGCCTGTGAGCGCCTTGCTTTGCTCCTTTATTTTCAAGTTGTTGGGGTGCATATCCTCACACTGCTTGAGGGTGTCGATATGCGCAATGGCGTCCTCCTTCACGCCATTGGCGGTGAAGTTCTTGTTCCACAGATTGCTAAGCTCCTCCACGGCGGTCCATTCCTGCGCCGATAGCTGCTCTTTTATTTCTGCACTTTTCAGATACTGGCAAGCCTCGATCCACTTGCCTACTCTCTGCTTTAGTAGTATAGGATTCATGAAAAATATGAAATAGCTTTCAATTCTTAATCATAAAAAAAGCGTGAAGTATAGGAGTTATCGTATAAAAAAAGATTTTTTATACTAAACAGCCCCGCACGACCCTATACTTCACGCTATATTGTCGTAATGCTTGCGCCACCGCGGTGGCGCAAGCACTGTTTTACTCAATATTTGCCTTGTTGATGAAGCGCTGAGCCTCAAGAATCTCCTCGTCGCTCTTGATACCTGTCACCTTGAGCTGGAAATCGATTTCGTCGGCCTCTACCTGCGCATGCACCGAGAGCATACCCTCGTTGTCGATGTTGAAAGTCACCTGGATAGGAGTCTCCTTAGGCCAGTTCTTGTTGAGGCGGAGCACCGAAGGCTCGGTAGTCACCAATCGGCAGAACTTGTCCTCAACCTCGGAATCTTTCTCCTTGTCGGTGAAGTCGCTCTCCCAAATGGGCAGACGCACTCCGGTCTGATTGTCGACGGTGGTATAGAATGTGTCGGTGTAGGATATCGGCAACCCGGTGTTGGCGAAAATCATGTTGCCCACACGGTTGTTGATAAGGCCGAGTCCATAGGTCTTTGAAGTCACGTTCATCACGTTGGTGCGCTCGCAGTTGAGCTTTGTGGGTGGTTGGTCGAGGTCGCCGTTCTCATAGTCCTCCACAGCCTTGCGGTAGGCCTCGTTCATGGCGTAGATAGCGGCACCCTTTGCCACGCACTCGTCGGGATCGGTGAGCTTGGCGTCGACGCCGAACTCGGAATCCACGCGCTCCTTGATTTGCGGCATGCGGCTGCTTCCGCCCACGAGGATATACTCGTCGATCTTCTCGAAGCCCTTCTCCTTTGCGATGTCGAGAATCTTGCGTGTGGCGTCGATAGTCTCATTGAGTTTGTCGACGGTGAGGGCGTCGAAGAGCTCGCGCGTAATCTCGAAGCGGGCCGACTGTCCCTCCCAGTTGATGTTCACGTTCACCTTCGTCTTTGCGGTGAGCAGCTTCTTCTTGGTCTCGGCGAGGTTGAGGAGCTGATATTTCAGCATCTTGTTGTCGTCGAGAGTGTAGCTTGTGCCATTCTGCTCATTGAACGCTCCGAGCATGTACTCGGCGAGCGCCGTATCCCAGTCAACACCGCCGAGATGATGGTCGCCGCCGGTGGCAATCACCTTGATTGCGCCACCGTTGACGAGAATCAGCGTGATATCGAAAGTACCGCCACCGAGGTCGTAGACGAGAATCGTCTTGCGCTCCGAGGTCTTCGTTCCATAGGAAATGGCGGCAGCCGTAGGCTCATTGATGATGGCGAGCACGTTGAGGCCGGCGATGATACCGGCTTGCTTGGTCTGCATGCGCTCCTTGTTGCCGAAGTATGCCGGGCAGGTAATCACCACGTCCTTCACCGGCTCGGGGAATCCATTGGCGTCGTTGGCGTCCTTGACGAGCTTTTTCAGTATATATGCCGATATTTCCGAGGGATCGAGGTGAAACGGAGTGGTGTTCAGCGCCTTGTCGAAAGCGGCGTCGTTGCCCATATCTCGCTTGATGAACGAAACCGTCTTGTCGGGCTCAGTCTCAAGCATTCCCTTAGCTTCCTTACCGACGATGACATTAGTCTCATCCTCAAAATACACCACCGATGGCGTGGTGGCATCGCCCTCGAAGTTTCTCAATACCACAGCCTGGTCGAACTGGTCGACTTGTGCTACGCAGCTGTAGGTTGTTCCGAGGTCTATACCGTAAACGGCTCTACTTTTGTCCTTGGTCTCCATAATCTGAGTGATATGTTGTGTTAATATTATTTTTTCAATTTATAAGTGTCGACGATAGCCGGACGGAACACCACCTCACGCTCCACGCCTTTCACCGCGTCGAAGGCGGTGTATCTGAAGCCGCATTGCAGCGCCCTTGCCACTGTGCCGTGCTTCTCGGGCTCGTCGGTATCCACCACGTTCATCGTCTTGTGCAGCTTGCGGTCGAAAGGCTCGCCTTCCACAGCCTCGAAGCTGTCGAGGTTATACTCGTCGCAAAGCATGTCGACAATCGACATGATGTAGTTGTTAAGCTGCTTCATCAGTCGCTCATAGCTTCCGTCCTCATCTTTGCGTTCCTTATAATAATTGTATGTGCTCACTATGCTGTCGTAGAGCGATATTATCGACACCTTGTAGGGGCGCGTGAGCTTGGCGTACACGTCGTTACGCAGCGTGTCGAGCTCCTTGTGCATGGCATTGAACATCTCGTCCTTGCGCACGAGGTCGGAGTAGGATTCCTTGATACTCGATATGTCGGCCTTTATGGCATCGAGCTGAGGAGCATAATCGGGCACCGAAATCTCCACCTGAGGCGTCGGGGCCGGAGTAGGTGTCTCAGCCACATAGCGGGGCTGCTCCGGCTCCACATTGGGAACATTCTCGCCCTTCAGCTTGCATATCTCGGCATTACGCTCGTTCACGATAGCGGTGAGCGAGCCTATCTGTGCGTCCTTATCGGCGATCTGCATATTCAGGGTCTTCACGAGCCCCGACAATTCATCGATTCTAGCGCCATTCTCCTCGCTCAGCTTCTGCATGGCAACCTTGCATCCTTCAAGCTCGCCGCACAGCTGCTTCAATTGAGCGGCAGTCTCAGCCATCTCCTTCTCTTTCAAAGCCAAAGCGGCCTCGGCCTCCTCGGCTTTGCGACGCTGCAACTCCACGGAGTCTTGCAATGCCTTTACTTGATTTGAGAGGTTAATCTCATTGTCGGTTTTTCCAAATATGCCCATCGTATTGAATTTTAAGTGTGTGCGCAATAATTTCCACCACATTCCAACCCCGAAAAACACAGGCACATATTGTTTTATGCCTTCAGAGGCAAAGTGATTAAAATTATTTTTTGCTAAAGTAATTTTTTTTACACATATTTCAATACGAATCAGTCGGTTTAACTATATTTTAACTAATATAATAGTGGCACGTCCATCACCAACGGCACATAATGTGACATTCTCACCGCTTATGCACAATAGCCGGATAAGCACGCAAAAAGGCGAGGATGCGCCATGCACGTCCTCGCCTTGCGTTATCGCCAACCCAAAAAGGGTGTGACGCAGATAGTATTATCTCTTCACGATTTTTGCGGCGCCCACGCCTGCGGCAGTAGTGGTCCGCACTAAGTAGATGCCGGCAGGAAGCGCGGCTATGCCGATTGACGTAGCCGACTTGGCGGCGGCCACGGTAGCGCCGTTGAGGGCCACTATTTCCACATCGCAAGCCTCCGAGGTATAGACGGTTGCGTCGGTAGCGAAAACCTTCACGCCGTTATTGCCGATAGTGGCATCGCTCACGCCGGCAGGGTCGACATCGTAGAGTGAGAACGTAGTGCCGGTGAGTTCGGGTGCCGCCCATGCCGTGAGAAGACATTTGCCGTCGGCGCCGGCTGCGGTGCCGAAGATATAGCCTCCATTGCTCACGTCGGTGAGTGTGCCGGTTGTCATGTCGTAGATGTAGCATAGTGGAGCAGTGAGCACGTGGCCTTTCTTAATAGCCGCATAGCCGTTGATAAAGAGCAATGAGCCACACACTGTGCTCGAGGTGTATATTTCCTCATAGTCGGTCTTTTCGCCTTCGTTGTAGCCCGAAGCCTTGGTAGCTACCACCGAGAGGTCCGAGGGATTGAGGGCCGCGGTGTAGATGTCGCTTGAGCCTATGGCCTCAATTGCTTTGTCGAAGCCGAGGCTTCCCTGGAAGTTGCCCGAAATCATCAGCAGGTCGCCCGAAAAATACATGTCTTTCATCGTGGTAGCCAAGAAATCGTCGGCACTTGCGCCGATGCGGCTCTTGATTTGCGACTTTGAGGGGTCGTTGAGGTTGAAGTCGGCAACGATATAGCCAAAGTTGTAGCCTCCGCTCTCGGGCATTTCATGACTGAGGGTTGTTCCTCCATCAAAATATGCCACATTCACATCGCCGTTGCCTATGGCTCCCATATAGATGTGTCCGTCCTTCAATGTGGCAGTGCTTGAGAATACCTCCTGAAGGTTATATAGCGCAGAGAAGGAGTTGGTGTACATGTTCACAATCACCTTCTTGAAACCGAGATTTTGGTCGAGCTCAGCCACACCGGCGGCTTTCATTGCCTGATAATACATTCCCCATCCAAACATATCCATAGAGCCTGAGGTAGCAGTGTTCTCTGCAGCGGTCACCTTGCCGCAGTAGTCGAACTTGGCATAGAGCTTGTCGCCGTCCTTCATCAGCTTGTCGACGGTGCAATAGATGTCGCCATCGACGGGTTTATATGCCTTGGTGCCCTCAAACGGGTCAATCAGCTCATCGAGTTTCGGGTCGTGCTCGGGAACAATCTTGTTGAGCATGAGCAGCTTTCCCTCGGCATTGTAGTGGGCTATGAATGATGCCGCCTGCGATGTGGTATATGCGTCGCCCTCCTTGTAGCCATCGGTTGTAATGCTCTCGCCATCGGCTCCATAGAACACTACCTCGTCGGCAAACACACCGGCCACATACACACCGCCGTTGCCGTCGCTGAGAAGGTCTTTCACCGTGGCCGCACCTATGATAGGAGCAGTCCACTCCTGCAAGCCGAGCTCTCCGATTTTAATGACCATCGCACTCACGCCGATTGGCGAATACTCGAAATACTCGGTGTCGAATGCGGCTGACACGAATGCATTGCCATTGGCATCGACTATGGTGGCATGGTGGCGAACGTAGTTCTCGGCTGTAATCAAGCCATCAAGTCCTAAGTGGCTTTTCGGAGCAAGACCTGCTACGGAGCTTGCATACTGCGCATTGGCTATTCCCATTGTAGCCAGCGCCATAAGTGACAATAAATACTTTTTCATAATCTAAAATTTATAACTTGTGGATAAATAGAGTTGTCTAATCGGCAAGATTCGGATTTGCGGCAATGGCTGCCGAGGGTATTCTCACGGTGTAGCGGCTGTCGCCGGCATT
>JBJEKJ010000052.1:19562-40101 GCA_051878575.1 Muribaculaceae bacterium | reverse complement strand
AAAAAAATGCCATAAAGATGTCAATTTTGAAAAAAACATGACGTAATTGGAAATACTTTCTTAATTTTGTGCAAATTTAGTGGAATTAGTTATATTTTACAAATTTCAGATATGGTTAAATTGGCAATTGTCATACCATGCTACAATGAGGCTGAGGTGCTTCGCGACACTGCGGCTGAATTGACGGCAATATATGCCGATTTGGTGGACAGGCTTGTGATAGCCGCCGACAGTTTCATCCTATTTGTGAACGATGGCAGCACCGACACCACGTGGCCTGTTATCAGCGACTTGCATGCGTCGTGCACTTGCATAAAGGGGTTGAGCCTGCGCGGCAACGTGGGGCAGCAAAACGCTATAATGGCAGGTATGATGATGTCGAAAGACCGTGTCGATGCAGTGATTACCATCGATGCCGATTTGCAGGACGACGCGACTAAGATCGAGGAGATGATCATGCGCTTTGAGGAGGGCTACGACGTGGTGTACGGTGTGCGAGAGTCTCGCAAGGTGAATGGCTTCTTCAAGCGCAATTCGGCGAAGGCCTTTTATCGCCTTCAGGAGCTGCTCGGCATGAGAATAGTTTACAATCACGCCGATTTCAGGCTCCTGAGCCGGAGAGTGCTCGATGAACTCTCGGGCTATGAGGAAAGAGGGCTGTATTTGCGGGGCATAGTGCCTTTGCTCGGGTTCAAGTCGGCTACTGTGAGCTATAGCTTCAAGGAGCGCAAGGCCGGCACGTCGAAATACACCATAGGCAAGATGGTGAATCTCGGCGTGGATGGTATTACCGGATTCTCCGTCAAGCCCATAAACTTTATTATTGGAACCGGATGCCTTTTCCTCGTGGTGTGCTTTTTTATGATAGTGTATATCTTGTGGTCGTTCTTTATGGGCAGAACCGTATCGGGCTGGACCTCAATCATGCTCTCGATGTGGTTTATTGGCGCGATGATATTGTTGTCGATAGGCGTTATAGGCAAGTATATAGGCAACATCTTTGCCGAGGTGAAGCATCGTCCGCGATATAGCGTGGAGACATTCCTCGACTGAGAGCCATGCTACCCGATTGAAGGAGCGAAATCACGCCTGCACATCTCGTATTGCAGTTTCAGCCAGATGATGAAACACGGCAGAGCCTTTATGGCATAGGGCCTCACGAATTCCTCGCGAAGAAATCGTGGAAACAAATCGCTCGGCGACATACTTGTGATGATGAATGCCGCCACCATCAGCCACACGTCGGCTTTCCCGCGCCGCCAGGGTGCGGCAACATACCATATCGCAACCCCGGTGAAGGCTATTATGTAGGTGCTCGACTCGCTGCCTGTGCTGAACAGTACCACAAAGAGCAGCATGGATGCGAGCGACATGTACTGGAATGCCGCATGACGATATTGGCCGAACCGCAGATAGGGGAGTGCGAGTAGGGCAAGGCCGCCGAGAATCAGCCATATATCGGAATATGTGGCAATTCCTGAAATCTTCCGCACCATGCCGAGAAATGATATGTTGGTCATAAGGCTGAACGTGTTGTGGTCGTTTTTGTTGGCCAAAGTGTCAATCCAATCGTAATATTGGGAAATCACATATTCCGGCGAATTCAGTAGAAACGGCAAGGCAGCCACCACAATGGCCCACACGGCACACCATGCCACAAACCTAATGCGGTGCTTGGAGAATAATATGAAAGCCAACCCTACAATGCCATATAGCTTGGTCAATGTGCCGAAAACTATCAGCAGCGCCGCCCAACAGTCCTTCTCTTTGCGCACAAGAATGAACGACGCAATCACGATGGTGGCTATCGCAGTGTTGAACTGGCTCATGAACAGGGCGGTGAGCAGCTCATGGGCACAGAACCAATAGATTAACACGCGCTTGTTCCAGCTTAGCTCAAGATGCTTTATGGCGTAGAACAGCGTGAGCGAAAGCATGGTGAGCCAAGCGAGCAGTCCGAGCAGTGTGGGTAATGCCGAGAATGGAGCCACAAATATGGTGAACGGCGGGCCATACAGGAAAATGTCGTAGTATTCATCGGGGTAGGTGGTGTAAAGTGGCGTGCCATTGATAAAGTGGAAGAATGATTGGCTGAATATCAGGTAGTTGTTGTGCTTGTGTGGAGCCAGTTTCATAATCCAGGCAATAATTGGCACGCACGTCCACAATGCAAGAACAAATTTTTCGTTACGAAAAATCGGCTTTGCAAAGAAGTGCGATATATTGGCTGAAAGTCGCTGCATCATAATTTTTTGACTTTTTAATAGATATAAAGGCTTAACCAATAGATTATTTTCACTATTTTTGTGGAAAATTTTGTGCAAAAATAATTATAAGTGTTTGAAAAAGCAAACATGAAATGCCTGATTTTGTAGAATGAATAGAATTTATAGATATTTATGATACAAGAGATTACTAAACGCAAAATAGATATTGTGCTGCCGGCCTACAATCCTCACTTGAATTGGGAGAAGGGCGTGGCGGTCAACTTCAGACAGCTCAAGGAGCGATTCCCGCAGTATGAGTTTGCGCTGTATATAGCCACTGATGGGTCGGTGAGGGGATTTGAGCCTGATGTGGTAGAGTTTCTCAACAGAGTGGTTCCCGGAGTGTGCATAGTTCATTACGAGGAGAATAGGGGAAAGGGATTTGCGCTGCGATCGGCGGTAAGCCGGTGCGACGGCGACTGGACGGTGTATATCGACCATGATTTTCCCTATACTTTCGAGTCGATCGAGAGAGTGTTTGGCGCGCTTGCCGATGGCGCCGACGTGGTGATAGCCACACGCGCCAAGTCATATCAGACGAATCTACCTCCGATTCGCAGGATGCTCTCCTACGCCTCTCATTTGGTCAACAAGGTGCTTTTCAGGCTCCCGTTCAGCGACACGCAGGGCGGGATGAAAGGCTTTAACCGTGTAGGTCGCGAGATTTTCTTGCTGACGACAATCGACACCTTCCTGTTCGACACCCAATTCATCTACAAGGCGGTGCGCCGCCATGCCGACGTGCGAGCAGTGGAGGCTGAGATAAAACGTGGGCTTAAAGTGTCGGTGATGGGGCTTAAGGTGGTTGTGCGTGAACTGAAAAATATTCCAAAAGTGTGGAGATGAAGAAAGTAGCCATAAGCTTTGATATAGAGGAGTTTGACGTTCCCTTGGAGAATGGTCGTGAGATTGCCTTCGACGAGCAGATGCGAATCTCGCGCTATGGCGCTGAGCGTATTCTTGATATTGTGACCGAAGCGGGCATAAAGGTGACCTTCTTCTGCACGGCACGTTTCGCCGAGTCGGCCCCCGATCTGATTGGGCGCATGGTGAGCGGCGGACATGAGATAGCGTCGCATGGTTGCTACCACTCCGATTTCAAGCCTGAGCATCTGCTTGAGTCGCGCCAACGCCTTGAGTCGCTCACCGGAGCGCGCGTGCACGGTTTTCGCATGGCTCGCATGATGCCGGTGGCCGATAGCGATATCGCAGCAGCCGGCTATGAGTATAATTCGTCGCTGCATCCCACTTTCATTCCCGGACGCTACAACCACTTCGACAAGCCTGCCGGGAAATTTGAGTGCGACGGCGTGATACAGCTTCCGGCATCGGTGACGCCGGGCCTTCGCCTGCCGCTCTTCTGGCTTGCGTTGCACAATTATCCTATGTGGCTCTACATGGCGCTTGCCAGATGGACGCTGAGGCATCGAGGCGCGCTCGTCGTGTACATGCATCCGTGGGAGTTCTACAATCTGCACGAGATAAAGGACCTATATTCGCTTAGCCCGATAATGACCCATAATTGCGGAGCCGGATTGGAGGCTCGGTTAAGGAGGCTGATTGCCGGACTGCGGCGCGACGGGGCTGAATTTGTCGGCATGCATGAGCTTGCTGTCGCCCGGTGGGACTGAACTGAAGCTCAAACAGCTCTCAACAGCTTATCAATGGCTCGGGAGATGCCAAATGATGGCGTTTTGGTGAAAAATTGTTGAAATATCCCATATTTTGGGCATTGGCATTTTGTGGAATGAATAATTAGCGTTACTTTTACTATTTGAAAAAATGACAAAAGCTGAAATATTATGAGAGATTTTCTGAGATCAGGATTTAATAGAATTGTGGCAGTGGCGATTGCTGCCGTGTTCTCGCTGTCGGGGTATGTGTCGCTCGGACAAGAGTCGGCCGTGAAAGCAGCTGAGCCTCTTTTCAAATACCCGGTAGCGCCCGACACCATTGCAACGCTTGAGGGCCGCACCAACTACATCGTGTCGAAATTCTGGGACAACTTCAATATGTCGAAGCACATTGCCGATTCGGCGGCTTTCGACGCCGCTTTCCGCGACTACGTGACATTCTTCAAATATGCCCACAAGAATATCGTGTTCTCATCGATAAAGAATTTCATGAACAAGGCGCAGTCCAACCTTGCCAACTACATCATGGTGATGAAGATTGCCGAGAAGGCGCTCTATGCTCCCGGAGCGGAGTTCTGGAGCGATGAGGCCTACTTGCCATTTGCGAAGTTCTTTGTCAACTCCAAGAAGGTGAAGTCGGCCCAAAAGCAGCATTATATTGCCCAAATCAAGAAAATAGAGCAGAATGAGAAGGGCGCCGACGCCCCCGATTTCACTTTTGTGATGCCCGACAAGTCGAAGAAGCGCCTTTCGGACATCAAGGATGGATGGGTGCTGATTTTCTTCAACGACGATAGTAGCGACTGCTCTATCGCGCGCCTGCGCCTGAGCACCGACGTGACCGTCAACCGCAACATCGACGAGAACAAGGTGACGGTGCTGAGCATATTTCCCGGCAAATACTCGGGTGAGTGGGCCGAGGAGGCGCGCACCTATTCCGACAAATGGATAATCGGAGCGTGCGAGGATGCCGACGACACGTTCGACATAAGATTCACCCCGAGCTTCTACATTCTCGACCGGGATCACAAAATTGTGGAGAAAAACCTGAACCTTGAGACGGTGAAGGGGATGTTCGTGCGCTGATTCGGGCATGAGTGGCAATTAACAATGAGCAGATGGACAAGAAGAACATAGCAGTATTGATTTCGGGCGGCGTGGACAGCGCGGTGGTGGTTCACAAGCTGATGGAGGAAGGGCACGACCTTACCCTATTCTACATACGCATAGGCATGGACAACGACGAGGGCGATTGCTCGGCCGAGGAAGATATAGAGATGTGCCAATTCATCGCCAAGAAATACGGGCTGCCATTTGAGGTGGTGTCGCTCCATGAGGAGTATTGGGAGAATGTGATGGAATATGCGCTGCGCACCGTGAAGGCCGGGCTGACGCCTCACCCCGACATGATGTGCAACAAGATGATAAAATTCGGCTTCTTCGAGCAGCGGTGGGGCAAGGATTTCGACCTCACTGCCACGGGGCACTACGCCACCACCGATTTTATCGACGGCACCAAGTATCTTGCCACTGCCGTCGACCCGGTGAAGGACCAGACCGACTTCCTTGCGCAGATAAGCTATGAGCAGTTGCGCCACATCATTTTCCCTATCGGCAACCTTCCAAAGAGCGAGGTGCGACGCATCGCAGTCGACGTGAAGATGCCCAATGCCTACCGCAAGGACAGCCAGGGAATATGCTTCCTCGGGAAAATCAACTATAATGACTTCATACGCCGCCATCTCGGCGAGAAGCGCGGCAGCATAATAGAGATAGAGACCGGGCGCAAGCTCGGTGAGCACCGTGGCTATTGGTTCCACACCATAGGACAGCGCAAGGGACTTGGCCTTAGCGGCGGACCGTGGTATGTGGTGAAAAAGAACGTCGCCGACAATGTGGTGTATGTGAGCAATGGCTACGGCAATGAGAAACAATATGGCAACACGCTGCATCTCGATGAGATGCACTTCATCTCGGGGAATCCGTGGGAGGGCGTCGACGAGCCTGTCGACATCACTTTCAAGAACCGACATTCGCCCGAGTTCATGAAAGCGAGGCTGACGCATATCGCAGGCTCGGAATATGTGATTGAGTCGGAGAGCAAGGTGCAGGGCATTGCCCCGGGTCAGTTTGCCGTAATCTACGACACGGCATCGCACCTGTGCTACGGCAGCGGTGTCATTACCGGACAGAAAATCGACAAATAGATTGGATAATCGTGAGTTGTGACATGGAAAAAATAAAACTGAAAGTATTGGGAATCACCTACAGCCAGGTGCAGCAGGGTGCCTACGCCCTCGTCTTGGAGCAGGAGAACGGTCCTTACCGCATCCCGGTGGTGGTGGGAGTGGCCGAGGCTCAGTCGATAGCCGTAAAGCTCGAGGACATCATTCCGCCACGTCCGATGCCTCACGACCTCATGGCGAGCATGGCTCACGGATTCGGTATTTCGCTTGATGAGGTGTTCATATATAAGTTCGACGAGGGAATTTTCCTGTCGGAGCTTCATCTGAGCAACGACGACCGGCAGATTGTTGTCGACTCGCGGACATCCGATGCCATAGCGCTCGCATTGCGCACAGGAGCGCCAATCTACACCACCCGTGAGATAGTGGAGCAGACGGGCTTCATCATTCCCGACGTGGGGAGCGAAGCCGACAGCGCATCGGCGGCGTCCGACGACGAGCAGCAGGAGATTCGCCTCTCCAAGCTCGCCCTCTCGGAGCTTGAGAAGATGCTCAACGAGTGTGTGGAGCGTGAGGAATATGAGCGCGCGGCCGAGATAAAGGCAGTAATCGACGAGAAACGTAAACTTAAGAACAAATAACATAGCTAAAAACTTAAAATCAGAAGGAATATAATTATGCAAAACTTAAAATTCAGACTCATCTTGATGAATTTCCTCGAATTTGCCGTTTGGGGAGCTTATCTAACATGTATGGGCGCTTATTTGGCAGGCCATGGAATGGGAGGACAGATTGGATATTTCTATGCGGTTCAGGGATTCGTGTCGCTGTTCATGCCGGCACTCGTGGGAATCGTGGCCGACAGGCTCATTCCCGCGCAGAAAGTGTATAGTGCATGCCACCTGCTTGCCGGAGCATTTATGCTGCTCACCGGCTGGTATGCCCTGAGCGCAGGCGATGCCGTTCAATTCGGCACGTTGTTCACCTTCTACACAATATCGGTGGCATTCTATATGCCTACAATCGGACTTGCCAACTCGGTGGCTTTCACTGCTCTGACAAAGGCCGGAATGGACACGGTGAAGGACTTTCCGCCAATACGCGTGTTTGGCACCATCGGTTTCATCTGCTCCATGCTTTTTGTGGATTTTGCCGGATTCCAGAATAACTATAACCAGTTTTTCGTGTCGGGAATACTTAGCGTGGTGCTGTGTGCCTATGCCCTCACGCTGCCCGACTGCCCGGTGACGAAGGGCGACGGCAAGAGCCGCTCACTCGTCGATGTGCTCGGGTTGCGTGCGTTCACGCTTTTCAAGGACGTGAGGATGGCGATATTCTTCATCTTCTCGATGCTGCTCGGCGTGTCGCTCCAGATAACCAATGGCTTTGCCAATCCGTTCATACAGAGCTTCGGTAAGGTTGAGGCTTTTGTCGGGACATTTGCCGTGGAGCACGCCAACGCCCTCATATCGCTGTCGCAGATGAGCGAGACACTCTGCATTCTGCTCATTCCATTCTGCATGAAGCGCTTTGGCATCAAGAACGTGATGCTCATATCGATGTTCGCATGGGTGCTGCGCTTCGGCTTGTTCGGGCTTGGCGATCCTGCCGGCGGAGTGTGGATGTTTGTGCTCTCCATGATAGTCTACGGAGTGGCGTTCGACTTCTTCAATGTGTCGGGGGCACTCTACGTCGATCAGGTCACCGACCCGTCAATACGCAGCAGCGCACAAGGCCTGTTCATGATAATGACCAATGGAATAGGCTCAACCGTGGGCACGCTGTCGGCTCAGCAGGTAGTCAACCACTTGGTGTACTCACAGGCCGATCCGGCATCGCAGGTGGCAGGCTGGAGCACTACATGGCTCATTTTCGCAGGTTACGCGCTTGTGGTGGCATTGACGTTTGCCATAGTGTTCAAGAATCCGCAGCAGGTGCCCACAAAACCACTTGAGCGATAATCGCAATACTCATAATCGACTGAATATGCACAGATTCTATGCCCCCGATATTGCCGAGACGCTTCAGCTCCCCGAGCAGGAGTCGCAGCATGCAGTGCGCGTGCTGCGCATGAGCGAGGGCGACGAGCTCGAGGTGGTCGACGGCTGCGGATGCCGATATGTGTGCCGCATAACGCTTGCACACTCCAAGCGATGTGCCATCGAGATAGTGGAGCGTGTGGAGGAGAAGCCCCGGTGGGGTTGCGAGATAGTGCTCGCCGTGGCTCCCACCAAGAATCTCGACCGCATGGAGTGGCTTGCCGAGAAAGTGACCGAGATGGGTGTCGACCGCATCATTCCGCTGCGTTGCCGCTACTCTGAGCGCAAGGAGCTTAAGACCGAGCGCTTGGGCAAGATTCTCGTGTCGGCTATGAAGCAGTCGCTGAAGGCTGTGCTGCCACAGCTCGACGAGATGACGCCGGTGATGGATGTGATAGGCATGCCATTTGCCGGGAAAAAGTACATCGCCTATTGCGACAGCCGTATAGGGCGAAGGCTTTTCTCGCAAGAGTTTGTCAAAAATGAGAATACACTGATTCTGATCGGGCCTGAGGGCGATTTCAGCCCCGAGGAGATAGAGGCGGCGCTGAGTGCCGGATTTGTGCCCATATCCTTCGGCGACAGCAGGCTGCGCACAGAGACGGCTGCCATGTATGCCGTGGCTGCCGTGCATGCCATGAATCAGATGTGAGAGGATAAGATACATACATAAATGAATTTCAAAAAAATTATAAATGATTACCGACTTTCTGAAATCATCGCCTACGGGCAATTTTTTCCTCCTTGCCGGTCCGTGTGTGATTGAGGGTGAGGAGATGGCAATGGAGATTGCCGGCAAGGTGAAGGAGATAACCGACCGCCTCAATATACCATACGTCTTCAAAGGAAGCTACCGAAAGGCCAACCGCTCGCGAATCGACTCGTTCACCGGTATTGGCGATATCGCCGCCCTTGAGATATTGAGAAAGGTGCGCGACACATACGGCATTCCCGTGGTGACCGACATACATGCGGCCGAGGAGGCCGAGGAGGCTGCCAAGTACGTCGACGTGCTTCAGATTCCGGCATTTCTGTGCCGACAGACCGACTTGCTCGTGGCGGCAGCCAAGACCGGGAAAATGGTAAATATAAAGAAAGGTCAGTTTTTGTCGCCCGAGGCAATGGCATTTGCCGTGCAGAAGGTGCGCGATGCCGGCAATGCCGATGTGGCAATCACCGAGCGAGGCACCACCTTCGGCTATCAGGACCTTATAGTCGACTTTCGCGGTTTCCCCGAGATGCGGAAAAATGGCTGCCCCGTGATTCTCGACGTGACTCACTCGCTCCAGCAGCCCAACCAGTCGAAGGGCGTGACCGGCGGACTGCCTCACCTCATTGAGCCTATGGCGCGTGCCGCTGTGGCAGTGGGTGTCGACGGATTATTCATGGAGACACACCGGAATCCCTGCGAAGCAAAGAGCGACGGAGCCAATATGCTGCGGCTCGACCTTATCGAGGGCCTGCTCGAGCGTCTCACCGAGTTGCGCATGGCAGTGAACCGCATCGACGCCATGTAGTGGCGGCCGAGCCTCTGCCTGAGTGCCCGAAAATTGCACAAACTGTGGCTATGTGGGCAGAAAATGCGGCTATATGAGAGCAAATTGCCGATAAAAAGTGATAATTCGTAAGATAATGTGCGATTTTTAGGCAAAATATTTGCAACTTACGAATGATAGATATAACTTTGTCGTGTCAAAACGAATAATAAACAAATAATTGCTGAAAAATATGATTACTTCCATTATTATTTCCCTATTTGTACCGGTCGTGGCACTAAGCGGTGTCGTGGTGGTCATTATTGGAAAATAGTGTGGAGGAATCGCAGAATTTAAAGCGACAGAAACAAATAAATTAGGATATTGAGACCTTTCCTCCACTTCATGAACAATGGATGTAGGAAAGGTCTTTTTACAACACTGAAAGGAGATAAGACGATATGAGTATTCCACTAAGAAGTGCCATAACGATGACAGGACGTCGCATGGCAGGCGCAAGGGCATTGTGGCGGGCAAACGGAATGAAGCCGGAGCAGATGGGCAAGCCGGTAATTGCCATTGTGAACTCGTTCACGCAATTTGTGCCCGGACATACGCACCTGCACGAGGTAGGTCAGTATGTGAAGGCCGAAATAGAGAAACTGGGCTGCTATGCCGCCGAGTTCAACACAATAGCCATCGACGATGGAATAGCGATGGGCCACGACGGCATGCTATACTCGCTGCCGTCGCGCGACTTGATAGCCGACAGTGTGGAGTATATGGTTAATGCCCATCGGGCCGACGCTATGGTGTGCATCAGCAATTGTGACAAGATAACCCCGGGCATGCTTATGGCTGCCATGAGGCTGAACATACCGGCTATTTTCGTGTCGGGAGGACCGATGGAGGCCGGTAAGTTGGGAGAACGGGCACTCGACCTTATCGATGTGATGATTGACTCGGCCGACAGCAGCGTGGATGACGACACGGTGGCTAAAATTGAGGAATTCGGATGCCCGACGTGCGGATCGTGCTCGGGAATGTTCACTGCCAACTCCATGAACTGCCTCAATGAGGCAATAGGCCTTGCCCTGCCCGGTAATGGAACCGTGGTGGCTACGCATGCCAACCGCAAGGAGCTTTTCCGCCGCGCGGCGAAGATGATAGTGAAAAATTGCCATGCTTACTACGACAATGAGGACACAGGCGTGCTTCCACGAAGCATAGCCACCCGAGAGGCGATGCTGAATGCCATGACGCTCGACATAGCTATGGGAGGCAGCACCAATACGGTGCTGCACCTGCTCGCAGTGGCCAATGAGGCCGGGGTGAACTTCACGATGAAGGATATTGATGCGCTGTCGCGCAAGACCCCGGTGCTGTGCAAGGTGTCGCCAAACTCGAAATATCACATTCAGGACGTGAACCGCGCCGGCGGCATCATGTCGATAATGGGTATTCTCGCCAAGCATGGACTGGTGGACACGTCGCTGAGGCGCGTTGACGGGCTTACGCTCGGTGAGGCTATCGACCGCTACGCCATAGAGGGCAAGAACTTCGACGACAAGGCTCGCAATATATGGAGCAGCGCGGCTTGCGGCATACGCACCACAAAACTCGGAGTGCAGGCCGCATACTTTCCATCACTCGACACCGACCGTGCCAACGGCTGCATACGCGACTTCGAGCACGCATACGTCAAGGATGGCGGACTTGCAGTGCTCTATGGCAATATTGCGGCCGACGGCTGTGTGGTGAAGACGGCAGGCGTCGACGAGAGCATATTCCACTTCGTGGGGAAGGCCAAGGTGTTTGAGTCGCAGGAGGATGCCGTGGAGGGTATTCTCGGCGACAAAGTTCAGGCCGGCGACGTGGTGGTGATAACCTACGAGGGCCCGAAGGGCGGACCGGGCATGCAGGAGATGCTTTATCCCACATCATATATAAAGTCGAAACATCTCGGCAAGGCGTGCGCGCTGATTACCGACGGACGCTTCTCGGGGGGCACATCGGGACTTTCGATAGGACATATCTCGCCCGAGGCTGCACGTGGCGGCAATATCGGACTCGTTCGCGACGGCGACGTGATAGAAATCAATATCCCCGGGCGCACTATCAACGTGAAAGTGAGCGATGAGGAGCTTGCCGAGCGCCGCAAGGCAGAGGAGGCACGCGGCAAAGCCGCATTCACGCCCCGGAACCGCGACCGCGTGGTGTCGAAGGCCCTTCAGGCATACGCGTCGATGGTGACCTCGGCCGACAAGGGTGGCGTGCGCGAATAATACAATAAAGAAAACTCAGAAAAAAGAAGAAATATTTATGAGCAACCAGATTACAGGAGCCGAGGCGTTGGTGAAATCGCTGATTGCCGAAGGCGTTGACACGATATTCGGTTATCCCGGCGGAGCTATAATACCGGTATATGACGTGCTCTACGACTATCACAAGGAGCTGAATCACATTTTGGTGCGCCACGAGCAGGGAGCCACGCACGCCGCCGAGGGATATGCGCGCGTGTCGGGACGCCCGGGCGTGGTTATCGTCACTTCCGGACCTGCCGCTACTAATGTGATTACGGGCTTGAGCGATGCCATAATGGACAGCACTCCGATGGTGGTTATTACCGGACAAGTGTCGAGCGCCTTTCTTGGCTCCGACGCATTTCAGGAGACCGATGTGATAGGAATTACGCAGCCACTCACCAAGTGGAGCTACCAGATTCGCAGCGCTGCCGACATACAATGGGCAGTGTCGAGAGCATTCTACATTGCTACTACCGGACGTCCCGGGCCGGTGGTGCTCGACTTTGCAAAGAATGCCCAGCTTGAGAAAGTGGAGTGGACCGACTACAAGAAATGCCAGTATATCCGCAGCTATATTCCTTATCCCGACGTGGAGGAGAGTGATATTGATGCGGCTGCCGAGTTGATAAACACAGCCGAGCGTCCGATGATTTTCGCCGGACACGGCGTGGAGATTGCAGGGGCCGAGAGAGAGCTGAGGGAATTGGCTGAGAAAGCCGATATCCCTGTGGCATGCACGCTGCTCGGCAAGTCGACCATTCCCACCGCGCATCCGCTCAACATGGGAATGCTCGGCATGCACGGCAATGTGGCCGCCAATATCGCCACTTTCAAGAGTGATGTGGTGATAGCCATAGGAATGCGGTTCGATGACCGTGTGACCGGCGATACGTCGCAATTCATCAATCAGGCAAAAGTGATACACATCGACATCGACTCATCGGAGTTTGGAAAGGTGATAACTCCCGATGCCGCCCTGCATGGCGATGCCAAGACTGTGCTCAAGCGCCTCTTGCCAAAGGTGGTAGCCGCAAAGCACACAGAGTGGATAGCAAGTTTCGATGCCGACAGGCAGTTGGAGCAGGTCAAGGTAATCGACAAGGAGCTTTTCCCGAAGGATGGCGCGCTCACTATGGGCGAGGTGGCACACAGAGTGTCGAAGGCGTCGGGCGACAAGGCGATACTTGTGACCGACGTAGGGCAGAATCAGATGCTGTCGTCGCGCTACTTTGGTTTCACCGAGCCGCGAAGCATTGTCACCTCGGGAGGATTGGGAACGATGGGCTTCGGCTTGCCGGCGGCTATTGGCGCCAAAATCGCCGCTCCTGAGCGCACGGTGTGCTTCTTCACCGGCGACGGTGGCCTGCAAATGACTGTCGAGGAGCTTGGGGTGATACTCCAATATGGCATCGACGTGAAAATCATATTGCTTAACAATAATTTCCTCGGAATGGTGCGCCAGTGGCAGGAGCTATTCCAGCACAGCCGCTTCTCGCAGACGCCGATGGTGAATCCCGACTTCGTGAAACTGGCCGAATCGTATGGTGTGGCAGCGGAGGATGTGGAGAACCGCGAGCAGCTCGACGCAGCAATAGGGCGCATGCTCAGCCATAATGGCGCTTATCTGCTCAATGTGAACATCGACCCGCAAGGCATGGTCTACCCTATGGTGCCCGCCGGAGCCCGTGTCGACAATATCTTGCTCAGCCGCGAGGAGAAGTATCAAAAGCAAAGCTAATCACACACACAGATGGAAGAAAAGACATTATATACGGTAGCAGTATTTACCGAGAACAGGGTGGGACTTCTTAACCAGATTTCAATAATCTTCACCCGCAGGAAGCTGAACATCGAGACTTTGTCGGTGTCGCCTTCGTCGATAGAGGGTGTGCATAAGTTCACAATCACCGCTTTCAGCAATGAGAGCACCATCGACAAGCTCGTGAAGCAGATAGAGAAGCGAATAGACGTGCTGAAGGCATTCTATTATACCGACGATGAAATTGTGTATCAAGAGATAGCACTCTACAAGGTACCGACTTCACAGCTCCTTGAGGAGCCGAATCTCGAGGCCATAATCCGCAAGCACAATGCCCGGATACTCGAGATTACGCCCGAGTACACTGTGCTTGAGAAGTCGGGACATCACGAGGAGACACAATCACTCTTTGAGGAGCTTAAGCGCTTCGACATCCGCCAGTTCGTGCGTAGCGGACGCGTGGCGGTGACTAAGTGCGCGGCCGAATATGTGACCGAGTTCCTTGAGAAACGCAACCAGTGCAAGGAGGAGCTTGAGGAGGAATGGCGCCATCAGTGAACACATATTCCCACACCTATTCGCTCACGGCAGGTGAGTGCGACCCTGAGTCGAGGCTCCCGCTTCCGCTTATAGTGTCGAGGCTCATAGAGGTGGCCACAGAGCAGGCCAATGCCTGGGGAGTAGGTTATGCAAGGCTGAAAGAGGACGGACAGGCATGGGTGCTCTCAAGAATAGCCGTTGAGATGAGCAGTTATCCGCACGTGAACGAGCAGTACACCGTCACCACATGGGTGGAGAGCTACAACCGCCACTTCTCGGAGCGCAATTTCGCCATTACCGACGGCGCCGGCAGGGAGATAGGCTATGCGCGAAGCGTGTGGATGGTGATTGACATCCGTGAGCGCACGCTATGCGACATCTCGCAGCTCAGCTACATCAGCGACAAGGTGTCGGACCGCCGTTGTCCTATGGCTCCGCTCACCCGACTGTCGAAGGTGACAGCCGGACGCTGTGAGGATTATACTTTCGGCTACATCGATGCCGACTCCAACCGCCATGTGAACAGTGTGAGCTACCTGAAACTGATAATGAACAGGTGGTCACTCGATTTCTTCGACACTCACCGGATAAGGCGCATGGAGATGGCATATTTGAAGGAATGCCTGTGTGGAATGACCGTGAGCGTGCATGTAGACGATACCGATCCGCTCGACTGCCGAGTGGAAGTGGAGCATGATGGGGTGGGGCACTGCCGTGCAAGGCTCGTCTTTGAGGAGAGCGACTACAGGAGCGAGATGCCCGATTAAATGATTTGAAAAGAGAACTAAAAACAAATAAAATAATCCATATAAAATTTTTAATATTATGGCAGTATTGAATTTTGGCGGGGTAGAAGAGAATGTAGTGACCCGCGAGGAATTTACACTTGAGAAAGCAAGAGAAGTGTTGAAAGGCGAGACTATCGCAGTGATTGGCTATGGCGTGCAGGGTCCCGGTCAGAGCATGAACCTTCGCGACAACGGTTTCAACGTGATAGTTGGCCAGCGCAAGGATAGCAAGACGTGGGACAAGGCGGTAGCCGACGGATGGGTACCGGGCGAGACCCTTTTTGAGATAGAGGAGGCTGTGAAGCGTGCCACAATTGTGGAGTACCTGCTGTCCGACGCAGCCCAGATTGCCGTCTGGCCTACTATCAAGCCGCATCTTACGGCAGGCAAGGCCCTATATTTCTCACATGGCTTCGGTATCACCTACAAGGAGCGCACGGGTATCATACCTCCTGCCGATATCGACGTGATAATGGTGGCGCCTAAGGGCTCGGGTACATCGTTGCGCACAATGTTCCTTCAAGGCCGCGGCCTTAACTCAAGCTACGCTATCTTCCAGGATGCTACCGGACGTGCCTACGACCGCTGTATCGCTCTTGGAATCGGCGTAGGCTCGGGCTATCTCTTTGAGACTACTTTCAAGCGCGAGGTTTACAGCGATCTCACCGGCGAGCGCGGCTCACTGATGGGTGCTATTCAAGGCTTGCTCCTTGCTCAATATGAGGTTCTCCGCGAGAATGGTCACACTCCCTCGGAAGCATTCAATGAGACGGTTGAGGAGCTCACTCAGTCGCTTATGCCACTTTTCGCAGCAAAGGGAATGGACTGGATGTATGCCAACTGCTCGACGACGGCACAGCGTGGAGCCCTTGACTGGATGGGCCCCTTCCATGATGCCATCAAGCCTGTTATGCAGAAGCTCTATGAGAGCGTCAAGAGCGGCAATGAGGCTCAAATCTCTATCGACACCAACAGCCAGCCCGACTATCGCGAGAAGTTGAACGCCGAGTTGAAGCAGCTTCGCGACAGCGAGATGTGGCGCACCGGCGAGACAGTGCGCAAGTTGCGTCCGGAGAACAATTGATAATATGTCAGGCGTTTTGACGCCGTGAAAGTGGCGCACAACCGCCGAGGAGTCTTGGCGGTGAATGATAAAGCAATGCAGGCTGTCCGGTTGAGGGCAGCCTGCACTGTTGTGTGTATGTGGTTTTGCTTGCCGTGCGGCAAGCGTTGTTTGCCATATAGTAGTGTGGCCTATCGCGTCTCTATTTTCGAGAGAGTCTCTTTCAAGGAACGGCCGATATTGATTGTGTAGCCCTCGGAGATAAATACTACGCGGTTGAACGTGTCGGCAATCAGCACCAATGGCATATTGGTGCCGAATTGTGCTGTCTCGGCACTGATTTTGCCTTCGACGTCGATTCCGAGCACTGCGTTCTTCGGCAATTTCGGGAAATCCGCCTTCTTGAAGCGTGCCGCCTCGCTCTCATTCCTGAAAATGAGCATTATCTTGCCACCCCATTTCTCAAACTCGGCTGCATAGGCCGATATGTCGTTGAGAATGTGCGACGAGGGCTCGTGATTGGGCTGAATGAGTGCGATGATATAGTATCCGCGTCCTGTGGTCGATAGCAGCGACTTGTCGGTGTCGAGAGCCATATCGTGATATATGTTCTCGCTATTGAAATTGCCAAGCACCTGCACCTCGGTGTCGCTTTGGCGTATCACGAGCTTCTCGTGGTTGTCGGCGTCGGGCTTCACGCTGAAAATATCGGCTCGTGCCATCACTGTTCCGTCGGCAAGTCGTTGCCCGCTCACAAGCAGAGTGGGTCCGGCATCCACGCTCACGCCATTTGCAAATGTGTTGGATAGGTTGGCATCGTCGGCGAAGTTGAGCTGCGACGGCGCCCCGTTGGCTATACTTGCGAGGGTGAAGTGGGTGTAGTATCCGGGGTTCTCCACTCTGCCGGCAGTCTTGTAGTCGAGCAACAGCCGTCCTTGTTCTATGGCATTTTCCTTGTCGCTTGCGGCATTGTCGGCGAAAACCACCTCAAAGTCCTTTCCGTCGGCAGGATTCACATAATGCAGGCGTGCGTTCACAGGGTCGAGATAAGCCCTGACGCCGAATGTACGCAATGTGGCAACGGCAAAAATGTCGCGAGAGCGAGGTGTGACGTTGCGGCGGTGCTCAAACACCTTCTCGGGTGATGTGTGGATATTTCGCGAGTAGGATTGCGTCTCGGTAGAGATATTCTCCTTTATCCACTTTATCCATTGGTCGGGGTGAGCGTAGTAGCGCTCGCGGTCGGCTTTGGGGATATTCTTCGTGAAATAGGAGCGATAGGTGGTGAGCGTCTCGTTGGATACGCGCGGACACATCACTTGGTTCACATAGGCTGTGGTGTCGCATCCTTGCGGAATCACCTCGGTGAAGAAATCGTGTAGCACCTCAGGCGTCACATCACGAATATCCTTGCTGCTTAGCGAGTTGAGGAATGCCATGGCGAGCCTCTTATCGGTTGCTGAATCGAGGAAGTCGGTAATCGTAACGTGGTTGCCGTAGGCTAAGTGCAGCAGTTCGGCGGCACTCTTGTCCCATCCTTTTTGTGCGACGTAGTCCGATGCGCTCTCGGGAGTGAAGAATGTGGACATATAGGCGTTGCGAATAGAGTCCTCTATGGCAAAGCGGCAAGTGTTGGCTTCGCGCTGCGCCTGCGTTGGCTGCGGCAGCGATCCGCTTTGGCGTGGCGGCACGATGTCGATATCGAATGAGCCTGTGAACGACTCATCCTTGTCGAGCACGATATCCACGTCGCGGTCCTTGCCCACGGTGTATTTTCTGAATCCGTAGTGCTTTTTGTCGGGAGCGGTGCACCACACTACCAAATCTCCCAATCCTGCTGTGAGGTTGGCCTTGCCCTCGGCATCGGCGGTCTTTGTGGCGATAGGATAGAACTCGGCGTAGTTATAGAGCATGAATCGCACTTTTGCGTCAGGCACAGGCTTGCCGTTGGTGTCGATCACGCGCACCGTTGCGATGTCGACAGGGGCATAGTTGGCCGTAATGTTGATTTGTGTAGTCACCGGTGTGCGATCCAACACCTCCTCCGGCCCATCGTATCCTGCAAGGGCGTTGGTAGTCATCAACATTCCGCGTGCGGCCGGAGCGTTGAACCATGCGAGGTCGAGAATAGGCTCAGGCTCGCAGGCGCCGAGGAAATGCCATTTCCCGTCGACCCACACTTCCACCCATGCGTGGTTGTCGTCGGTGTGAGCCCAACGTGGAGTGTAGACCTGACGTGCAGGTATGCCCACAGCTCGCATGGCTGCAACTCCAAAAGTCGACTCCTCGCCGCAGCGTCCGAAAGAGGTCTTCATAGTGGCTAAAGGGGGCGATGTGCGTGAGTCGGATGGACGGTAGGTTGCCTTCTCGTGCAGCCAGTGGTTCACTTCGAGCGCCGCCTCGGCCATCGTGAGGTTTCTCACGCGAGGTGCCAGCTCGCCGTAGATTACGCTACGGGCATCGTCGAGATGCTCATTGTTAACGCGCACCGGCAGCACAAAGTTCATAAACTCCCTTTCGGGGACCGATTTACCCCAGGACATGTCGTTTCGAGCCTCTAAAGCCTTTTCCACATTGCGCACATAAAAGTCGCGCGAATAGTCGAGGCTGTCGGCGGTCAACATTGTGGAATAAAGGAAATCCACATATTCGTCGACGCTTTTTTGTGCAGCGCAGGGCGTGTTTGCCGAAATGCCGAGCGCCAGCAATACTGAAATCACAGTTGTTCTCATATCTTTGCTTTAATATTTCTTACTTCATCAATGTCGGTTGTCAATCGCCTGAAATCCTCGTCGGCAATAGAGCCCATCGTAACGCTATTGCGAGTGAACGTCATGGGCGATGCCACCTCGCTTCGTGCCGATGCGTGCACCTCGTGGCAGCCGCTTCTGCTGATAATCTCGGCGACATTACGGCTGTTCACCCCCGAGGCAGCTATGATGACTATGCGGTTTGCGGCAGCCTCATTGAGGTCGTGCAGCATCCCGGCGCCCTCTAAGGCCGTAGGGCGTAGGCCGGAAGTCAATAGGCGGTCGCATCCGAGGCCAATAATCTCCTCAAGCGCCGTGAATGGGTCGCGAACTTGGTCGAAAGCCCGGTGGAATGTTACGCTCAACCCGTGCTGCCGTGCTGTTTCCACAAGTAGGCGGCAAGCATCAACATCCACAGTGGCGTCGTGGCGAAGCGCGCCAATCACCACTCCCGCGGCTCCACATTGTGCCGCAGTGGCGATGTCGCGGTTCATAATCTCAAGCTCGTCGGCGGTGTAAACGAAGTGCCCCTCGCGTGCGCGAATCAGCACATGCACTTTCACGCCGCCCACTCTCACCGCCTCGGCGATGAAGCCCTGCGATGGCGTGAGGCCACCCGCACCCAAAGCCGCACATAATTCGACTCTATCGGCGCCACCATCGGCTGCCGCCCTTACCGACGCAATATCGCCGGCACATATCTCAAGAATAGTCTTCATTATTTCAAAAACACAAATTTGCCATAAAGATATAAAATTTTATGCAAGTGAGCGCAATGAAGTGAGCAAAACGGCCAAGTTTTGCCACTATAATGCCGAGTGCGGCTAAAATTATACAATATTTTATGCAAAAGAGTGCGATTAATATGCAAAATTATCCTCCTATGGCAGCATAGGAGGATAGGATATTGTTTGGTGTGAGTGCAACAGCCAAAAATCGGAATAGCGCGTCAGAAGTAGAACTCCTGTGGAGCGTCGTAGAGGAGCATCCCCTCGGCAACGCTACGCGAGGCATCGTCGCCAAGCGTATTGGCCACAATAGCGAGCGCGAACAGTGAGGCGGTGGCCGGTCCGTTGGCAGTAATCACATTATTGTCGATAGCGACGCACTTGTCGCTGAGAGTAGACTTTTCAAGCTCCTTCTCAAATCCCGG
This sequence comes from Muribaculaceae bacterium, assembly GCA_051878575.1. Lineage (GTDB taxonomy): Bacteria > Bacteroidota > Bacteroidia > Bacteroidales > Muribaculaceae > CALZFJ01. The sequence continues at coordinate 20,141 of JBJEKJ010000052.1, read as the reverse complement.
GTAGCAAATAGCCTCCTTGCCGTCGAGAATTCCGAGCGGAGCAAGCACCACGGCAGGCGATGCGCATATAGCGGCAATCTTCCCACCTTTTGCATTTTGGCGCATTAGCAACTCTCGCAGCATGCTGCAAGATGCCAGATTCAAGGCCCCGGGCATACCTCCCGGCAGAATCAGCCATTCGGCATTGCTGCAATCACTGTCGGCGAGCAGAGTGTCGGCCACAACCGGAATATTGTGTGCGCCGGTCACCGTAGTAGAGTCGGATATAGACACTGTTATCACCTCCATTCCTGCGCGGCGCAGTATGTCGACCACCGATAAAGCCTCAATTTCTTCGAAACCATCGGCAAGGAATAAATAAGATGTGTTCATAGTTGTATTACTTTTTTATGGTTAATACTAATATTGTTGTCTCATTGTTCATATTAATCAATCAGCTATTGCAAATATAGTGCAAGGCGAGTGTATTGGCAAATAAAAACGCAAGTTTTTAATTAGCCAAATCCGAGCCGCCGCCGATATTATGCAAATATAGTGCAAGGCGAGTGTATTGGCAAATAAAAACGCAAGTTTTTAATT
>JBJEKJ010000052.1:0-19462 GCA_051878575.1 Muribaculaceae bacterium | reverse complement strand
CAAGGCGAGTGTATTGGCAAATAAAAACGCAAGTTTTTAATTAGCCAAATCCGAGGCGCGGCCGATATTATGAAAATATAGTGCAAGGCGAGTGCCAATAGAGCAAATTTGCACTATCTTTGCAAATATAAGCAGTTGATGAATATGAGAAAGCGATATGTGGCAATTATGGTATTCATTGTGGCGTTTGTGGGCGCTATGGTGATTATGCGCGGGCGGAAGCAGTTTTATAGCTCGGCAGGTGTGGTGTGGACCACGGAGTATCATATAACCTACGAGAGCTCCCGGCAGCTCGAAGACTCGGTGCAGGCCGTGCTTGCCCGTGTCGACAATAGCGTGTCGAAATACAACAAGCACTCACTAATCAGCAAAATCAACGATAATGCCGACGTGGAGATTGACGATATCATAGAGCGGCTCTATGTGAAGTCGAGAGAGGTGTGGGCAGCCTCGGATGGGGCATTTGACCCGACTGTGTCGCCACTTGCCAATGTGTGGGGCTATGGACTGAGGACTGCCGATGTGCCCGACAGTGCCACTATCGACAGCATTCGGGCCTTTGTGGGCATCGCGAAGACTGAGCTTGTGGGGCGAAGGATTGTGAAGAAGGACCTACGCACCACTTTTGATTTCAACTCTATTGCCAAAGGACTGGCTTGCGACGAGGTGGGACGAATGCTCGAGCGCAATGGCGTGGAGAACTACATAGTGGAGATTGGCGGCGAGATTGCCGCTTCCGGGACAAACCCTTCAGGGAAGAAATGGCGCGTGTCGGTCGACCGCCCGATAGAGAATGCCGATACGGTGATTCACCGGTCGGCCGTGGTGCTGCAAGTCGGCCGTGGCGGTGTGGCCACTTCGGGCAACTATCGCAATTTCAAGATAGTGGATGGTAAGAAGACTGCCCATACCATTAATCCGCACACGGGATATCCTGAGATGTCAAACTTGCTGAGTGCCACTATTGTGGCTGATGACTGCATGACGGCCGACGCCTATGCCACGGCGTGCATGGTTATGGGCGTGGAGCGGTCGAGGCTGCTGCTTGAGCAATCGGATGATGTGGCGGTGATGCTTATGTACGTCGACGACGAGGGACGTCTCGCTATATGGGAGAACACCTTGTTTGGCAAAATGAGAGAATGATATCCCGATAGGAGCCCGATAATAGGCGCTGAAGGCCTTACTCCTCCTTGTCGTTCTTAGAGCGCGATTCCTTCTTGCTGCTCGAGCTGCTTGTGTCTTTCTCCTCCTTTAGGTCGATCTCGTTCTTGTTCTTGTCAACCACCTTATATTCAAGGTAAGCGAGCGACTGGTCGGCAACAATCTTGAACTTGAATCCATATTCCATGCGCCATCGTGAATACTCCGATATTAAGCCTTTCTTGAGATAGGCATCGACGAATGGGTGGACGTACATCACGAATTGTGTAACTTTCAGCGAGTGGAACAGATAGTCGATTTTGTCCTTAAGCATATCGGTGAACAGCAGTGACGGCTGTACCTCGCCTTTGCCGTGGCACGACGGGCATGACTCGGCAGTGACGATGTCGAGCGCCGGGCGCACACGTTGGCGCGTGATTTGCATAAGTCCGAATTTGCTGAGTGGCAATATGTTGTGACGTGCACGGTCTTTAGCCATCACCTCTCGCATGTGGTCGTAGAGAGCCTGTCGGTGGTCGGCCTGAGCCATATCGATGTAGTCGATAACGATGATTCCTCCCATGTCGCGCAGGCGAAGCTGCCTTGCAATCTCATCGGCGGCCCTCAGGTTCACGTCGAGGGCATTGCTCTCCTGGTTGGCCGAGCTCTTTGAGCGGTTTCCGGAGTTCACGTCGATCACGTGCAGCGCCTCGGTGCTCTCGATAATCAGGTAGGCACCCGACTTGAACGACACCGTTTTTCCAAACGACGTCTTTATCTGCTTGGTGATGTTGAAGTGGTCGAAAATCGGCACATCGTCGGCGTAGAGCTTCACGATGTCCTTGCGGTCGCTTGCAATGAGGCTCACATAGTGAGATATCTGGTCGAATACCTCGGCATCGTTCACATAAATATTCTCGAACGATGGGCTGAATATGTCGCGAATCACGCTCACGGCGCGGCTGTCTTCCTCATATATTAGCGATGGGACGTCCGATCGCTGAGCCTTGGCCACGCTGTCTTCCCAACATTTCAGCAGCGCGCGCAGCTCGTTGTTCAGCTCAGCCACACGCTTGTTCTCGGCCGATGTGCGTATTATCACTCCGAAATTCTCGGGCTTGATACTCTCAATGAGACGACGCAGACGCACCTTCTCGTCGGACGACTTTATTTTCTGCGAAACCGAAATCTTGTCGTTGAAGGGAATAAGAATCAGGAACCTGCCGGTGAAAGATATCTCAGTGGTCAGGCGTGGTCCCTTCGACGAAATAGGCTCTTTTGCAATTTGAACGATAAGCTCTTGCCCGAGTTTCAGTGTGTCGGTGATAGTTCCGTGCTTGTCGATGTCGGGCTTAGTGGGCAACTTCGAGATGTTTGGAACGTGAGTCTTATCCTTCAGAATCTCCTCCATAAATGCTGAATAAGTGTTGAACTGTGAGCCGAGATCGAGATAGTGCAGGAATGCGTCTTTCTCAAACCCGACGTTCACAAACGCCGCATTCAGCCCCGGCATAAGTTTCTTCACCTTTGCGATGTAGAGGTTGCCGACGGCATAGGAAGCGTCGCGAGATTCTTTTTGTAGGGACACCAATCGTCCATCCTCCAGCAGGGCCGTGGATATTTCGGTGGGCTTAACGTCAACTACAAGTTCGCTACTCATTCGAGATATTATGGTTTTTTTGATGAAAAAATGAGAAAGCCTAATCCTCTTGCCTATATCCGCAAGGGGATTAAGCATTCTTATTTTGTGAACAAATAATTGCCTTTTCTTGCAATCATATTAATTGATAGAACAAAGAACAAACACAATTATCGTCAAAAGTGGTAAATCGACTTCAAATCACAGTTTGTTCTTGTTATGACTTAACCAGAAAGAAAGATTATTTCTTCTTATGTCTGTTCTTTCTAAGTCTCTTTTTGCGCTTGTGCGTAGCCATCTTGTGGCCTTTTCTTTTCTTTCCGCTGGGCATAGTAGCTTAGTTTTTAAAGTGATTAATAAAAAATATAATTACGCTCAAAGTGAGTGAAATTCAAAATTATTTAACGAGGTCCATGAAAACCTTAGCAGGCTTGAACGCAGGGATGTTGTGCTCAGGAATAATGATAGTAGTGCTTTTGGAGATATTGCGGGCCGTCTTCTGAGAGCGGGTCTTTACAATGAAGCTGCCAAAACCTCTAAGATATACGTTCTGTCCGTTGGCAAGAGAATCCTTCACTGTTCCCATAAATTTCTCCACTGTCTCAAGCACTGTCGCCTTGTCAATGCCTGTTGATTTTGAAATCTCGTTTACGATGTCTGCTTTAGTCATTGTATTCTTATTTTTTTATTTATTATAGTTTGTACAAAAAAATATGCGCAAAATCAATTAGATTAATTTTTGTGAAAAAATAACCTTCTAAAATGTAAATCGTTAAGTGATAAACTGCAATTGAATTTTGCAAGTGCAAATATCGGAATTATTTTTGAATTAGTCACGACAAATATCGTTTTTTTTATGAGAAAAAGTGAATTTAGTGTCTATTTGGGGTGTTTTTGCTATTTCCGATGACAATTCCGGTGAGATGCGCAAGAAATTTGCGAGTCGTGGCCCACGGTTGTGAAAATAGTAGTAACTTTGCGGCGACAGAAGTTTATATTAATAATTATACAATATAATGGCAAGATTGAATAATAAGGTGTCGCTACTTTTCGTGATTCTGGCGGTGATGTTCTGTGTGTTTCTGATTCTTGCGAATCTTATGGAGGTGAAGGTGCTGAACGTTTGCGGATTCACGGCCACTGCCGGGCTGTTGGTGTTTCCGGTGTCGTATATCATCAACGACTGTATCGTAGAGGTGTACGGCTTCAGTAGGGCGCGGCTTGTGGTGTGGCTCGGCTTTTTCATGAATCTTGTGGTGGTGTCGTTCATTCAGCTTGCCCTCGTGCTGCCCGGCGACGCATCATGGAGCGGACAGGAGGCTATGGAGGCGGTGTTTAGCAGCACGTCGCGCATTCTTGTGGGCAGCTTCATAGCATTCATCTGCGGCTCGTTGGTGAATGCCTATGTGATGAGCCGGATGAAAGTGATGAGCTCCGGACACCACTTCTCGCTGCGCGCCATCCTATCCACGCTTTTCGGCGAGACGGTCGACTCGGTGATTTTCTTCCCGATTGCATTCTACGGCACTCTGCCGCTGTCGACCATAGTGTCGCTGATATGGACACAGGCTATGCTGAAGACTCTCTATGAGATTCTTGTCCTGCCGGTGACGATAAAGGTGGTGCGCAAGGTGAAGGAGCACGAGAATCTTGATGTGTTCGACAGCGACGATGTGGACTACAGTTGGTGGAAAATCACCAAAATGTGACAGGATGGGGGAGTGTGCATTCTCCCTGATTGGCGGCCGGTGGTGGCTGCCTATACGCGCTATTAGTCGTCGTCGGAGCCGAAATCGGCAATCTCGGTGAGGCGCATTTCCCGGTACTCGTTCCACTCAGGGTCTTTTTCCACATATAATTTAATAGGGAGTAGCTCGAATGGTGCGAGAATCTCATTGAATTTCTTCCCGAAAATGTTCACGCTGCGGGTGTAGAAAACCCAGTTGCGCTCGCCTGCGCCGGTGTATACGCCTGTGAGCACCGCCACGGGGTCTTTCTTGAACTCAGCGCACAGCGCATCATGTACCTGCTCCATGAGTTTGGATGTGGTATTGTCGGGCATGCCTTTCTCGGCAGGCTCATAGCTCCACGTCACCTCCACACGGTCGTTGAACACGCCCATTTCGATAACCTTGTCCATGTCGCGGCGTCCTGTCACGAGAATCAGCTCACCGTTGTCGCCCTCGGCGGGAGCCGTCCACCATTCGTCGGGAATATTGATTTTTGCCATTGTCAAGCTGCTTTTATTTTCCAAAGGTAGCACAACTTTTTGATTTTTTCACTCAACGAGCATTATTTTTTCTCATATTATCACTTATTTTGCACAAGAATTGAAACCAACATTACTCAATACATTAAGATTATGACCGCTATCTACATTCTTTCGTCGATAATACTGCTTCTTGCAGTGCTGTGTGTGGTGCTTATACGCGTTGGCGCCTCATTGCGCAATGAGAACCGTGAGCTTAATGCACGCTTGATTTCCGACGTCGCCGAGCTGTCGGCTTTGCGTGAGCGCTTGACGGCCATCACCACCGAGCAAGAGCGGCTCAAGCGTGAGGCTGAGCTTCAATTCGGCAATCTTGCCACCAAGATACTCGACGAGAAGACGCAGAAAAGCGATGTGCGCCTCGGTGAGATTTTGCGTCCGCTGAAGCAGGATATCGAGCGGCTTAACCGTGAGCTGACAGAGCGCGCCATCAAGGAAGGTGAGCAGCATGCATCGCTGAAAGAGCAGATAGCGATGCTTGCCAATCTCAACAGGCAGATAAGCACCGACGCCAACAATCTCGTGAAGGCGCTGAAGGGCAACAGCAAGATGCAGGGCGACTGGGGTGAGATGATTCTCGAGCAGATTCTGGAGTCGTCGGGGCTGATACGCGGTGAGCAATTTGAGGTGCAGGTGACGAAGGACGAGAATGGCAACACGCTGACCAACGATAGTGGCAACCGCCTGCGTCCGGATGTGGTGGTGAAGTTTCCCGACAGTAAAAAATTGGTAATCGACTCGAAGGTGTCGATTACCAACTATGTTGAATATGTGAACAGCGACGACCGTGATGTACAGGATCGTGCTCTTGCCGCACACTTGGCCTCGGTGAAAAAACACGTCGACGAGCTTTCCTCGAAGCGCTATCAGAGCTTTGTGAAGGATGCCGGCGACTTTGTGCTGATGTTCGTGCCCAATGAGGGCGCATATCTCACCGCCATGCAGGCCGACCACAATCTGTGGGACTATGCCTACAACAAGCATGTGGTGATTATCAGTCCCACGCATCTTATCTCGGTGCTGAAGCTCGTGTCGCAACTATGGCGCCACGACAGCCAGACGAAGAATGCCATTGCCATAGCCGAGGCGAGTGGAAAACTCTATGACAAGTTTGTGGGCTTTATGGCCGATATGTCCGCTATCGAGAAGGCCCTGAGCAATGCCGGTGATGCCTATTCCAAAGCCATGAACAAGCTGAGTACCGGCAATGGCAATCTCGTGCGTAGCGTGGAAAAGCTCAAGGAGATGGGGGCGAAAGCCACCAAGCAGCTCCCTGAGCCCAAATAACGCTTATTCTATAGCCATGCGGGTGCAGTAATTGGCTTTCTCGCCCACTACCTGAACCACATATATGCCCGGTTGCAGATATCCTGCCACGTCGACGTCGGCAGCCTCCTGCGACGCGTCGATGCGACAGCTGTAGACTAATGCTCCGGCTACGCTGAACACATTGAGCGTGGCGCCTTCGGTCTCACCCTGGGTGAAGACCTTGAATTGTCCGCCGTTGGGGTTGGGATATATGAGCACATTGTTCTGCTCGACCTCCACGTCGTTGACTCCCGATTCCATAAGTAGCTTCAATCCGGCGTAGGCATCGATTTTGCCCGCTCCCCAGCAGCATGTGGTGGCTTTCTTCACGTAAGTGTCGGTGATTGCGGTCTTATAGAAGATGTCGCGAATCTCCGAGCCGGTGAGGGTGGGCTTGCATTGCAGCCAAGTGGCAATAATGCCGGTAGCGGCAGGCGTTGCCATCGACGTTCCGCTCATTTCTCCCCAATAGTAGGTCTTGGAATCAACCGTCTGCTTGTCGACGTAGTCGGCAAGACTGCTGTTGTAAGCCTTATGGTAGGTGTTGTAGGACGACAGTACGGACAATCCGGGGGCGCAGACGTCGGGATAGCTCTCGCCTTTGAATCCCTCGCCGTAGCTTGAGAAGGATGTGATGTCGTTGAGCGTGTAGCCCGAGTAGTTGTAGTCGTTGCCGTTGAGGCTCGTGTAGGAGTTGGAGGCATTGTAGGCTCCTATGCTCAGCACCTCGTCGCCGCAAGCCATCGGGTTGAACGAGCGCAAGGCGTTGCCGGCGGTGAACACCGTGCTGCCATTGCGGCGGAACTCGGTGTAGGAGTCGGCGCCCCATGCGTGGATTTCGGTGCCGTCCTTGCCGAAAATGCCCATGGCTATGTAATAGTTGGATTTAGCTTCTCCGTTCAGTGTGATAAGCACGGAGCCATATCCGTCGTCCTTAGTCATAGTCACAGCTATATCGTGCGACCCATTAGTGTTGGAAGTGTAATATTTCTTGAAAGAGGAGTAGGCCGACGTCTTTGAGAGTGTCCAAGTCTTGCTGACTCCGTCGCCTATAGATACTCGCTCTGACTTGGCGAGCACTGCATTGGTGGAGGCATTGATCACATAGAATTCAATCTCGGGCACCTGCTCCTCGAAGTTCCAGATCTCAACCGTGCTGTAGTCGTAGTATGTGCCATCGTAACTGTAGTCGGCGATTACGGTCTTTATATAGTCGGTGCCCTCCTCGGCAGCGAACTTCTTGTTGAGATATATTTGCATATCGCCCTCGTTGCCCGATGCTATGACGAAAATCACGCCCTCGCCTGAGAGTTTCGACAGTGCGACGTTGAAATCCTCCGAGCCGTCGTGCGGACCGGAGTTGTGGCCGAGGCTCATATTTATGACGCAAGGCTTGCCCTCGCTCTTGGCGTAGTCGATTATGCGCTGGCAGGCGAGAAGCAGATTGGCGTCGGAAAGGTCGGTCAATCCGCAGAGCACCAAGTCGGCTTCGGGAGCCATTCCCTGTAGGCCGTTGGCCGAGTAGCTTCCGGCTGCGGTTCCTGAGGTGTGGGTGCCGTGGTCCTCGGTGGTGTTGTCGGTGGTGAGTGCGGCAATTTGTGCTTCGGTAGTGAAAAATTTCGTGCCGTTCATGACGCGCTTCACACGCGAATTGCCGTCGGCGTCCTTGAAGTTGATGTGGTTGTAGTCGATACCCATGTCGATAATGCCCACTACCACGCCTTTACCCTTAAAGGCGTTGCCGGCGATGTCGAGCGTCTCGTGCACGGTGTTGATGCGCGTTTTGGTGCGCGTAGTCTTGTTCTTGAGTTTCAAGGGACGCTCTATCGACATGCGCCTCACCTTTGGAGATGCCGCTATTCGCTCAATGTTGTCGACCGGCACGCGCACGATTAGGATATCGTCGATTTGAGCCTCCACAACGGCGTCGCATGCTGCGAAATCGGGTGTATCCTCGCTGTCGTTGAGCCTGACGATTGTCAACACGGTAGGCTTGCCGTCGATGTTCTCGGCTTTGATTCTCGATCTTGAGCTCTCGGTCACGCTACCGCTTCTATGCTTCTGAAGGTAGTCGATTGAATAGGCCGACAGTTTGCACTGCGCATTGCCTGCGAGTCCGACCGAGAGGATTAATACAAGTGATAAAAGTAATCTCATGTTATGAATAAGTTGTGGTTTGGTTAAAGTGAAAATGAAAATAAAGCCTACTATGGGCAAGCGCACGCATAGTAGGCTTTTAATGTCGACCGCTTATTTCAATCCCTCAACGTATTTGCGAAGGGCGTCGTTGCTCGGCTCAACGTCGAGCCACTTGATGTAGTATTCTTTCATCTTGTCCTTCTCGCCGATAGCGAAGTAGTAGTTGGCGAGGTAGCGGTAGGCCAGGATGTAGTCGTCCTGACGCTTGGTCTTATTCTCTGGGTCCTGATCGAGCAGGCCGAGCACGGCCTCGTAGGTGCTTACAGCCTTACCGTCGGTATTGTTGGTCTCTGAAACTTGGAGCACCTTAGCCTTCTGCATGTTCACGAGGATGCGCATGCGCACGTCGTCGGCCACCTTATCGTTCACCATCTCCACATATTTCAAAGCGTTGGCAACGGCAACGGCCTTCGACTCAGGCACTGAGTCGTAGACGGCAACGTAGAAATATTTCTTCGAGAGAACGAAGAGGTCGTTGGTCTTGTATTCACCCTTGTCGACAAACATCTGGTAGAACTTTGCAGAGTTCACATAGTCGTCGGCATCGCTGTAGGCGTCGCTGAGATCCTTCAAGAGGTCGAGCTTGTCGGGGTTGGCATCATAAGCCTTCTTGCGCTCGGCGAGAGCCTCGGCGGTCTTGTTCAGCTTCTTCAGGGCGTCGGCATAGTCGGTGTAATCCTTCACCTCATATTTTGCGCCATCGGGCAGCTGCATTGCAAACAGCTCCTGAGCGGCAATCTCGGCAGCGTCCCACTGCTCCATAGCCACAAGGTTGTAGAGCTCAAGACGCTTCATGTAGAACACGTTCTTGTCGCTTGCCGGGAGCGATGCGATGATGCTCTTGGCAAGGTTGAGCGACTCCTGATACTTCTTGCCGTAGAAAAGGAGGCTTGCGTAGCGCACCTCATCCTGCTTGAAGTGGTTGGGGTTCTTTATGTATTCGCCATATTGCTCGGCGGCCTTCGTCCACTGGTCGTTCTCGTAGTATTTCTCGGCGAGCTCGCGTTGTGCGAGGGCGGATGAGGGATTCTCCCTCAAGAGGTCCTCAAGGCGGGAGATAGCCTGCTCGGGACTAACCTGGAAGAGCGCGCGTGCATATTTCACGTAGGGCTCGGAGAGGCTCGGGTTGTAGCTGATAGCCTCGTCGTACATGCCTTGAGCGTCGCCGGTCTTCTTGCTTGCGGCTGCAACGTCGCCCTCGAAGATTGGGGTGTCGGGCTCCTTGGCGTTGGCCTTGCGGGCTTTCTTGATATAGTCGGCAATCTCCTTGGCGTATTTCACGGCATCGACATCATAGTAAGCGCGTGCGATAGCCACGAGAATCTTAGCGTCTTTCTTGTTGTTCTTGAGGGCAAGTTTGAAGTTCTCCTCGGCGGCGTTCTTGTTGCCGTCCTTGAGGTCGAGCTTGCCGAGGCCCACATAGTTGAGCAGGCATCCTCCCGCATCGGCAACACCTTTACGGTAGTAATCCTTGGCCGATGTGGGGTTACCGTTCTCGAGAGCAACGCAACCGAGGTAGTAGTAAGCCTCCGACTTGTTGGTAGAGGCATCGTTCAGGTTGCGCTCCAACAATTCCTTTGCGTTGTCGTATTGAGCGACCTTGTAGTACTCAATACCATCTTTGTAACCTTGCGCGAAGCAAGCCATAGAGCCACTGAGAAGTAGCGACAGTAAAATTTTGGATTTCATTTCTGTAATTGTATTTTAATATTGTTGTTTTTTCCGTTTGTTCAAAATAATATGCGTTAAAGAGTCATGTCTGAGCATTGCTTGCGCCTCATTCGAGGCTCACCATGCGCGGATGAACCACCGCCGGCATCACTCCCGTGCCGAGTATGATCTTCTGCCCGATGAATCCTGTGAGGAAGGAATAGAATCCATGTGCCAGACTGCCGTTGGGGCTCGTGGTGGTCACATATATGCTGCGATATAGCGGATAGCTTCCCTCGTAGATATACAGCTGATAGGGCTTGTAGGCGTTGGGGTTGTCGTCGCGGCGGATTTTAAGCACCTTTATGCGCTCGGTGAAGCCGATAGCCGAAGTGTCGTTCTTTTGCAGGTTGTCCACTTTCTCCTGTATGGAGCGGCTCTTGGTGTCGGCACTCTGCATGTCGGCGGTAATCCAGCTCACCCCGATGACTCCGATTGAGTTCTTGCGCTTCTCCACCTCGTTGAACACCTCTTGGCTGTTCTTGCAGGCATACACCTCGGTAGAGAATTTCTCGCCTTTGAGAATGGAGTCGGTCATATACTGCACGGTGCTCGAACCTGCATGGTCGAAAATCACCTGTATGTTGCCGAGCTTTGAGGGGAACACGTCGTCCCATCGACGGGCTTTCCCGGTCATTATCTCGCGGAGCTCGCTGATTGACAGCTCGTCGATGTTGTTGGCGCGGTTCACGATTATGGCGATGGCGTCGACGGCGATTCGCTGCGTGCGCGGATTGCGGTTCTGGCTCTTTAGATAAGCCTTCTGCTTCTCGGTGAGCTCGCGGGCGGTGACGATAAGGCTCGACTTCTTGGTGATAAGGGAGTCGATGGCCGAGTGCTCGTCGGTGTAATATGTCATGATGCTCGCCTTCGGATAGGTGAACTCAAACACGTCGACCTCCTGACTCATGATGTTCTGGAAACTTGCGTCGCAAATCAGTGTCGTAATTCCCGACGTGCTGGAGTCGGTGGGCTTATGGCGATCGCAAGAAAACAGCGTCATCAGCGATAGCAACGTGGCGATAGTCGATATTATAACAGCTCTTTTCATTTCCTGCGTGGTGTTTGGTTGTCTTAAGATTTGGAGAATGTGTCAGTTCCTGCCGGTGAAGTAGCGATATGCTCGCCAGATGCCGTAGAAGATGAAAAGCGATCCGAGCGCCCATTTCATCCAATGCCAGCTGCCGAACAATATGTCGAAATATCCGCCGATAGTGAGACCGCCCATCCCGAAGTAAATCAGCAGCATGAATATGCCGAACACTTTCTTCATCATTGCCGGCGTTCCGGTGGCGTCGGGCCTCGCCGTGTCGTCGTGTCTTATATCTTTTTCGTCTTCTGCCATATTTTCCTTTTTCTCGTTATTTTGACATAAAAAATTGCCATAGGTTTAAGCCTCATAGCGGCTTTTTTGCATGCATACGGCTTTTCAGTGTAAAGTTATAAAAAATGAGGTAAATAGACCTCATAATATCCGTGCAATTAAAAATTCTTAACTTTATAAAACAAAAAAGGAGCCGTTTTCAGTAGAAAACGGCCCTTCATATAAGGAATTAATTGATTTCTCAATTAGTTGACGCCTTGCAGCTTGAATGATACAGGGAGTGTGTACCACACGTTCACGGCCTGGCCGTTCATCTTGCCCGGGATGAAATCGGGGAGAGTCTTACATACGCGTACAGCCTCCTTGTCGAGGTCGCGGTCAACCGAGCGAACCACCTTCACCTCACCAATCTTACCGGTCTTGGTGACAACGAACTGAACGACTACGCGTCCTTGAACGTTGTTCTCCATAGCCATTGTAGGATAGTTGATGTGAGATGAGAGATACTTCATAAGCTCGGCCTCACCACCGGGGAATCGCGGCATCTGCTCAACAGCGCGGAATACCTCCTCCTTTACGGGTTCCGGTTTCTTCTCCTCAACGATAACTTCATTCTTGTGCTCGCGAACCACGTTGCGGTCGTCGGTACCTTCGTTGAAGTTGGTCTGTCCGAATGCAGTCTGAGTCTCTTTCAACTCGTCTTGCGACTGGATTTCATCATCCTTTGTAACCTCCTCGTCCTTTGCAATCAAAAGCTCGGTCACCTTAACGGTGTTAAGGATTTCCTCGGGGAGAGCCTCGGGCTCAGGTTGCTCAATGCGCTCCTGAACTTCCTCTTCCTCTTCCTCCTCAGTTGCATTGTCGACGCTTGTCACCACCTGCTCGATAGTGTCCTTAGGCTGAGCCTCTTCCCATTTCTGCTGAATGGTTTGAACTACCTGTGCAAGGATGAACACAATTATAATGAAGATTACAACTACAATCATCGACTTGTTGTGGCGACCGTCGGACTTCTGGCGCATTTCATAAGCGCCGAACTCCTTGTTCTTGTTTTCAAATACTATGTCGCACCATTCTTTTGATGAAAGATCTACATCTTTTGCCATAATTAAAATTTCTTTTTTAATCGTTCATAAAACTTGAATCAATCATCATTTAGCAGATTTAGACTTGCAGTCGATCATAAGCGCCGAGTCAACTTGATTGATGCGGTCGATCTGATAACGGCTGATACTGTTGATCTGCATTTCGTCGAGAGCTGTAACCAAACTCATGAATGAGGCGTTAGGCGTGGCCTTGATGATAACGACAGGACGCGTGAGCGTGGAGTCGTTACGTATTTTCTTGGCTTCAACCTGGTAGATACTGTCGTTTTGCTCCTTGTTGGTCGAGAACTTGTTGGCTTTCCATTCCTCTTTCAACTTGTTGATTTTGTCGAGTACCTGCTTGTTGCGCTCATGCAAGATAGCGCGCACGCCCTGAGGCGCACCGTTCTTGTTTGGCTCGAAAGCGATTTCCTTCATGTTGTTGTTCAGAAGTTTGCCGCTTGGGTCCGCGTCAGTGACGGGCATACCTTCGTAGTAGTAGACGAAGTCTTTCACGGGCACGCCGTCGCTGTTAAGCTCACTGTCCAAGATGATAGTGATAGCTTCAGATTGTTTTACCTTGTTCTGCTCTTGTTTGTCCACTTTCTCATTAGTAGGAAGACTTATTTGCAAAGTCTGCGACTTAATCATTGTGGTACAAAGCATGAAGAAGGTGATGAGAAGCATGTTCATATCCACCATAGGGGTGAAATCGACACGGATCTCCATTTTCTTCTGGTGGCTCTTACCTTTTCCGCCACCGCTTGTCTCAATTTGTGCCATAATAATTATTCGTCCTCACTCTTTAAAGCGGTCATTAAACTAAACTTGTTCATCTTCAATGTTTGCAGATTATCCATCACAACCTGAATCTTCGAATAAGGAGTCGACTTGTCGGCCTTGATGGCGATACCCTCACCGGTCTTGATGGCGGTAACCAAGTTGGCGTCCGAAGTGTTGTAAGCCGCGCGCATCCACATCTGGAACTCATTTGGCTTCTCCAAATTCTCGTTCATATCGATAGGAATGCCGGCATTCTTATTCTTGCTCGGGTCGATAAACTCATCCATTTGCTCTTGTGTCATATTCAGCCATTGCTTGATGTTGGCGAGGCTGACACCGAACATGTTGGTCTTAGAGAATTTCTCGACTTCTGTTTTGGTGAACTCGAGATTCTTGCCCGGATGTTGTTTATTGTATTCTGATGCCACGTTCAGCAGAAGCTCGGCGCGCATTTTCTCACTGGAGAACAGTGAGTCCTTGTCGCCGGCAAGCGACATGAACACTTGACCTTCTGGGCTGACCAAAAGAGTCACGACGTTCATTGTCGGAACTTTTATCTCAGATACCGACGAAGGCGTCAGCACTGTGATAGGCTCCTTCTGCAAGAAAGTAGATGTCAACATGAAGAAAGTAAGCAAAAGTACAGTAACGTCACTCATCGCCGTCATGTCGATGAATGTACTCTTCCTTTTGATTTTAACTTTTCCCATATTTCAATTTTATTTCTTATAAATTAATTAAATCAGTTAGGATTTACTAATACCATTAAACTTTGATAGTCAGTATTAGTGGGTTGCTGCAAATGTTTGAACAATTGAGAAACCAACCTCGTCGATAGCGTAAGTAAGGTTATCGATCTTGTTAGTATAGAAGTTATAAGAAATAACGGCGAATGCACCTGTTGCGATACCGAATGCGGTGTTCACAAGGGCCTCGGAAATACCGGTAGACAACTCAGTAGAGTCGGGAGCACCAGAAGCTGAAAGAGCCTGGAATGACTTGATCATACCGATTACAGTACCGAGAAGTCCGACGAGTGTACCGAGAGTGGTCAGTGTGGCCACGATAGGCAGGTTCTGCTGCAACGATGGCATCTCGAGTGCTGTAGCCTCCTCTACTTCCTTCTGGATAGTAGTGAGTTTCTGCTCCTTTGAAAGGACGGTGTTCTTGTCCATTTCCTCATACTTCACGAGAGTGGCGTAAACGATAGCGCCTACAGTGCCTCTCTGCTTGCGGCAGAGCTCTTGTGCTTTAGCGATGTCTTTGTCGGCGAGAGCCTTCTTGACGTTGGCAACGAACTTAGGTATGCTGCCCGAACCCTTGGCTGAAGAAAGAGCAATCCAACGCTCTACTGACAACACGATAACGGTCAGGAACAGAGTTTGAAGAATTGGCACGATGAAACCTCCCTTGTAGATTGTACCAAGCAGGTTGATTGGGTGTCCGTTCTCGAAGTTGCTGTCGGCTCCCAATACGAAGATGAAGAGGCAAACTGCAACTACTGCACAGGCACAAATTACTAAGAATGCATTCTTAATACCACGAACATTGCTGCTGACAGCCTTGTTCGCTTTTTGAGTGTTGTTAGGCTTTTGAGCTTCCATAATTTAATTGAATAAAATTTGTTAAATAATTAATTGATTAATTTTTTTAGTTAATGTTATTAGTAATTTCTTCTATTTTCTCTCATAAAGTTGTCTTTAGCCATGCTTCGTTTATACGACTTTGTATTTCATAGGCTTATGTCGATTCGGCCTATCAGATACGTGCCCAATGTCGGATACGTCGGCATTTCTATCGCAAATGTATTAAAAACATTTTAATATCACAACGCAAACAACAGCAATTTTATTTGCTTGCGGTGTTTTTTTTCTTTTTTTATATTTTCGGGATGGGAGATAATGCCGTTCTTCAGATTGTTATGTCATGCGACATAATTATAAAGCTGTTTTGCGTTGTTTGGGGCAAAACAGCTTTATGGGGAGGGCATGGAGACGGGCGGTTTTTCGCTCTTGCTCACCGTCGGATTTCGAGATAGTCCTTGATGGTGTCGACATAGATTTCAAATTCCTCCTTGCCGAACGGTGTGACGCTGCATGAGGTGCAGGGCTTCTTGCCGACAAACGACTTCCGCACATCGACGTAGCCGGCCATTCGCAATTTCTCGATTTGTGAGCTGAGGTTGCCGGCAGTGGAATTGGTTGCCTTCTTGATGTAGACAAAATCGGCTTCCTCCACGTTCATCAATATCGACATCACCGCAAGGCGCAGTTGGGAGTGGAGCAGCGGGTTCAGTTCTTTCAGCATTGTCGGCGAGCTTTGCGGTCGAGAATGTGGCCCGGAATCACAAGCATAAGCAGGAAAGAGGCGGCGATTAGCGGGTAGCACCAAGATGCGGCAATCGTGATTCCGCCGATAGAGCAGCACATCACTGTCAGGCCTGCTGCTATGCCGACGCTTCCTCCCGTCACTAAGGCTCTCTCCCTGATGATGAATCCCTGAACCGCTATGGCTATTCCCACAATCAGGAGGCCGAATATCAGCATGGCTATCCAGCAGTCTTTGCCCCCGAATAGCATCAGGGCAAGGCAGATGGCGGTGATGAAAATGGCGCAGTAGCCCACAAGGGCCCAGAGGTGGGAGGAGATTGCGTCGGTGTAGGTGCGCGCCGTGTTGTCGCTTTTGCGCCTGCGGCAAATGCGGGCCGACGCCACGCCTCCTATAATCCAAATCAGGAACCAGAGCCAATTGCTTGCCGGGTGCCGGGTGATGGAGTGGACGATGAATGTGAGAAGTGTCACGGCGAGCGAAGTGTAGCCCCACAGGAGTAGCATATTGCCGTCGCCTATGCGCAGACGGCGCTTTGTGCGGTCGATCATCTCGGTGATGATAGCCAGGCTCTCCCTTTCGCTGATAGTTCTTTCTTCCATAATCGATAGCTATAATATGGTGAATAAAAATAATGGTCCAACCTTAAATTAAATAGGCTTAGGGCATCCGTTGGCCCGTGATTGACCGTGACGGCTGATGCTTTGCGCCTTAATTGCGTTGCAAATATAGACAAGTTTATTTTATAAACCAAATGTATCTGCAAAAACTTTTGCTGAAATTCAGCGAAAAAGTCGGGAGAAATTCGGCATATAACAAATCGGTGCGTGTGTGAGTCCTCGCAGGCGGTAGGGTAGGGCTATTTGCCGTAGATGCTGTTAAGCAGTGCCGCCAGACGGCAGCCTCCCTTCAAGAACTGTTGCTCGATAACCGGAGTCCATTGAGCCACATAGTCGTAGCTGATTTTGCAGCCAATGGGAGTCGCGTCATAGACCTTTCCGGCAAGCTCGCAGGTCTCACGGCCCCAATCGTCGACGGAGCCTTCGGTAATTGCGCTGAACGAAGCCTCGTCGATGCGGTCGATTTCGCGTTGCCATTCGGTGTAGCTCCATTTGTGAGCGCTCTCCACCAGGGCATTGTCCCACACCGAGTGCAAATTGGAGTCGCGGTTGAAGTAAATCACATTGTGCTTGTTGCCGCCAAGGTCGTCGGCATGGCCCATGTGCATCGGCTGATGCAGGTCACCCACAAGGTGGATAAGCATCATCAAGTAGACCTTCTCCTTTTCAGGGGCAAGATTCCCCTCCCTCAGCATATTGGAAATATCGGTGATCGCCCTCACCACATCGCCCTTAGGGTTGAGGCGGGCGTTGGCGTAGGATTCGTTGGCATCTACATTCTTGTAATGCCAAGTCTTGGTGTAGGCATATTCATCGGTGTGGCTGGCATTGTCGAGCCAGTTGGAGTAATATACGGTTGAGTGGTTGCCCAGCACCGCCTCCACGCGGGCGAGGACTTTGGCGTCGAGGTGCTTTTCGGCAATAAAAGCCACCACGTCATGGCCTTTCTGCCCCCAAGCGAGGCACGACAGGGCCCACAACACGAATGAGAAGGAAAAAACGGTTTTTTTCATATCAAAAAACAATGTTTAAATAAAAATGTGATTATTGTTTTGCAAAAATAGGCAAAATCGCAGAAATTCACTAATTTTGCAAAAGCATTTTTTGAATGAAATACTTTATCGATAATGGCTAATTTCAAACTAAGAAAAGGTGTAGATTTGAGCCTTAAAGGAGCTTTGGCCGACAACGAGACCGCGCAGGTGGCGTCGAGCCGCCATGCTGTGGTCCCCGACGACTTCGTAGGCATCATTCCGAGGCTCGACGTGAGAGAGGGAGATAAAGTGCTGGTCGGCGATGCGCTTTTCCACGACAAGAATCACCCTGAGATTAAAATCACTTCGCCGGTGTCGGGCACAGTCGACAAGATTGTGAGAGGCGAGCGTCGGAAGATACTATCGGTCGACGTGCTATCCGACTCGTCAATAACCAAAAAGAAGTTCGAGACAGCCGACGTCAGGCAGGCCTTGCTTGACTCGGGATTATGGGCATGCATGCGCCAGCGACCATACGACGTGGTGCCTGAGCCCGGAGTCGCCCCACGCGACATTTTCGTCACCGCTTTCGACTCGGCGCCGCTTGCCGGCGATTTCGGCGTGATACTTGCCGGCAAGGAGCAGTATCTCCAACGAGGAGTCGACGCTCTTGCCAAGCTCACCGAGGGAAAGGTGTATGTGGGCTGTAGGCCCGGATGCGAGCTTAAGCTCGACAATTGCGTGGTCAACACCTTCCACGGACCGCATCCTGCGGGAAATGCCGGCGTGCAGCTTGCCAACGTGAAGCCCGTGAACAAGGGCGAGGTGGTGTGGACGCTCGACGCCGTGACATTGGCGCGCATAGGCGAGCTTTTGGACACCGGCACACTGCCGGTCGACACCGTGGTGGCCGTGGTGGGCGAGAACGTGGTCAGGCCGAAATATGTGAAATGCACCATTGGATGCGATGTGGCATCGATCATCGAGGGAAATATCGCCGATTCCCAAAATTCAAGGATTATTTCGGGCAATGTGCTCACGGGTGCTAAGGTGGATGCCTCGGGATATCTGCGCTTCCCCTACAGGCAGCTCACCGTGATTCCCGAGGTGAGAGACGATGCCGAGTTTATGGGATGGGCATCGCTGAGTCCCTCCAAATTCAGCCTTTACCGCTCCTTCACTTGCAGGCTGTTCGGCTCGCGCAAGCCATTCAGCTTCGATTCCAAGCTGAATGGAGGCGAGAGGGCAATCATAATGTCGGGAGAGTATGACCGCATGTTGCCTATGGACATCTATGCCGAATTCCTTATCAAGGCAATTCTCGCCTTTGATATCGACAAGATGGAGCAGCTCGGAATCTATGAGGTGGCGCCTGAGGACTTCGCACTATGCGAGTTTGCCGACACGTCGAAACTTGAGCTCCAGCGCATAGTCCGCGAGGGCCTTGAGCGGTTGCGTAAAGAGATGAATTAGAAACTCTTATGGAAAATCATTAAAAACAGAAAACAGTGAAAGGTTTAAGAAAATTTTTAGACAAGGCAAAGCCCAACTTCATGCCCGGAGGAAAATATGCCAAGTTCCAGTCGGTGTTTGAAGGCTTTGAGACTTTCCTTCTGACTCCAAACACCACTTCGGCGTCGGGCGTGCACATCCACGACAGCAACGACTCCAAGCGCACTATGAGCGTGGTGATTCTGGCTCTTATGCCGGCACTCCTTTTTGGAGTGTACAATATAGGCTACCAGCATTATCTTGCCATTGGCGAGCCCGGGGCGGGATTTGTGGCAATGTTCATTTTCGGACTCCTCGCCCTCTTGCCCAAAATCGTGGTTTCCTACGTGGTGGGACTCGGCATAGAGTTCATAGGAGCCCAAATACGTCATCATGAGATTCAGGAGGGCTTCCTTGTGACAGGAATCCTCATTCCCATGATTTGCCCCATCAACACTCCGGTGTGGATGATTGCCGTGGCCACGGCCTTTGCGGTGATATTCGCCAAGGAGGTGTTTGGCGGCACGGGAATGAATATTTTCAATGTGGCGCTTATCACACGAGCCGTGCTGTTCTTCGGCTATCCGGC
>JBJEKJ010000051.1:0-2348 GCA_051878575.1 Muribaculaceae bacterium | reverse complement strand
AAATCTCCTCATTCGACATATCTTTGAATACCACTTCGCGGTAATTCGAGGGATGAATGTCCTTTTTCATTTTTATCTTTCGTTTTTTATTATTTTCTTGTTAACATATTTCACGTTGGTAGCGTGATTTTTGTAATGGCTTGCAAATTTACGAACATTTTTCCAATTACAAAAACTTTTTAGCTGCCAAAATGCCCTATTTCATAATTTTGAATGATTTTTAGCCCCCGAAACCTCCATTGGCAGCACAAAAGTGGGCGGGACGCATCGTTTTCATCGCTCCCGACGCGTCCCGCCTGCCTGTCGTTTTCTATCATTCAAATTCTATTAGCGGATCGTTGGTGCCAACCACCTGACCGGGCTTCACGAGGATGCGTTTCACCGTTCCCTCGATTTCGCTCTCAATCTCATTCTGCATCTTCATTGCCTCATACATGAGCAGCGGCTGACCTTTCTTCACCACGTCGCCGGGCTTCACCTGAACCTCAACCACGGTGCCGCCCATCGGGGCGTCGAGAGTCGGTCCGGTTATCGAGCGCAACAGCTCGGCTGCCTCCTCGGCTGCTTTAGCCTCGGCCTCGGCCTTGGCCACCTTTCTCTTATAGTCGTCGGTGTGCTGATACTCAGCCTCGCGGCGCTTCATCAAGAATGGCTTCGCAACGGTGGGAAGGAGCTCAAGCAGCAGATATTCCTCATCGTTCTGCGCAAGTTTCACACCACCAAACTCCTTGAGCGACGGATTCTCGGGAGCAACGTAGGAATTGACGTCGTAGGGCACCTCACGGCTGCTGCCTGTGATCAACTCGCGGAACTCGGGCTTGATGGCTACCGGGGTGTGGCCGTACTCGCCCTTCACAAGCGAGATAAACTGGTTAGACTTGTTGGTGTAGTCGGCATTGCCTTTCAGGCGGTCGAGTGCCACACTCACAGCTTGTGAGCCTACAATCTGGCTCGTAGGCGTAACCAATGGCACCAATCCGGCATCGCGGCGCACCTTCGGGATGAGCTTCATGGCATCGTCGAGCACATCCTCGGCCTTGAGCTGCTTCAACTGTGCTACCATGTTGGAGTACATTCCTCCCGGCACCTCGGCAAACTTCACGATAAGGTTTGGCTTGGGGAAGTTGAAGTAGTCCTCAATGGCGTGGCAGGCATCGAGAAGCGCCTCCTCGTCGTTGGCACGCGCACACTCTATCGCCTTGTCAAACAGGGCGTCGACATCGGCAGGGAGCTTGTCGGTGAGCGGATCGAAATCTATCGGGAACGACTTCACGAGATCAAAGTCGTGCAAGTCCTTGCGAATCTCCTTCAATTCAGTGCGAATCTTTGACACAGCCTCCATGTTGGCGTCGACTTCCACGCCGAGCTTACGGCAGAACACATATATGAGCTCAAGGGCCGGAGCTGCCGAGCCGCCGCCGAAATACCAGATATTCGTGTCGAGAATGTCTACACCGTGGATAATCGCCATGAGCGACGAGGCCAGTCCGTAGCCCGGAGTGCAGTGGGTGTGGAAGTCGACAGGCACGCTCACGGCCTCTTTCAGCTTCGGCATAAGCGTTGCCAAGCGCGACGGGTTCACAAGTCCCGCCATATCCTTGAGTGTGATAATCTTCGCACCCATGCTCTCATATCCTTTTGCCTTCTCCACGAAATACTCGTCGGTGAAAATAAGCTCCTCGCGCTTCAGCTTGCCGAGCAGGCGATGCAGGAAGCCGCCGCTTCGCTTCTCCTCAAAGGGTTTCGGGTCGACGGTGTAGCACACTGCGCCATCGGGTATTCCTCCCAAGCGGTTGATAATCTCCACCGACTCCCGCACGTTGTCGAGGTCGTTGAGCGCGTCGAATATGCGCATCACATTCAGCCCGTTCTTTATAGCCTCCTTATAGAAGCCCTCAATCACCTTTGTGGGATATGGCACATAGCCGAATAGATTGCGGCCGCGCGACAGTGCGGTGAGAAGCGATTTGCCCTCGATTTTGTCGCTTGCGGTGCGCAGACGGTTCCATGGGCACTCGCCGAGATAGCGCATCACCGAGTCGGGAACGGCTCCGCCCCACACCTCGATTGCATAGAATCCTGCCTCCTTGTAGTAAGGCAGCAACTTGTCGATGCTCTCCTGCGGCATTCGTGTA
The DNA here is from genome assembly GCA_051878575.1 of Muribaculaceae bacterium. Lineage (GTDB taxonomy): Bacteria > Bacteroidota > Bacteroidia > Bacteroidales > Muribaculaceae > CALZFJ01. Next base: position 213 of record JBJEKJ010000051.1, on the reverse strand, counting down.
GCAAACAACGATTGTTGACCATCACGCATGGTCAAGTCTCTGATTTTCAATTTCTGAACCATAACTTTTCACATTTTCATAGATTACACCTAAAACATCTATTTGTCATCAATTTGTTTTCCCAAAAGACGTAATCTAAACAGTTTTTTAATTTTTCAGTGCAAAGATACATAAAAAAGAGATTTTTTACGCCCGGTGAATAAGAAAAATCAA
>JBJEKJ010000050.1:0-10407 GCA_051878575.1 Muribaculaceae bacterium | reverse complement strand
GGCAATGGACGAGTAACCCTTAAATGCCGATATACTTGACCTTGCAACTCATAAGGTGTGCGGCATGCGGTGTCGCCATCGCATCCGGTGGGCTCTTACCCCGCCTTTTCACCCTTACCCTCACGGCACACGTGCCTTGAAGGCGGTTATTCTCTGTCACACTACTCTACCCTCGCAGATAGCTTCCCGTTAAGAAATATGATACTCTGTGTTGCCCGGACTTTCCTCACACCACTTGCATGGTGAGCGACAGACCGCCATACTGTCTACGTTGCTGCAAATGTACGCCGATTTCTCCAATTTTCCAAATCCCCGGCTCTCGCATCGGGCAAACAGGCCAAAACATATAGCAATTCTACACCATATTGACCGATACAAATCCAAGTGACATGAGCTGCACTCGCAGAATCGACAAATCAAACGGTTTATCACCCATATAGGACTTAATTTCTACTAAAAGGCTTGTCATACTATTAATTTAGCTTAAATCAAAGCTTCTTATGATACAACATATCAAATAATATTCTACTTTTACGGCGAATTTCAAAAGTTAATATTTAACTTATCATATTTTAAATACGGAATTAATTTAACATTCAGACTTATGAAGCAGAACAGTAAATTAGCACTGATATTAGTAGGTGCATCGGTTTTAGGGTCGGCAACAACAATTCTTGCGACATCAGCTTTTAAGCATGCCAATAATTTTTCCGACACTTATATTCCCTCCTCGGAGCAGGAGCAAAATAACGGATTCATTCGCACTGCTGCAAGAGTGCCATCGATAGACACCGACTTCACAGTAGCCGCCGAGAAATCAATAAACGCGGTGGTGAGCGTAAAGCCTTTTGCCACGCCAAAAGCCCAGCCCCAATCCAACGGATTCTTCATGGACCCGTTTGAATTCTTCTTCGGGCCAAATAATGGAGGCTCGCAGCGACGTCAGCAACAGCAGCAGAACAGCGAGAGCTTGAAGCCACAGCAACTCGGTCTCGGCTCAGGCGTCATAATAAGCGCCGACGGATATATCGTCACCAACAATCACGTTATAAATGGTGCCGAGAAAGTGGAAATAACGCTCAACGACAACCGCTCTTTCAATGCGAAAATCATAGGCAGCGACGCCACTTCCGACCTTGCATTGCTGAAAATTGAGGCTGAGAACCTGCCGGTAATCGTTTTCGGCGACTCCGATGCCATCAAGATTGGCGAATGGGTGCTCGCAGTGGGAAACCCATTCGGATTCACCTCGACGGTGACTGCCGGAATCGTCAGCGCAAAGGCCCGAAGCATCAGTCAAGCAACTCACGGCCGCAGCATGGGCATCGAATCTTTTATTCAGACCGATGCAGCCGTGAATCCGGGCAACAGTGGCGGTGCCCTCGTGAACACCAATGGCGAACTTGTGGGTATCAACACTGCCATCTACTCCCAGACGGGCAACTATGCAGGATATTCATTCGCCATTCCATCGGCGCTCGTAAAGAAGATTATAGAGGACATTAAGCAATATGGAACCGTGCAACGCGCCGTACTCGGAATCTCGTTCACCGAGCTGACAGCCGAAATGGCCGAGGAGAAGAAAATCACAGCCACAAACGATGGCATATACGTCGCAAAGGTAGTCGACCGCAGCGCAGCTATGGAGGCAGGGCTGAAGGAGGGCGATGTAATCGTGAAAATCAATGGCAACGATGTGAAGAACAACGGACAGATGATGGAGCAGATGAACAAGCTGCGCCCGGGCGATGTGGCCGTGTTCACTTATATTCGCGACAACAAGACTCAGACCACGAAGGTGACCTTGAAGAACAACCAGGGCAACACATCTATCACCAAGACCAGCGATGTCATCGACCTCGGATGCTCATTCAAGAAGCTCTCGGCAGCACTTAAGAAAGAGCTTCAAATCAGCAACGGCGTTGAGGTGGTAGGACTCAAGTCGGGTAAGTTCAAGAATGCGGGTATTAAGGAGGGATTCGTTATCACCGACATCAACAATGTGCCTGTCACATCGCAGGAGGATGTGGAGAACATCTACAACTCTATAATGAAGTCGACCGAGAGCGACAAGGTGATGTTCATAACAGGATATTATCCTACAGGAGCCAAGAAATACTATGCAGTCGACCTTGCCGACTGAGCATAGCGTGAATTTACTCTATATCTACTCAAAAAAGAGGTTTCTCCGCCACATCGGAGAAACCTCTTTTTTCATATCGCTATTTTACAGGCTTATCGCCTCACTGCATGCTATTCATCCTGAGCGGGCATCGCTTTCATCTGGTTGAGGAAGTAGGCTTCCGACTTTAGCAGGTTACGCGACTGGAGCACGATAATCTTCGTCTCACTCAATATGTTCATATATAGCGCGCTCGCCTTCGTGCTACCCTCCTGAGTCTTCAAGCGGCGAATCTGATTCTTTATGCACTCGGCAATAGTGTCGAATAGGCGGTCACGCATCTCAAGCACGTCGTCGAGCTGCGAGAAGTCCTTCTCCCTGAGCATGTCGTTCACTTTATTGAAGATATTGTCAACTTCATCGTTGATAATCTTCAAATCATTGATCTGCTCCTCCGATAGACCCTTATGGTTGTTGTTGATATGCTCGTAGGCCGGACGTGTGATGTGAAGCAGCGCCTTGGCAGTCTCATTGAGGTAGTCGACAACCTGAACGTAATAGTGCCCCGTCTCCACATTCCGCTCTTGGAGCTTCTTCAGGGTGTCGAAGATGCCATATTTGTAGCGCGTTGTCTCATGATAAATGGCCTCCGACTGCGCTACAGTCTCCTTCAGCACCTTTCGGTTCTCAGTGAAGAGCGCCACAAGCATGTGGTTGTAGATGGCCGAAAGCTCGCCCATGAGCCGGCAAGCCGACTTCGTGCATGAGTAGAGCACATCCTCGGCATCAGTACCCTCCGAGATAAGCGGGGCCACTTCGGCGTCTTTCTTCTTCGACTTGAAAATCAGGTTGTGGCACAATGCGTATCCGCAGAGCAGAACCACGATAATCAGTGCCACCCATCCGCCCCACACGAGCGACGATGCTATCGCAAATGAGAGCACGAAACCGGCAATTGCCGTCACAAACCAACCTGAAATCACCACCATCACACCGGTGATGCGATACACGGCGCTATCGCGCCCCCAGGCACGGTCGGCAAGCGACGATCCCATTGCCACCATGAACACCACATAGGTTGTTGAAAGCGGCAACTTGAACGACGTACCGATACATATCAGTATTGCTGCGGCAGCGAGGTTAACCACGGCGCGCACATTGTCGTATGCCACATTCCCGCGCTCACACTCAGGCAGCTGGACGAAGCGGAGGTCAATTCGGTTGGCGAGCGAGTTTGGCATCATCTTCTTGTAGATACCATTGGCTGCGATAGCAAAGCGTACAAGCGTGCGGGAGAACAAAGTAGAGCCGAATTTCTCATCTTCAGTGTTCTGCGACGACAAGTTGAGCTGTGTCTGCGCCACGTGCATGGCACTACGCGAGAAGAAGAGAGTGAGCATCATCACTATTCCCGCAAAAATGAGGAGCAGCGGATTCACATGTGCCGGTTTGCTAAGCTCTGCCATGAGCATCGACTCATCACCGGTATTCAGGGCTATGTTGTAGGAGTCGATTCCTGCAATTGGCACACCGATAAAGTTCACAAGGTCGTTGCCGGCAAATGCGAGTGCCAAGGCGAATGTTCCTGAGAGAATTGTTATTTTCAATATATTCACCTTCAGCTTCTGCAAAATCAGCAGTACAACCGACGACGCCACCCATGCCACGAGAAGCACCATCCAGATGTTGTCGTTGATCGACTGAAGCAGCTCGGCCGAGAATAACCCCGAGCTCTTCATGCCCTTGAATATCGCGAAATATAGAATACCCACTATTGAGACACCGCACCACACGGCTCCATAGCGGCTAAAAGCCTTGGCATATCTGAAAGAGAACAGCATGCGTGAGAAATACATCAGCACCGCACCCACCACAAACGATATTGCCACTGAAATCAATATTCCCGATATCATCACAAGCGCCTTGCCGCTGTTGATGAACTGGCCGATATCGGCAAGCGACAGACCGCTGTCTTGCGATATCTTATACACTGCCACAGCCACAGCGCTACCAAGCAGCTCAAAAATGAGCGACACCGTGGTCGACGTGGGCAACCCGAGCGAATTGAACGTGTTGAGTAAAATGACGTCAGTCAGCATAACGCCGGCAAACAGAAACATAATCTCATTGAATGTGAACATCTCGGGATAGAACACACCCTTTCTCGCCACTTCCATCATTCCGTTGGAAGTGATAACTCCGATCAATATACCGAGTGCGGCAACGCCCAGAATCACTTTCATCGGAGCAATTTTGGCTCCAAGTGCTGAATTTAAGAAGTTTACAGCATCATTAGCCACACCGACTATCAAATCAAGAATGGCAAGCAAAGCCAAGATGATGATAATCACCGTAAAAATAGGACTCATAGTAATCTCTTTTTTTATTGTTAGTATTCTTATTTGTGCAAGGTAAAGACAAACTCAAGTCCACCCGAGTGGCGGTTGGCCACAGTGATTGAGCCTTGATGGAACAGCACGGCATTCTTCACGATTGCCAATCCGAGGCCGGTTCCGCCCATTTTCCGCGAGCGCCCCTCGTCGACACGGTAGAACCGCTCAAACAAGCGTTGCAGATGCTCCTCCGAGACCCCTACTCCATTGTCGTAGAATTGGAATGTATAGTATTCGGCATCTTCGCCAATAAGGTTGATGAAAACGTCGCGACCGCCCGAGTAGGCAATAGAGTTGGACACCAAGTTATAGAATATCGACTCCACGAGGCTCTCATTGCCATTTATCACTATGTCGTCGGCAATGCTCACATTCATGCGCATACGTTTTTCGGGCGGATAAAGGTCAACGGCCGAAACTACCTCCTCCACAATCCGGCTTACGTTCACCTTCGACTTTTCTATCTTGTCGCTCGCCTCGGAGATTCGCGTTATCACCGATATGTCGCGCAAAAGCGAGCACAGCCGGTTCACATTGTCGTAAGCACGTCGCAGCAAGTCGCCAATTGCGTCACAGCTCAACTTTTCCTTGTTATTGAGCACCGTTTCAAGGCAGGCCTGTATGGCATGCACGGGGGTCTTTATCTCGTGATTGATGTTGTTGGTGAGCTGATGCTTGATTCTCACCTTCTCCTGCTCCTCAAAGATGGCATTTTTCAAGTTCTCGTCGCGCTCCTGAGCGGTTGCCTTCAGATTCTTGTAAAGGTTCACGATGTTTCTTGATATCTCACCCAGCTCATCCTGAGGAAAGCTGTCGGTATCGTAGGTGAGCACGTTGCCGGTCTCGGCCTGCTCGGCAAAGTCGCGCAGATTCTTGATGTTCTGCCCAATGCGGCGTGAGGCAAAGTAGGCAATCACGCTCACCACAATAGCCATGGCTATTATTAGCCAAATGTATATAGAATCAATTTTAAGGTTTGCATAAAGTGATGAATTATAAGGCAATGCCGAGCGCACCACAAACTCCCGTCCCTTAGTGGCCGAATAGAAATAGTCCATTGCGGTACTCTCCGACTGGCGGCGTATGGTGTAGCCGCTTCCATTCGCCAAGGCATCTTGAATCTCGTGTCGCGAACTGTGGTTTGCGAGATTTGTCTCTCCCGTTGAGTCATAAACCACGTTACCGGCAGCATCGACCACCGTCACACGCATGGAGTCGGCGCGCACTATGCGGTCGAGCATAGCGAAGTCACGCACGCTGTCGGTCTCGATAGCACGCAGCAATCCCTTATTGTACACTTGCAGCTGTTGGTTTAGCGTTTCCACCTTGTATTCCTTCTCACGGGTGAATTGCAGCATGAAGAAGGCAAATGTCAATATCCATGTGAACACCACGATAAGGAAAAACAGCCGCGTCTGATAGTTGTATCTATTCCTTGAAGCCATAGCCATAACCTAATTTAGTTATTATATTGTTTCCGTATTCGCCTATTTTCTTGCGCAGGCGATTGATGTTCACGTCGATGGTCCTGTCGATGACAAGCACATCATCCTCCCACACGCGGTCGAGAATCTCATCGCGCGAGAAAATACGTCCACGGTTCATCAAGAACAATTTCAGAATCTCAAATTCCTTCTTGGTGAGCGCAATCTCCTCCGCACCTATATAACATTGTTTTTTTGCCACATTCATTACGAGGGTGCCATATTCCACCGTCTCGTCGACATTCTCCTCACGCTCCGAGCGCCGGAGCACGCTTTTCACCCTCAGCACGAGCTCCTTCATAGAGAAAGGTTTCTTGATATAGTCGTCTATTCCGCGGTTAAAGCCCTCCACGAGGTCTTCCTCACGGTCTTTGGCCGTGCAGATGATTATCGGCACGCTTTTCACAGAATCGGTATTTCTGATTCGAGTGGCAAGCTCGAAGCCACTCATCTCCCCCATCATCACATCGAGTATAAACAACTTGTAGTCGCTCAAGTTCAATTTAAGGACCTCCTCTGCCGAGTTGGCAGTGTCGACAGTGTAGCCTTCAAGTTCCAAGTTAAGCTTTATAACCTCACATATTGTATCTTCGTCGTCAACAACTATGATTTTACTGCCACTTGCCATAATAAATATCGTTTTTAAGTTTTTTCTGCTGCAAAATTAAAGGATGATTTTCCAAATAATATAACAATATGATAACATTTTCAGCCTATTTCCCATTTTTCCCACGCCACTTTCACCACAATGGTCCAATTGAGCAGCTAATGAAGCACAAAATGCATTAATTTAACGGACAAATAGCTATTGGTATGATTATTTTTACTACATTTGTAGTTGAAATTCATTTATCGTACATAAGTTATAAAAAAAAACTAAAAATTAAACTGATACTTTCAAAACTTAAGTTACATATAATAAATAAGCTATGGCAGATAACAAAGAAAAACTGTTCGACCAGTTTCCTCCTGTCACCACTGAGGAATGGAGGGCAAAAGTCGAAGTGGACCTTAAAGGCGCTGACTTCAATAAGAAATTAGTTTGGCGCACAAATGAGGGTTTCAATGTTCAGCCAATGTATCGTGCTGAAGATATAAAGGAACTTAAAACAACCGATTCTCTACCCGGCGAATATCCTTTCGTTCGCGGAACAAAGACCGACAATGATTGGTATGTACGTCAGGAAATCAAAGTTTGCTGCCCGAAGGAAGCTAATGAGAAGGCTAAGGATATCCTGGGGAAAGGCGTTAATTCGCTCGGATTCTCGCTCAGCGACGACCTTGATGCCGAAGGTTTAGCTACTTTGCTCAACGGCATCGACATTAATGCCGTGGAAATCAACTTCAACTGCTGTCCCAATAAGGCTTTGCAGCTGGCTCTCAATTTGGTAGCCTACATCAAGGCCGCCGGAGCTACCGACACCTTCAAAGGAGCTATCGAGTTCGATCCTTTCCGCCGACTGCTCAAGCATGGGAAAGACTTCCCGAAAGACATCAAGGAAATTGCCGCAGCCCTCGTGAATGCGGCTGCCGACGTCAAGGGATTGAGGGTACTTGCCGTAAATTCCGACAAGCTCTGCAACGCCGGAGCATATATCTATCAGGAACTCGGATATGCTCTCTCCTGGGGTAACGAATGGTTGGGCATGCTCACCGATGCAGGTGTTGACGCCACCGAGGTAGCAAAGAACATAAAATTCAACATGGGCATTTCTTCCAACTACTTTATGGAGATTGCCAAATTCCGCGCCGCACGCATGCTTTGGGCACAAATCGTAAAACAGTATGAGCCCAAATGCGACTGCGCATGCAAGATGAACGTGCACGCTACAACATCGGAGTTCAACCAGACAATTTTCGACGCTCACGTCAACCTCCTTCGCTCGCAGACCGAATCAATGTCGGCCGCATTGGCAGGAGTCGACTCAATCACAGTAACTCCTTTCGACAAGCAATACAAGACTCCCGACGACTTCTCCGAGCGCATTGCCCGCAATCAGCAATTGCTCCTTAAGGAGGAGAGCCACCTCGACAAGATCGTGGACCCGGCAGGTGGTTCCTACTATGTGGAGACTCTCACCATGTCGATTGCCAACGAGGCATGGAAGCTCTTCCTCGACGTGGAGGAAAAGGGCGGATTCTACGCAGCTCTTAAGGCCGGTCAGGTTCAGGCTGCCATAAACGAGTCGAGCGACAAGCGCCACAGCGACGTGGCACGCCGCAAGGAGTCGCTCCTCGGAACCAACCAATTCCCCAACTTCAACGAGATTGCCAACGACAAGATAGAGTGTGAGGGCGGCAAGTGCTGCTGTGGTCACAACGCCGACGCTGAGGCCGAGGCAAATGCCGTTGAGGCTCTGAAGAACACGCGCGCCGCAAGCGAGTTTGAGGCTCTGCGTCTCGCCACCGAGCGCTCGGGCAAGCGTCCTAAAGTGTTCATGCTCACTATCGGCAACCTTGCTATGCGTCTTGCTCGCTCGCAGTTCTCGGCCAACTTCTTCGCATGCGCAGGATATCAGATTATCGACAACCTCGGATTCGAGACTGTGCAGCAGGGTATTGACGCCGCAATGGAGAAACAGGCCGACATAGTGGTGCTCTGCTCAAGCGACGATGAATATGCCATATTCGCTCCCGAGGCATTCAAGGCCCTCGACGGACGTGCCGAGTTTGTCGTTGCCGGTGCTCCCGCATGCAGCGACGACCTCAAGGCCATAGGCATCACCGAGTTCGTAAATGTTCGCAGCAACGTATTGGAAACATTAAAGGCTTTCAACGCTAAATTATTAAAATAAAATCGACAATGAGACCAAATTTTAAAAATATAGATATTGCAACCGATGCTTTTAATGTTAAGCATAATGAGATTGCTGAAGGCGAAAAATGGATAACCCCTGAGCTTATCCCGGTTAAGCCTATTTACACTAAGAATGACTTGGAGGGACTTGAGCACCTCGAATATGTGGCCGGTATTCCACCCTACCTGCGTGGCCCGTACAGCGGCATGTACGCCATGCGTCCATGGACTATTCGCCAGTATGCCGGCTTCTCTACCGCAGCCGAGTCCAACGCTTTCTACCGCCGAAACCTTGCGTCAGGACAGAAGGGCCTTTCGGTGGCATTCGACCTTGCCACTCACCGCGGCTACGATGCCGATCATCCACGTGTAGTGGGCGATGTGGGCAAAGCCGGTGTGTCAATCTGCTCGCTTGAGGACATGAAGGTGCTTTTCGACGGTATTCCATTGAACAAGATGTCGGTGTCGATGACCATGAACGGCGCAGTGCTTCCCGTGCTCGCTTTCTACATCAACGCAGGTCTTGAGCAGGGTGCAAAACTCGATGAGATGGCAGGTACCATACAGAATGACATTTTGAAGGAGTTCATGGTGCGCAACACCTATATCTATCCTCCAAAATTCTCTATGAAGATTATCGCCGACATCTTCGAGTATACTTCGCAGAACATGCCTAAGTTCAACTCCATATCCATCTCGGGCTACCACATGCAGGAAGCAGGCGCCACTTGCGACATCGAGCTGGCTTATACGCTCTCCGACGGTCTTGAGTATCTCCGAGCAGGTGTCAACGCAGGCATGACTATCGACGCGTTTGCCCCTCGCCTCTCGTTCTTCTGGGCTATCGGCATGAATTTCTTCATGGAGATTGCCAAGATGCGTGCCGCACGCATGCTGTGGGCCAAGATTGTAAAGCAGTTCGACCCGAAGAATCCAAAGTCGCTCGCTCTGCGCACTCACAGCCAGACTTCAGGATGGTCACTTACCGAGCAGGATCCGTTCAACAACGTAGGCCGTACTTGTATTGAGGCTATGGGCGCCGCTCTCGGTCACACTCAGTCGTTGCACACCAACGCACTCGACGAGGCTATCGCGCTGCCTACCGACTTCTCGGCACGTATCGCCCGCAACACTCAGATTTACATTCAGGAAGAGACCTACATCTGCAAGGAGATTGACCCATGGGCCGGTTCCTACTATGTGGAGTCGCTTACCAACGAGATAGCACAAAAGGCATGGGCTCACATTCAGGAAATCGAGAAACTTGGAGGTATGGCCAAGGCTATCGAGACCGGTATACCTAAAATGCGTATCGAGGAGGCTGCCGCACGCACTCAGGCACGCATCGACTCGGGCAAGCAGACCATTGTGGGCGTAAACAAATACCGCCTTGCAAAGGAAGCTCCTATCGACATCCTCGAGATCGACAACACTGAGGTGCGCAAGGAGCAAATCGAGCGCCTTGAGACTCTCCGAGCCAACCGCGACGAGGCTGCCGTGAAGAGCGCTCTCGCTGCCATCACCGAGTGTGTGAAGACCGGTAAGGGCAACTTGCTTGACCTTGCAGTGAAAGCAGCTGCCGTAAGAGCTTCTTTGGGTGAGATTTCCAAT
>JBJEKJ010000049.1:0-10507 GCA_051878575.1 Muribaculaceae bacterium | reverse complement strand
GGGAAAACAGCCATTGTTTTCTCCCGACATGAAGCAGGTGCTTGCAGTCAACGGAGAAATCTACAACCATAAGGACATACGGGCCAGGTTTGCCGGTGACTATATGTTCCAGACGGGTAGCGACTGCGAGGTGATTCTCGCACTATACCGTGAATATGGAAAGGATTTTCTCGAAAGGCTCAACGGCATTTTCGCATTCGCCCTCTACGATAGCGAGCGCGACTATTTCATGATTGCCCGCGATCCAATAGGCGTCATACCATTATATATAGGTCACGACACGGCCGGACGTCTTTACTTCGCATCGGAGCTGAAAGCTCTCGAAGGCACATGCTCGTCGATTGAGCCATTCTTGCCGGGGCACTATATGGACAGCACCTGCAACGAGCCTATAAGATGGTACTACCGCGATTGGGAGGACTTCGACAACGTGAAAGACAACCCCACCGACATCAGCATGCTTAGAGATGCACTTGAGGATGCCGTCCGCCGACAGTTAATGAGCGATGTGCCCTACGGCGTGCTGCTCTCGGGAGGTCTCGATTCTTCAATTATCTCAGCCATAGCAGGCAAATATGCGGCCCGACGAATCGAGACCGACGGGAAGCAGGAGGCGTGGTGGCCACGTCTGCACTCTTTTGCTGTAGGACTTAAAGGAGCCCCCGACTTGATGGCCGCACGCAAGGTGGCCGAACACATTGGCACTGTCCATCACGAAATCAACTATACGATACAGGAAGGCATCAACGCACTGCGCGACGTCATCTACTATATTGAGACCTACGACGTGACAACCGTTCGGGCATCCACACCGATGTATCTGCTTGCAAGGGTCATAAAGTCGATGGGCATAAAGATGGTGCTCTCAGGCGAGGGTGCCGACGAGATTTTCGGCGGTTATCTTTATTTCCACAAGGCTCCGAGCGCAAAGGCATTCCATGAGGAGACGGTGCGCAAAATCAAGAAGCTTCACCTCTACGACTGCCTGCGCGCCAACAAGTCGTTATCGGCATGGGGCGTGGAGGGACGTGTGCCATTTCTCGACAAGGAGTTCCTTGACGTGGCGATGCGCATAAATCCGGCCGACAAGATGTCGAAAAACGGGAGAATAGAGAAATGGGTGCTCCGCAAGGCCTTTGAGGACATGATACCCGAAAGTATAGCATGGCGCCAGAAGGAACAGTTCTCCGACGGCGTGGGCTACAGCTGGATTGACTCTCTGAAAGCTCTGACGGCATCGCAGGTGACTGACGATATGATGCGGAACGCAAAACACCGCTTCCCCGTGAATACGCCCATGAACAAGGAAGAGTATTTCTATCGCTCGATTTTCGAGGAGTGCTTTCCCTCGCAGACGGCCGCACAGTGTGTGCCCTCGGTTCCGTCGGTGGCATGCAGCACTGCCGAGGCTCTCGAATGGGACGCATCATTCAAGGCTATGAACGACCCATCGGGCAGAGCGGTGAAGGACATTCACAACAATTCGTACTAATCATCCTTTTAATACACTCTCGGCGGTTAATGGCGCAAATGCGCAACATTAACCGCTTTTTTCGTGTTGTCAATATAAAAACTGACATTTTAGCCACATTCTGCCATTGGCACGAATCTTGCGCACACACCTCACGAAGCGCTTGACCTGAGCGACTTGCAAAAGACGACGTGCAGGCCAAGCCCGAAAAAAAGGAAACTATAAACTAAATTAATATTAAACTATGAATTTCAACAATTTCACCATTAAATCTCAAGAAGCCATACAGAAGGCCGTTGAGATCACACGCTCGGGAAAGAATCAGGCCATAGAGCCTGTTCACCTCCTCAAAGGCGTAATCAGCGAGGGGGAATCGGTTGTTAATTTCATTTTCCAAAAATTGGGCATTAACAGCCAATTTGTCAATCAGCAGATTGAGCGGTCCATAGCATCGCTGCCTAAGGTGTCGGGAGGCGAGCCTTACCTTAGCGGCGCATCCAACGACGCTTTGGAGAAAGCATCGGCTTGCGCTCAGAAACGTGGCGACCAATACGTTTCGCTTGAAATGCTGCTCATGGGCATACTGCTATCATCGAATAGCGCCGCGTCCATATTGAAAGATGCCGGAATGAGCGAGAGCGAGCTGACTAAAGCCATCGACGAGCTCCGCAAGGGACAGACGGTGAAGGAGCAAGGTGCCGAGGACCAATATAATGCACTGAGCAAATATGCAATCAACCTCAATGAGCGCGCGCGAAGCGGAAAGCTCGACCCTGTAATAGGCCGTGACGATGAGATTCGACGTGTGCTGCAAATTCTCAGCCGCCGAACGAAGAACAACCCAATGCTTATCGGTGAGCCGGGTACGGGAAAAACGGCCATCGCCGAAGGCCTTGCCCAGCGCATCGTGCGTGGCGACGTGCCCGAGAACCTGAAAAGCAAGCAAGTGTATTCACTCGACATGGGAGCCTTAGTTGCCGGAGCCAAATATAAGGGAGAATTTGAGGAGAGGCTGAAGGCCATCGTGAACGAGATAATCCGGTCGAACGGAGAGATAATACTGTTTATCGACGAGATTCACACCCTTGTAGGCGCCGGAAAGGGCGAGGGGGCTATGGATGCCGCCAATATCCTTAAGCCGGCTCTTGCCCGAGGCGAACTGCGCAGCATAGGTGCCACGACACTCGACGAATACCAAAAGTATTTTGAGAAGGACAAGGCTCTTGAGCGCCGATTCCAGAAAGTGATGATCGACGAGCCCGACGAGGAGAGCGCAATAGCGATTCTACGCGGATTGAAGGAGCGTTACGAAAACCATCACAAGGTGCGGATACGCGATGAGGCGATTATTGCCGCCGTACAGCTATCAGAGCGTTATATCACCGACCGCTTTCTCCCCGATAAGGCCATCGACCTTATTGATGAGGCTGCGGCAAAGCTGCGGCTTGAGATCGACTCGGTTCCTCAGTCGCTCGACGAGATAATGCGAAAAATCACTCAGCTCGAGATTGAGCGTGAGGCTATCAAGCGCGAGGGCGACTCGCAGAAGATGGCAGAGCTTGACCGTGAATTGGCAAACTTGCGCGACACCGAGCGTGAGTACACTGCCAAATGGAAATCGGAAAAAGAGCTGATCAACCGCATTCAGCAGAATAAAATCGACATTGAGCAACTGAATTTTGAGGCTCAGCGTGCCGAGCGAGAAGGCGACTATGCTCGCGTGGCTGAAATACGCTATTCACGCATAAAGCAGAAGCAGGACGAGAATGCGCGCACAATGGAACAGCTGAAACTGATGCAGGGCGACAAGGCTCTGATAAAAGAGGAGGTCGATGCCGACGACATTGCCGGGGTGGTGTCGAGATGGACGGGCATACCGGTGATGAAGATGGTACAGAGCGAGAAGGACAAGCTGCTGCATCTTGAGGACGAGCTGCACAAGCGCGTTGTAGGTCAGGAAGATGCCATAAGGGCTATTTCCGATGCAGTGCGACGCAGCCGCGCAGGGCTTAACGACCCTCGCCGCCCTATCGGCTCTTTCATCTTCCTCGGAACGACAGGTGTGGGAAAGACCGAGCTTGCCAAGGCTCTTGCCGAATATCTGTTCGACGACGAGAATATGATGACGCGTATCGACATGAGCGAGTATCAGGAGAAATTCTCGGTAACACGACTTATCGGTTCGCCTCCGGGCTACGTAGGCTATGACGAGGGCGGACAGCTCACCGAGGCTGTGCGGCGCAAGCCTTACTCCGTAGTGCTTTTCGATGAAATAGAGAAAGCGCATCCCGACGTGTTCAACATATTGCTTCAGGTGCTCGACGACGGCCGACTGACCGACAACAAGGGACGATTGGTGAACTTCAAGAACACCATTATCATCATGACGTCGAACCTCGGTTCGGAGCTAATACGGGAGCGCATGGAGAAACTCACCGACTCCAACCGCGACGAGCTGATTGAGAGTACCAAAAATGAGGTTCTCGAACTGTTGAAGCAGCGTGTGCGTCCGGAGTTCCTGAACCGTATTGATGAGATTATAATGTTCACGCCCCTTAGTGAGCCTGAGATAAAGCAGATTGTGGAATTGCAAATCAATGGCATACGCAAACTGCTTGCAAAGAACGGAATAGAGCTTCAAATAACCGATGCGGCAATGAATCTGCTCGCTCGTGAGGGTTACAACCCCGAGTTTGGCGCACGTCCTGTGAAACGTGCCATCCACCGTCTTGTGCTCAACGAGCTGTCGAAAGACATCCTTGCACAAAAAGTGAACCGCGAGAAGCCGATTATCATCGACGCATCGAACGACGCCCTACAATTCCGAAACTGACAAGCCTCATTAAGGCCATTCGGTGACACATAATCGATCTACATTCATTCACACTATCGAACGCCCCTATAATTCAGCAGCCATCATGCTTCATTATAGGGGCGTCTTTGTGTGCCAATATGGCAAAATGCAGTCACGTTTTAGATGTTGCCTCGCATTGCGCAATTAAGAAATCGCTAAATTGGACAATAATATCAAAAATAATCGGAAATCTTTTCTACATAGGAAATAAATGAGTAATTTTGGCATCTATTTTGCTATATAGACACTTGGGATTTATAGCAAATTCTTGATATTAATAGCTTTTTATTATGATAAAATTTTTCAACGATTTTGACAATACACCGAGCGATGAAACTCCACATATAATGCCTATTTTTGCCGAAATAAAGGTTGAGAGAGACCCAAACGGCGAAAACGAACCCGAAATAGGAACCACCGACGTGCCTATTCTTGCCCTGCGCAATATGGTGCTCTTTCCGGGGATAACATTGCCAATTGCCGTAGGACGCACGAAATCCATGGAATTAATCAACGCAGCCCAACAGAACAAGCTGCCGATTGGCGTGGTGTGCCAACGCAGCGGCGAGACTGAGGATCCAGGCATTGACGACTTATACAAAACCGGTGTCGTGGCCGACATCGTGAAGGTGCTTGAGCTGCCCGACAACACCACCAATGTGATTCTTCAGGGCCGTTCACGTTTCCTCCTCGACGGCATCACCACAAACGTGCCATTCCTACGAGGAAACATCACTATATCGGAAGACGAGCTGCCCGACCCCAACGACAAGGAGTTTGCGGCACTGATGCTGTCGATTAAGGAGATTGTGACGAATATACTGAAAAATATCGACGGCGGCAAGGAGATGATGTTTGCCATTAAGAATATCGACAATGTGATATATCTTATCAATTTCCTTGCGGCAAACATGCCCATCTCTCCTGCCCAGAAGCAGACTCTGCTTGAGGAAAAATCGATAAAGAAACGCGCCTACAAGCTCTATGCCTTCCTGGCAAAGGAGGCTCAATTCCTCGCATTGAAGGCCGACATACAGACAAAGACGCGCGAGGACCTCTCGCAACAGCAGCGCGAGCACTTCCTGCAACAGCAGATACGCACCATCCAAGACGAGCTTGGAACGACTTCCGACGACGATATCGAGGAACTTGCAAAACGAGCGGAAAGCAAAAAATGGAATCAGGAGACCGCAGCGACATTCGAGAAAGAATTGAAGAAACTCGAGCGGATTAATCCACAGTCGCCCGACTTCTTCGTGCAGTATTCCTACCTCGACACGGTGCTCAACCTGCCCTGGAACGAGTTTACCAACGACAATTTCAACCTGAAAAAGGTGGAGTCGAAACTCAACAAAGACCATTACGGGTTGGAGAAGGTGAAAGACCGCATTCTTGAGCAGCTTGCCGTACTGAAACTTCGTGGCGACATGAAAGCGCCCATACTATGCCTTTATGGCCCTCCGGGCGTAGGAAAGACATCACTTGGAAAGTCGATTGCCGACGCTCTCGATCGCAACTATGTGAGGGTGTCGCTCGGCGGCCTTCACGACGAGGCCGAAATCAGGGGGCACCGACGCACATATATCGGAGCGATGCCCGGCCGTATCATACAAGGCCTGATTAAGAGCAAGAGCTCAAACCCCGTGTTTGTACTCGACGAAATCGACAAGCTCGGACAAGACTTCAAAGGCGACCCGTCGTCGGCCCTGCTTGAGGTGCTCGACCCTGAACAGAACAGCCATTTCCACGACAACTACATCGACATCGACTACGACTTGTCGAAAATTCTCTTCATAGCGACAGCCAACTCGCTTGCCGAGCTGTCGCAACCGCTCCTCGACCGTATGGAGATAATAGAGATTAACGGCTACATTCAGGAGGAAAAAGTGGAGATAGCCCGCAAGCATCTCATTCCCAAGCAACTTGCCGAAAACGGATTCTCACCAAAGGAAATCGATTTTCCGAAAGCGACAATAGCGAAAATCATCGAGTCCTACACCCGTGAGTCGGGAGTGCGCGAGCTCGACAAGAAAATCGCAAAAGTGCTTCGCCGAATTGCCCGTCTTAAAGCGTCGAACGAGCAATTCCCCCACTCCGTGTCGCTCGCAAATCTGCGCGAATATCTCGGTGCCGAGGACTATAACCGCGACAAATATGAGGGCAATGAGTTTGCCGGCGTAGTGACCGGACTTGCATGGACCGCCGTAGGTGGTGAGATACTGTTTGTTGAGTCATCACTCTCAAAAGGAAAGGGCGAGAAACTCACTCTCACAGGCAACCTCGGCGATGTGATGAAGGAATCGGCAGTGATAGCTTTACAGTATCTGAAAGCACATAGCGCACAATTCGGCATCAACTATGAGCTGTTCGACAAATACAATGTTCACATCCATGTCCCCGAAGGCGCCATCCCTAAAGACGGGCCATCGGCCGGAGTGACAATGGTCACCTCACTCGTATCATCGTTCACTCAGCGGAAAGTGCGCCCCAACCTTGCCATGACGGGTGAAATCACGCTACGCGGAAAGGTGTTGCCGGTAGGTGGCATCAAGGAGAAGATTCTTGCCGCCAAACGCGCCGGAATCACCGATATAATACTTTGCAACGAGAACCGCAAGGACATCGACGAAATCAAGGATACATATCTAAAAGGACTTACTTTCCATTATGTGAGCACAATAAAGGATGTTATCGATATCGCACTGCTGCCCGAGAAGGTGAAGGATGCAATCGACCTGTAACAAATCGCACCTCGACACTACTACACACAGATATACGACACTGCGGGGCGACTGAATCATATCAGCCGCCCCGCAGTGTATATATCGGCAATGCGCCAATGCCACTGTCATTAGGATGTTGCCGTCACGGCTCCACGTGCTCAGCGTCCGCTTTGGCGAATTTTGTCGCGCAGATATGTGTTGAACACATCATCGGCAAGCAGCGACTCGAGAGATAGGTGCATTCTATAGCGCCAGTAGTGACGTGGATTTGCCGGCACATTTATTTGCTCCTCATTGGGGTTCTCGCGACGCAATACTCCATTAATCGAGAGCCAATCCTGAAGTGGCAGAATGGTGAGCATGGCTGGCGACTCAAGGTGCATGGTGACGATACGGTCGCACACCCACGGCTCGGCAAAATAGGGAGCGCTGCCATTCTCGTGCATCACGTTGTTGTAGAAATGCTGAGTGCTCTCGCGGTTCTCCTCCCACCATGCCCTTATGCCCGGCATATCGTGAGTGGAGGTGGTGCAAACCGAATAATATGGATAGCGGTAGGTGTCGCCAAACTCCATTGCCGGATCTTTGGGCATTCGTTGAATCTCAAGTGAGAGTATTTTTTGCGACTGCATAACCGAAGCCACACAGTCGGGTATCATGCCGAGGTCCTCACCGCACACAAGCATATCGGTCGCATTGATTAGCGGCGGCAACTTCCACATTGCCTTTCCATACCAGAAATCATTGTGGCGATGATAGAAGAAGTCGTTATAGAGGCGGTCGAAGCACCATTTCTCATAGTCGCTGAGCGAGCGGTAGATATATGTGAACTGGGCTGAGATACGTGGATGATACATATCATGCTGCTCGGCATCCTCAATGAACAGCACATCGTCGATAAGTCCGAGCAAGGCATTCTTTACGCGCTCATTCTTCTCGCTTTTCTCGCGAGAGGCGAAATACTCCTCCACCTTGCGCTGAGTGTCGACAAACTCTTTAAGCCCATAGCGTCCATCGCCCTTCTGATACAGGAACGTGTTCTTGACCTCGTCGGTGTACTCTCCGAAAAAGTCACCCAAGAAATAATCCATTATATATGGAGTGGTGTGCCAATCCTTGTTTATCCAAAAATCGTAGTTGTTGCGCAACTCATCGGCTGAATAAGGCAATGCCGGATTGAAAGTGCCAAGTAATCCGTGAACGGCCTTCATCGGAATCTGCCATATTCTGAAAAAGCCGAGAATGTGGTCGATGCGATAGGCGTCGAAATATTCCGACATCTTCTTGAAGCGGTTTTTCCACCATTGGAAGCCGTCTTTGTTCATCTCCTCCCAGTTATATGTGGGGAATCCCCAGTTCTGCCCCATCACCGAGAAATCATCGGGCGGAGCACCGGCCTGGCAGTCCATATAGAACAATTGCGGCGAGACCCAGGCATCCACGCTCATTCGGCTGATTCCGATAGGGATATCGCCCTTGAGCACCACGCCCTTGGAGTGGGCGTAGTCGCGCACCTCACGCAGTTGCTTGTCGAGATGATATTGCTGGAAATAGATGAAATCCACATCATTGCGATTTTCGTCGCAGAAGCGGTTGATCATCTTTACGTCATACGACGCATATTTGCCCCACTGACGGAAATCGGCAGTGCCCTTGGCGTCGCGAAGCACACAGAATGCGGCGTAGGGCTTCAGCCAATACTCATTGCGCTCGACAAACGTCTTGAACGCCTCAGAAGCCACAGTTTCGGCACCGAACTCTGCAAATAGGTCTTTAAGATATGCTGCCTTGGTGTCGTTCACGCGCTCATAGTCGATCTCGGCAAGAGCATTAAGCTCATTGGCGATGCGGCGATACTCCTCACGCTTGGTCCCGTCGCTCAGAATGCCGATAGCCTCAGGTCGCAGGAACATAGGATGAAGCGCAAAAGTAGAATTGGCATTATAGGGATATGAGTCGGTCCAGGTGTGGGTCATGGTAGTGTCGTTGATGGGCAGTATCTGGAGAATCTTCTGCTCGGTTAGGGCAGCCCAGTCAACCATCTTGTAGAGGTCGCAAAAATCTCCCACGCCGAAGTCCTCCTCAGAACGCAGCGAGAATACGGGAATTGCTGTTCCTGAGCCGCGCCAGTTTGGCATTGGATTGGCAAAAGTAAGCCCGCTCACTATCACTGCGGCCGACCGCTTTATGGGACATTGCGTGAAAACGCGGTTGGAGCAATACTCCCAAGCGACCACCTCCCGAGTTTTCTTATCGAGAATGAGGAATTTGTATTCCACATTTTCCTTGCACTTGTTCAGATCCACGGCGACGCTCCACTCCGGGAAATTACAGTCGCACATCTCCACGGCTTTCTCAACGTCCCAGCTGCCGAGGGCCTCGCATCCTCCGCAAATAGCAAGCACCTGCTCGCGCTTTACGTATGGCGCATTGACTTTTATAAGCAATTTGCCGCCGGCAAATTCACTCATGCACTCAGTGGTGCCGCGCGAGAAAATGCCATGCGTGAATGCCGACGAATATAGCGGCTTATCCTCGGGCATATCCTGCCAACTATCGAAAATATCGTAGTCGGTCACTTTCTTCAGTGCAACGAAAGAGCGTGCGGCTCCCCATTCCCTTCTCAACACTCCACTGTCGGATTTCACAACATAACGATAAGTGAACCCGCCTGTAGTATCAGGCAACGACACGATGCAACTCCATTTGCTCTCGCCGTCGAACGTCATTTTTATGGCTTTTCCCTCCTGACTATCACCCAACTCGGGAATATCACCAATCAAATAAACCGATTCGCCCCAATTAGTGCGATAATCGATATTAAAAGTAAGCTTCATAAGTTATATTTAATCTTGATATTAGTATTCAATTCCGATAGCGCTAATTATTTGCTAAAGGTAATAATTTTTTTGCAAAAAGAAGGAGGTTGACCTATTTTTATTGAGTCAACCTCCAAAAATAATATACTTTATTAATTCAATCTATGTCTTAGCCACACTTCGACGTGCCACATGATGTGCAAATCAGGCAACCTTCCTGATAGATCAGTGTCTCCTGTCCGCAATTCGGACACTTTTGTCCGCTTGCCTTCGTGCCATTGGGCAGATACTTCTTCAATGCGCGCTCCACGCCCATCTTCCACGTGTTGATCGACTTACTGTCGAGCTCAAGTCCTCCTACGAGTTTCAGCACCTGATCGATTGGCATTCCATAGCGGAGCACTCCCGAAATAAGTTTTGCATAATTCCAGAACTCGGGATTGAACTTATCCGAAAGTCCCTCGATTGTGGTCTTGTAGCCGCGCTTGTTGATGAATTGGAAATCGTAGCGCTTGTTGCCATTCTCGTCGACGGCCTTGATTATTTTGCCCTTGCTCACCGATTTCGGGCAGAAAATACCCTCGTCGTCGTCGGCAAGACCTGTGAATATCTCGTAGGGACGTCCGTTGATAAGACCGAT
>JBJEKJ010000048.1:0-10777 GCA_051878575.1 Muribaculaceae bacterium | reverse complement strand
AAAGCGAGCTCTCGGCGGCGCTCAGCGTAGATCTCCTCGCGCAGCTCAGCGCGCGACATTGCCGTCACCTCAGCCTCACGCTGCGCGTAGTAGGAGTCGGTGTAGCGGCTCCGCATCAGTGTGAGCAGATATTTGCGGGCATCGTCCATGCCACCCTCGCCTGTCTCGAGCGCAGCCTCGGCTGCATTAAGATAGATTTCGCCGGTGCGCATCGAGCACGAATACGTGCTGCTGCCGCCTTTGAGAAGCTGAATGTTCGATGCCGTCAGCTGCTTGTAGTATTTGGCACGGCGGCGGTCGTTGCTGTTGTAGAGCCTGAAGAGGTCGCGGTTCACCTTGCCGGCACGGGCATAGTTGGCGGTCATCACCTCCTCGAGCGCCACAATCGACTCCACCGAGTTGTAGGCATTAGGCAGCTCGGCGGTGAGGTCGGAAAGCTCGGGCTTCTTCTCGAGCACGCGCTTGGAGGCGGCAAGAGCATCTGCCCAACGCCCCATGTAGAGATACACGCGCGAGCGCAGCGCATCCACCGACAGGGTGGTGAAGCGATAATTGTAGCCCACGGGCCAGCTCTCCACGTTGAGCAGCTTCTCGGCCTCGTCGATGTCGCTGAGCACACGGTCGAAAATCTCGCCCACGGTGTTGCGCGACAGAATGGCGAAAGCGTCGGTATCGAGCTTCAGCGGCACCGCCTTGCTCGAATACGGGTCGGCAAGCGCGGTATATGGCTCGCCATATAGGTTCACCATGAGGAAGTGCATATATGCGCGAAGCATATAGCTCTCGCCCACAAGCTGATTGATTTCATCAGCAGTTCCCTCAGTGATTTTGTCGCGGCTCTCGATAGTGTAGTTGGCCTCGTAGATCACCTGATAGTAGCCTCGCCAACTGAACGTCGACGTGGCATCGTCGGGGCTGACGTCGTTCCACAGCCAGATGTCGCGGTAGCTGCTCAGGTCCTCCGCCGACAGTGTCTGGTCCATAGTGAACTCATCGCTGCGGAATGTGGCAAGTCCTCGGTCCTCGGGAACGATGGAGTAGGCCTGCGTGAGCATCTCGCGATATTCCTTCGCAGTGGTGATTATCACTCGTCCGGTGGGCTGAATGTCGAGAAAATCATCGCAACTGCCCATTGCGGAGGTCATCACCACGGCCAAAAGTGTTCTATATATTGTCTTTTTCATCATTTCTGACTTTTTTATTGATTTTACCATTTTCCTTTGCATTTAGAAAGCCACGTTGAGGCTGAACGACACCGATTTTGCGATTGGCTGCGCGAATTGGTTGCCCATAGTCTCGGGGTCGAGATAATTCTTGTAGTCGGAGCCGAAAACGAGCAGATTCCTGCCCTCCACACCCACCGTGACACGGTCGATGTGCGCCTTGCGGGTGAGCTCCGACGGGAGGGTGTAGGCGAGGCGAAGATTCTGCAAGCGCACGTAGTCGCAACGTCGCACCCACGGGTCGGTCATCTCATACAACCCGAACTCGGCATACTGGATGTACTCGGCAGGGCGGTCGGTGCTGTTGATAAGGCGTGGGAGCTGCCCGTCGGTGTTGGTCGGGGTCCAGCGGTCGAGAATGTCGCGGTTGGTGTTCATTCCACGGTCGAAATTGGCGAGCGAGTAGGATGGCGTGCAGCGCACGAACATCTTCAGGTTGAAGATGAAGTTCACGGCAAGCTCCCAGTTACGATATGTGAACGTGTTGTTGAATCCTCCCGAGAAAAGCGGCTCAGCCGATCCGATATAGCTGTAGAGATCGCGCTGCTCGGCGGCGGTGAGGGTGCTTGCGCCGGCACTGTTCAGCTTGAGGAGCTCGGTGGCCGTCACCCTCTCGCCCTGCTTGTTGTAGAAGAGCGGATAGCCCTCGGCGTCGAGTCCCGCCGACTTTAGTGCGAAAATAGCCCCTACGGGGTATCCCTCACGGCCGGGAGTGGTCTGATTTTCGGGAATCTGCTCTCGCAGCACCTTGTTGTTGTTGTAGGCAAAGTTGAAGTTGGTCATCCACATAAAGTCCTTGGTGTGGATGTTGCGTGTTCCGATGCTTATCTCCACACCGGTGTTGCGCAGGCTCGCCCAATTGACGAGCATCGAGGCGAAACCGCTCTCGAGGGCAAGCATCTGCGTGGCTATAAGGTCGCTGCCCTTGCGGTTGTAGACGTCGACACTGAGGTTGATTGCATTGTTGAGCACGCCGAAGTCCACTCCTGCGGTGAACGTCTTTGTCTTCTCCCAGCGCAGCTTGGTGTTGGGCGGGGTGCTCACCGAGATTATCTCCTCGGTGTTTCCGGGCAGTATTGTCACATTCTGATAGTCGCCCATCACATACGACGACGTGTTCTTGTCGATATTTCCCTGAATACCGTAGGATGCTCGCAAGGCGAGGTTGTTGAGCCACTCAGCGTCCTCAAGCCACGGCTCGTCGCTCAATCTCCACAGTCCGCTCACCGAGTAGAGCGGCAGGAAGCGGTATTTCTTCGCCACGCCAAACATGTCGGAGCCGTCGAAGCGCACGCTTCCGCCCACGGTGTAGCGGTGCTTGAATGTATAGGAGCCTGTGGCGAAGAACGACGCGAAGGCATTCTCCACATAGCTCTCGTTGTATAGCGGATATAGCTTCGCCCACGACTCATTGGGGAAAATCACCGGCTTGGTCTGCAAGGTCTTGCGGTCGTAGCCGTAGCCGTTGGCACTCACCGATTTGTACCATGTCTTGCGAATTTCCGTTCCCACCATGGCCTCCACCTCGTGGATATTGGCGAATTTGGCGCTATACTCGCCTTGCAGCTTCCACGTCACCTGCGAGTTGGAGCTGTTGGAGGCGAGTTTCTTCCCGCCGTAGGGAAGGAACGACTTGCCGTCGAGAATCGAGAGCGTGGTGCGCTCCACGTCCTTGCGCATGGTGTAGGTCTCGGCGTCGGCCACCTGCTCCTTTGCAGCGTCGTCGAGCTGAAGGCCCACCTGCGTGAGCACCTTGAGCTGCTCATTGAATCGGAACTCACCATCGAAAATCGCCGACACCGATTTTGTCTCCAACTTGTAGTCGGTGCCGTTGCGCTCCTCAAAAATGTTGAATTTAAGGTCGGAGTCGCCGCGTCCCTGAATGTCGGTGTCGTAATTGTAGCTGCCATCGGCATTAAATGGCGTCTGGTAGGGGTTCGCGCGCCGGGAGTAGTACACCGGGTTGGTGAATCCGTCGGCGTCGGTCATATTCGACTTGTTCACACGCCGGTTGGCGAAAATCGACGCCCCCACCTTCAGCTTTCGGCTGAGGCGGTAGGTAGTCTTTGCCGTCACGTTGAGGCGGTCGGCCTCCACTCCCACCACGTTTCCACGCTCACTGTTGTAGCCGAGCGAGGTGTAGTAGGTGGCCTTGTCATTGCCGCCCGAAAGACTTAGGTTATACTCTTGATTGAAAGTATTCCTGAACAGGATATCGTTCCAGTCGGTGCTCACCGATCGCAAAGCATTTATTTGCTGCTGTGTGGCAGTGGACAGGGCATTCCATCCACCTGCTACGTAGGCCGCCTTCTCGCCCGCGGCGCCAATTATTCGCGCCACCTGACCCTTGTTCTCACGATAGGTATAGTCGGAGCCGAGCAGTGCCAGCTCAAGGTCGACTTTCTCGTCGGAGCTGAGCAGATTCAATCGGCCGATACCCTGACGCGGCGAGAGGGTGAGGCGCGTGGAGAAGTTCACTTTCGTCTTTCCCGCCTTTCCGCTCTTGGTGGTAATCACTATCACGCCATTAGCGGCACGGGCTCCGTAGATTGCCGTGGCTGCGGCATCCTTCAGCACCGTCACGCTCTCGATATCGGAGGGATTGATGCCGGCGATAGCCGTCGAATAGATGTTGTCGATGTCCTTAAGCTCCTCCATCGAGGGAATCTCAGTGCCCTCAAGAGGTATGCCGTCGAGCACCCAAAGCGGGTCCTGCGTGCCGTTGAGCGACGAGGTGCCACGGATGCGTATTTTCGGCGAGGCGCCGGGCGCTCCCGAGGTAGCCGTAGACGCAAGGCCCGATATTTGTCCGGCAAGTGCCTGATCGATGCTCATTGCGCTTCCGAGCATGTTGTCGTCGACGCTCACCGTCTGTATCGACGCGGTGAGCTTGCGCTTCTCTATTTTCTGGTAGCCTGTCACCACCACCTCGCTCAGCTCGGTGGCCTCGGAGCTCATTTTTATCACCATGTCGGCGGTATGGGCCTTGTCGACGCCCACCACAGCCTCCTTGTAGCCGATATAGCGGCACTCAATCTCGCGCACGCCCTCGGGCACGCTGATGGTGAAGTTTCCGTCGACGTCGGTCATGGCGCTTACGTTGATCCTCGCACTGCCGGCACGCTTCAGCTCCTTTGATGTCACCACCACCGTGGCGCCTATGAGCGGTTCGCCGTCGTCGGCGGCTATCACCTTGCCCTGAAGCACCACGTCCGAGGCATGGGCCATCATCACCCCGGCTATTGTCAATAGGATTATACTTGCAAATTTCTTCATTCGACTCAAAAAATAAGTTATTTATAATGAATAGTAGTGATTTCTCGTGAAAGACACGCCTCTACGCTCACTGCTTGACGTCGAGCGCATTGTCGATGCGCAAAATCAGGTCCTTGTAGTGATAGCGGGCGGCCTCGTCGGCTATCGCGGCGTTGCGCTTGAGCAGATCCCTGATGCGCAGCAGCTCTCCGCGCTTCACCGATATGGCGTCGCTTGTGCGGTTGATTTGCGAGCCGTAGAAGCTGAGTTCGCGTCGACGCCCCATGCGCTCGTGGTCGTCGCCACATGAGCATAGCGCATGGTCATCGGCATCGAGTATGCGCTCTCCCCACAGCATTGCAAGAGTCTCGTCGGCGGTGGCGAGGCAGCCGTCAGTGTCGGCAATCCGCTTGTTCACCTTTATTCCCTCAACCGACGCGGCGGCTGTGATAAGGGCGTCGACAAAGAGCTTCTGCGTGTTGCGTGTCACGACGTCGGGCACTCCGCCGGCTATAGTCACGGCGAAAATACTGCGGTGCAAGTCGTTCATAAGGTCGACGGCCGTATATGCCTTTTTGCCGTTCTGCATCTCGTTCTCAAGCATTCGCATCAGGCGGTCGTTCTCCATAAGGTCGTAGAACAGATAGGCCTGGGCATTGCGCATTATCTGCGACGGGGCATACTCCACCACTCCGCGCGGTGTATTCTTATTAAGGAAGGTGAATCGGCCGAGATCGCTGCCAAAGAGCCACTTCTGATATGTGAACACATTGTCGATAAGGAACTGCACCGCCTCACGCTGCTTCTCGCGCGGCACGAAGGTGAACGTGGCCTGTCCGTCGCCCACGTTGGTGTTCTCCAAGTAGATGCCGCCCACGTTGGCGAGCACGTGATACATATAGTTGTTCCACTGGTTCACCACGGCGTAGTGAAGCCTCGACGCCTCGTCGTAGGTCTGGCCGGGCTCGCCGGTGGTTGTCCATCTCACCACATTGTCCATGACTATTTTCAGGTTTCTGATACCGCAGGTTGCCGATTTCACGGCATCGTCGCCGAGGTCCTCGCTGAGGGCGCGTGGATCGACGGCGTCGCGCGACGACTGCGCCTCGCTATATCGGTAGAGGTCGCCTTTGTGGGCGGCAAGCAGTGCGGCGAGGTCGGCACGCTCAGCCTCAACCGACTTTGTTCCAAACCATCGGTAGCCGTATTCTATCGCGAGCAGGTCGTAAGGCCCGATATTTGGCGACAGTTTTGTCACGCCGTCGGAGGGCTGCGCCACATAGTTGTATCGCGCATAGTCCATTATCGACGCTGCCGTGCAGTTCATGCGGTCGGTGAACGTCTTGGACCGCAGGGAGTCGGTGGGGAATGCCGCCGAGGCTATCATGTTGTGGCGCAATCCGAGCGAGTGCCCCACCTCATGGCAAATCACGAAGCGTATGGCGTCGCCCATCACGTCGTCGGGGAGCACCGTGGCGCGCACGGCGGGATTCACGGCGCCGGTCTGCACGGTGAGCCACTGCTGAAGCATCGAGAGCACGTTGTGCCACCACATTATGTCGGCCTCAAGAATCTCTCCGGTGCGCGGGTCGAGCGTCGAGGGGCCCATGGCGTTCATCTTGGTGCTTGCGGCATACATCAGCGTGGAGTAGTTGATGTCGTCGGCGTCGGCTGCCACGCTGTCGGGGAGCATCTCGGCCACGATAGCGTCCTTAAAGCCGATTTTCTCGAAGGCATAGTTCCAGTCGGTGATACCCTTCATGAGATATTTGCGCCACTTCACGGGCACGCGGCTGTCGACGTAGAATTTTATCGGCTTCACGGGACGCACCGTCTTGCCGCTAAGATAAGCCGCGGTGTCGCTCGGCACGAGGCGCCAACGCTGAATGTAGTGCAGCTTGTCGACTTTCTGCTGGTCGTCGCTGAAGCCGAGCACGTCGGTGGTGAAATATCCTATGCGCGGACTGTCGAGACGCACCGGCATCGGGTCCTCGGGAAGGAGCGCGAGCGAGGAGCTTACCTCCACGGTGATATACACCGACTCGTTACCCTCGGTCACTTTGGTGGTGAGTTCCGATTTTGCCACCACATTGTTGTCGTAGGCTTTTATCGAAATTATGCGCGAGAGGTCGGATTTCGCCGACGTATGGATATTGATGTTTGAGAACACATTGTTCACGCTTGTCTCCTTGCCGTTGTAGAGGTCGGTGACCTGTATAACGACGGTGGTCGAGTCGGAGTTATAGGCCTCAATGTCGAAAGTAGCGATAATGGGCGATATGAAATTGTCGGCTATGGAACGGCCTATGGCGTCGCCTGCCGGAGCGTAGGGCAATGGCCGCTGCTGGCGCAGCACCACGCGTTTCTTGTCGTCGCTGATGCCGAAACGCACCATCTGTGTCTCATAGTTCACGCCGCGGTTCACGCCTGCCTCGTTGAGCTCGGCGGGCACGCGCGTGAGGCGGTTCACCACAAGCATGTCCTTGCCCATGCGGTGAGTGGGTATCTCAAAATAATACTTGCCATTCTTGTTGATAACTTTAAGTATTCCCGTCACCGAGGTGGTGTCGCTGCCGGTCAGCTTCTTATAGTCGCTGTCGGGAGCCTTCTCCTCAACCACGGGTTTCTTCTTTTTGTGCCAAAAGGCAGCATCCACGCTTGTCGGCATAACCAAGCAGCCGAGAAGCAACCCAAAAACCAATGTCTTTCTAATCATCATAGTATGCGCTATTGTTATTCAGGGGCTACAAATGCAACTCCGTTTCGTTTTTATATTTTACAGTTTGATACGTTTCTATGTTCTATACTAAAAGTAAAAACGCCACAAAAATACAAATAATTAATGAATTACGCCACTTTTTCGCCGATTTTTAGATTATCGTTGATTTGTGATATGGGGGGCGACTGTGTGATTCGGAAAGGGCCTTGAGCCGTTGCTTGGCATTGTGGGGCACAATCGCCGAGCCTTCCATATTACAAATGGCAACACTTTACTCCGACACCACCTCACTGACAACCGAGAAAATCCGCTGTGCCCGAAAAATCGGCTCAGCCCACTTTGCTCTGACACCACAGCCCTGCCAACCGGAAAATCCGCTGACCGAAAATCGGGCGAGGAGGATGGCGGCTATGCAAAAAAATGAGCAACAAGCCCGAAGACTAAATTGCTCATTTCCTCTCTCCACTGCGGTGCGGACGAGACTCGAACTCGCGACCCCATGCGTGACAGGCATGTATTCTAACCAGGCTGAACTACCGCACCGTTTAAGGGTCTGCATTTCGGTTTCCCCGATTTGCGAGTGCAAAGTTACAACCATTTTCCCAATTCTGCAAATTTTCGCACATTTTTTTGACATTTTTTTGTTTGGGCTGTCCGTAATACTATATCTTATTTAAGATTAATAGCTAAAAAGTCCTTTAAAGGCTGTAAAGCAACAGCATTTAAATCCCAATAATTAGTATTGTCAAATAGCCAATTTCCAGTTCCCAATTTTCCTCGCAATTTATTACTCAGCTTTTGGGCATTCATATAAGTGTGTAACTTACCTTTCAAATTAGGAGTATTATATAATGGTTGTCCATATTGATCTTTGACACCAGAGACACATTTCTCGTAATCCTCAAAACAGTCAAAGAATACTTGATGCAAATCACGGCGAGCGGCAGATTCCATTAAAGTTTCAATGTCTCCATCATCATTGTTGTTTGGATAGATGAAGTATGGGACAGAAAGCTTAAGCGTCTGCATTTCATTATCTATGTCTGCTTTACGCTTCGCAAAACCGTACCCTTTGGTAATGGTATCTGCATCAATTAGAATAAGCACCTGCTCTCCAACTTCTTGAGCTTGAAAAATCTGATTTTTGTTGGTCTCATTAAAAAGGTTACCAATTCCTCCAATGCATATAAAATCAACATCCTTGGCAGGAAAATGCAAATTCACGAATGCTTTAAGGAAATTATATTCCGGTGTTGCCTTATCCCCAGCTTCTATGAAAATCCTATTCATATTACCTCACTTCAATTTTTTGGTTAATAGAATAGTCTATACTTTCCAAAGAATAGTGATATGCCTTTAATTCATCATCATTAGTTTTCAATAATTTAAAGGTCGCAACAATATCTTTATATGAATCAAGAGCGGCATCACGCAATCCTTTTATAGAATCAACATCATGAGTTGTTATAAACAATTGTGTATTGTTCCTAATGGCTGCATTTATAAGAACTTTCCACAAACTGCACATTATGGAATAATGAAAACCATTACTTATCTCATCAATAAGTAAAGCGCCATCCTTACAATCATATACAGCGGTTAGAAGAGAAACAATCTTCCTTGCGCCATCTCCCATCATATTAACAGGAATACGTTTCGCCAAGCCCACATCAACAAGCATTTCTTTATCAGTAAAGATAAAGTCTCCTACTCGAGGTTCTATTAATTTAAGACCCTCAACAATAAAGTGCTCGTCTTTATTCTGAAGAATATTTTTAAGACCCTGAATTGATGCACTAAAATCATACTTAGGGCTTAAATATGTACATCTTAGCGATTCGACATATTGTTTCGATACAATACGAGTTGCATCTGTTGAGTTTGCGGAATCAAAATGCAACTGTGACTCATAATGCCGGTCATTGATTTTAAAATCAAATTTTAAACCATATTTACCTTCTTCGACATTTGAAAGGATATTTGTATCGTCAGCATTTAAAGATACATTATTTTGTTTTTGTTCAAAAAGAGTTATCTTCAAGTCACGTTTTTCTTCATTCTCCATTCGGATATGAATTGGCAGACTTGAATCTAAATTATAAAAATCTAATTTAAGGTCATTCAATCGGGCTTTACTATAACCACGCATAAAGTTCACATGGATAGGAAGCAAGGGATTTGATAACCCACTGGCTAAAAACAACGACTCCAACAACGAAGACTTCCCGCAATTATTCTTTCCAAAGAAAAGATTAATCCGCTTAAAGCCATCTATAGAAGCATGCCTTATGCCCCTGAATCGCTCTATTTCGATCTTGTTAAACATTGTTTCTGCAGTTATTCAATTATAAATTAATACGCAAAGTTAAGCAAAATATCTATTATGAGGTTGTTTTTCATATATGTTTTTATATATCAAATCAATATTGTCCTAAATTTTTTTGTTCAAACGCTTCAAGCCCTTCAAACCCCTCTCAAACGCCACAAACGCCACGCATTTATGCTGTGCTGCTATGCAAACGGCACGAACGGCATAAATCAGCGCCTCGCGATTGCCACAGGGGCGATTTCGGCCAAATGCGCATTGTTGAGCTAATTCCCTCTCCCGCTATCGGCAGCATCGGCGGAGAGCTGTCACACATGGAACCGAGGGCTAATTGCCCGACGCGGCGGCCACATATCCGCGCATTAATTCACAGTTTCTTGGCGATTTTTTCTCCAAATTGATGTTTTTCTCAACTAAAAGGCGTAGCTTTGTAGAAAAATATCATAAAATTGTTGAGCTATGAAATATTATATTGCAGAAAATGGACAACAAGTGGGTCCAATCGATGAGAAAGAGTTGCCGAGCCACGGAATTACAATCAACACGCTTGTGTGGAGAGAGGGAATGACTCAATGGCTACCGGCAGGCCAAGTGCCTGAATTGTCATATCTTTTCATCCATCAGCAACAGATGCCGCCGCAGCCACCATATCAGCAGCCTTATCAACAACAGCAACAACAGGCCTACACAGTACCGCCAAAGACCTATCTCGTAGAGGCTATCCTCGTGACGCTGTTCTGCTGCCTTCCGCTCGGAATCGTTGCCATCGTAAAGGCCGCCAACGTAAACTCACTCCTCAGCACCGGCAATATCGACGCCGCCAAAGCAGCATCGGCATCCGCCGGCAAATGGGTGAAATGGGGCTTCCTCATCGGACTAATCGCCTCACTCTTATCCTTTTTATTCTATATACTGGTATTCGCCGGAATAATGGCTCTCTGACGCCACTCACATAGCACGACATCCTCCCGCCACACCCACAAGTGCTCTGGGGGAGGGAAACATACACACCTATCAGGCTGTGCCGCACTTCCAATCGGGCACAGCCTTTTTCTTTTACTCACATCAGCCATGGCTCACCGGTTTTGCGCGCCCCACAATTTAGGGTCAGTAGAAATTTAGTGGGGATTATAATTAGTTTATGAAATTATGATTATCTTTGTATCATGGAAAATGTTTTTCTCAAAGCCATAGTAAGCGTGGTGTTGCCAGCCCAGATACTGGATTACTTTATCGTAGTTGGAGTTGAACAGA
>JBJEKJ010000047.1:0-10885 GCA_051878575.1 Muribaculaceae bacterium | reverse complement strand
ATTGTCCGAGATGTCACTCTCGTTTTTCTCAACACGTTTTTTGAGGGCCTCAATAGCGGCCTTGTTGAGCTCTATGGCGCTTGCATTTTCACCAACCGATGTCTTCAGAGCATCAACATCAATACCCAACTGCTTAATATCTTCCTCTGTCAAGGTCAAACGGCCGTCGAGTGCGGAAATAAGAGCCTCCAATCGCTTGATCTCGCCTTCGAAAAGCGACTTGATGCCGTCAACGTAGGTCTTGTCGGCCTTTGCGTCGATAGCGGCTTTAAGCTCTTTCTCAAGGTCTTCAATTTTCTTGTCGAGGGCTTCGATCTGCTTCTTGAGACGATTCTCAAGATCAGTCACGGCAGTAGTCAACTCCGTCTTTGTAGCATAGTTGTTGCTTACATATTGCTTATAATCTTCGAGAGCATTCCAAAGAGCGTCAAGACGCGACTTGTTGGTCTCAATCCAGTTGTAGGCGTCAATTCCCTTCTTAATGTCGGGCTTCAAGCCGGCGATGGCATTGTCCACGTATGTCTTGAGATCATCGATGCGCTTGTTGGCGTCCTTAATGCTTTGATTGAGAGTATCGATGCGGCCGTTGATTGTAGTGATAGCATTCTGCAATTCAGTTTTGGCCTGCTCATACTCCTCCTTAGTAACATATCCCTCGGTCAACTTCTTGTCGAGAGCGGTAATCTGACCCTGAAGGCCTTCGATGGTTTTGTTCATGTTTTCCAACGCAAGACTCATATCAGTGCTAAGCTGATTGAGAGTATTGTAGATATTGGTAATGTTCATATTCATGGCATTAACCATATCTTGGAGATTTGCAACCTCGGTAGTAGAGCCGTCGGGATTGGTTATGACGATTGAGGTGGTTCCCGTCACGCCGAGATTCTCAAGCATCTTCCTCAAGGCGTCTATTTCTTTCTTATTTTTATCAATTTTATCTTCGGCAATATCCAAGTCACCCTGCAAGGTGCTTAATAGCTGGAAGGCTCTGTCGAGTTCATTCTTTAAGCTGTCAACATAGGTCTTGTCGGCCTTCTTGTCGATAGCTGCATTGAGCTCAAGCGTAATGCGGTTAATCTCATTTTTAAGATTTTGTTCACACTGCTGCTTGCACTGCTTCTGAGCCTCCTCAAGAGCGGTGATAAGAGAGCGGAGAGTAGTCTCCTTTGCCTGTAATTCGGCCAGCAAATCGCTTTTTGTCTGGGAAATCATGTCCTCGTTAGTGTCCTTACAAGAACTGAAAACACCCGCACCTGCCACGATTATGGCAAGGGCAAGCAATCCGTTTAGTAATTTTCTTTTCATCTCTATAGATTTGAATTAGTAAATATAATTATTTTTTTGTTTATCATACTATGAATTAGCTAAGTGTCGGTTTCCGTTTTATGATAATTTTAACCGGTTTATATTCTTTAGTTTTTTGTTAATAACCTTGCAAAGCTAAACATCTTTTATGAATCTACCAAACTTTTAATGCAAATTTTCACCAAAACGCCATTTTTCTCCCACTTTTGGCATCATTCCACAATTTTTGACGCTATTTGGCTCAAACAGGCTGTTTTCAGTCAACTCAAGCTGCCCGCATCAATTATATAACAGATTAACGGCACGATTGATATGTTAAAGTTTTGTAAAATTCACCAACTAAACACAACCAACCCGTTTTTTCGCTACAATTTGTCACTTATTTACTACATTTGCGCAAATTTATTTACTCAAACTTAATTCCAATGAAGCATTTTGCAGCAAAACTTTTGTCGATAATGCTTGCCGTGGGCGCAAGCTCGCTCTACGCCGTGGCCGACGACGGAGGCTCTGCCGGCTTCCAATCGGCACAAGCCGCACAGCCGGGCATAGCCTCAAAAGCCCCCAAAAGCGACTCCAACATACTCAACCATCTCGACTTAGGCCTCACAGTGGGCACTACGGGCGTAGGCCTCGACATTGCCCTGCCTGTGGGCAATGTGGTGCAGGTGCGCACGGGAGTATCCTACATGCCGCCGGTGAAGGTGCCCCTGCACTTCGACATCATGAGCTACAACGGCAGCGAGGCGGTGACCGAGAGCACATTCGAGAAGGCGCAGGCGCTGCTGAAGAGTATGACCGGATTCGACGTCAACAAGGAGGTGACTATCGACGGCAAGCCCGACATGCTCAACTTCAAGCTGCTTGTCGACGTGTATCCCTTCCGCAATAAGCACTGGCACTTCACCGCAGGATTCTATGCCGGCCCGAAGAAAATCGCCACTGCCGTGAACGGCCTCAGCGAGGCTCCCACTCTCGTAGGCGTGGGAATGTATAACAGCATCTACGACTTCTTCACATCGGTCGACGAGTACGGCGACCCGATATACATGTCGAAACCTATCTACGGCGACTACTACATCGACCCCGACGTGGGCGACGCCATGCGCGACAAGATAATGGGCTACGGCCGCATGGGTGTGCATATAGGCAATTACAAGGACTCCGGGAAGCCTTTCATGATGGAGCCGGGCAACGATGC
This sequence comes from Muribaculaceae bacterium, assembly GCA_051878575.1. Lineage (GTDB taxonomy): Bacteria > Bacteroidota > Bacteroidia > Bacteroidales > Muribaculaceae > CALZFJ01. Next base: position 8,379 of record JBJEKJ010000047.1, on the reverse strand, counting down.
CACGCTGCGCGCCGAGGCTTGGGTCAACAGATTCCGCCCTTACGTGGGATTCGGCTACGGAGGGTTTGTCGACAAGGCGAAGCGCCTGTCGATATCATTCGACTGCGGTGCGATGTTCTGGGGCGGACATCCCAAAATAATCACCTACAATGGCGTGAAAGCCGACCCCAACGACCCCGACTACGCCGTCGACCTCACTCGCGACGTGGAGGACATTGGCGGAAAGGTGGGCGACTACGTGAAGCTGATAAAGGCGCTGAAGGTGTATCCGGTGCTCGACTTCCGCATCTCCTACCGCATTTTCTGACGCGCACATGCGAATGCGCTTACACACAACTCTTTACTAATTATTAATCCCGATTCTCCATGAGGATTGCAATCTACGGCAACGAATACCAAGACCGATACTTCAGCCATCTGCAACGCCTGTTCAGGGTGCTCGCAGGGTACAACGCATGGGTGGCTGTCGACAGGTCGTTCTACGACTACCTGCTGCGACACACGAGCGTGAGGCCCGACGTCGACGAGATTATCGACAGCTCGGACGACTTCGACGCGGCAATAGCGCTGAGCATCGGCGGCGACGGCACATTCCTGCGCACCGCCGAGAAGGTTGCGCACCGCGGAATACCGATTCTCGGAATTAACACCGGGCATCTCGGATATCTGGCCGACGCAAGCGTGGAGAACATCGACTGCGTGATACGCTCGATTTTCGACGGCGACTACCAGATTGAGGAGCGAACGGTGCTGAGGGTGTCGACCGACTGCGGCATCGCAATCGACAATCCCTACGCGCTCAACGAGATCGCCGTGAACCGCCACGACACGGCGCTGATGATAAGCATGCACACATGGGTGAACGGCCGCGACCTGACAACCTACAAGGGCGACGGACTGATAATCTCCACACCCACCGGCTCCACGGCCTACAACCTTAGCGTGGGCGGACCGATATTGGAGCCTACGACCAACAATATCGTGCTGTCGCCAATATCGGCTCACTCGCTGACGATGCGACCGTTGGTGCTGCGCGACGACAGCGTGATTCGCGTCGCCACCACGTCGCGAGCCTCTCACTATCAGGTGAGCATCGACGGACGTCCGTTCACTTTCCCGGTGGGATCGGAAATCGTGGTGGAGAAGGCCGACTTCGCAGTGAAAGTGATTCAGCACTCAGGACACAACTTCGCCGACACCCTGCGCAATAAGCTGATGTGGGGCATCGACCGCCGCGAGTAGAGCGTACCGACCCATTGACATCAAGCATCATGTACATTGGATTTATCGACGACAAGGATTTCGGGAAGGTGCTCATCTACACCCGCCGTGGAATGTGCCGGGTGAAGGTAGAGTACGACCGCGGCAGAATAATAATGCACGTGCCCGAGGGCATGCCGGTGAGGACGATAGCCTCGCACATCGACAATATGCGCCCGCAGATCGCCAAGCTGCGCGCCACCGCCGAGGCCAATGCCCTCCGCTACTCCCCCGGCCAGGTGATACAGTGCCTCAACCACACTGTGACAATAGGCGCCAACTCGCCGAGAAAACGGAACGCGCACTTCGGTGAGCGCCCCGACGGCTCGCTATTTGTCGACGTGCCCGAGGATTCCGATTTCACGCGCGACGGCGTGACCGCAACCATCTCGGCATGCCTGAAACGTCTAATGAGCGAACGCGCGGAGCAATGCCTCATTCCACTTGCCCGGGCAGTGGCAAGCGAGAAGGGAGTGAAGCCACGGGAATTCGTCGTCGGCCGCGGTATGCGAAAGCTCGGCCACTGCACCGCCGACGGCACTATAAGCCTATCCTATATCCTAATGTTCTATCCCGAGGACCTCGTGCGGTATGTGGTGTGCCACGAATTGGCGCATCTTGCGGTCTTCAACCACAGCCGCAGGTTTCACGAAGTGTGCAACCGCCTGTGCGACGGCCGTGAGCGCGAGCTTGAGGCCATGCTGCGCAAATTCCGCCCACCGCTGCTGAAATAATGGCATTTTTACACCACTTGGCGCCAAAATGTGCACTTTTAGCATCATTCCATTGACTTTTATTGACATTTTCAGTAAATTTGCGGCGTTTTTATTACAATTTATAAACAATTATGAGGAAATTTACTGCTTTTTTGGCCGCAATAGCCTTGTCAGGTGGCTTCTCAGCATCGGCAGGCTATGTGACACGCGGCGACAACAGCGTCTACACTTTTGAGACTCTGAGCAAAATCGACGGCTCGGGAGTGTCGAAAAACGGCGACGCCTACGAGATTACCGACGACTTGGAGATTGCGGCGACCGACACACTGAGAATCAGCGACAACGACATCGTGAAACTCGGCGACAAAGTACAAATCAAGGTGTGCGGCTACGGCGACCTCGCCGCGCCTACCACTGCCACAATCACCCGAATTGCCGACACCGACGAGCCCAAGGGATTCTACATCTACGACACCGAGTCGGAGGGCGTGTTCAGGAATCTTAAGGTGGAGTATTGCGGAATACGCACCTCAGGCACCGTCAAGGGAATAACCGTAGACAAATGCTCCTTCTCCCACAACAACGGCAAGTTGTCGTCGGCGGGCGCGATAGCATTCGGCTCACAAAATGCCGAGAACCTGATCACCGATTGCAGCTTTATAAGCTCGGTGTCGGCGGCTATCGGCGGTGCGGCAAATTTAGCTGCCGGAGTGACGGTGAGAAACTGCCTGTTTATCGACTGCAACACCGGCAACTCCAACCGTCCGGTCATCAACGTGACTGTGGGTGGCGACAATCCTATCGTAATCGAGGGAAACACCGTCCTCGGAAACAAAAACACCAAAGTGGGCGGAATCGGAGTCAGCAATTTGACGAGCATAAGCGGCTCCAACAAGGTGACTCTCAAGAACAACACCGTGCTTGACTGCCGTTACGGACTCACCACTACCGGCCCTATGGACGTCGTTATCGAGGGCAACACGCTCATCAACAACCACTACGAGACCAACGCAATGATTGGAGGTAGCGGAATGAGCCTGTACGACCCTACCGGCAAGCAGACGGCTCGCGTGACGGGCAACTACATCGAGGGTAGCCTTTGGGGTATAACCGTGATTGGATGCGCCGACGTGAACCTCGGAAAGACGGCCGACGTGAATGCCGACGACTACAACCCGGGCTTGAACACCTTCATCAATAATGGCAACGGCGGCGTTATATACGACCTATACAACAACTCGGCCAACACCATCTACGCCCAGGGCAACATGTGGAACGTGAACGAGCAGACTCCCGAGGAGATTGCAAAGGTTATCACCGACAAGTCGGACATAAGCTCGCTCGGCGAGGTGATTTTCGACCCCGCTACGGCAGGCACCGTGCGCACCGAGCCACATACACTCACGGCTACGGCAAACTTCGACAAGGTGACTCTGTCGTGGCAGTCGCCAAAGGCTCCCATCGAGTTGAAATGGCACGACGGCAATGACTACAATGGCTACGACGGAATCCAAAAAGACCCCGAGGGCGCAATTGAGATGATTATGGCAGCAAGATTCACCGCAAGCGACCTTGCTCCCTACACCAACAAAGTGGTGGAGGCTATCGACTACTTTGAGTATCGCGACTTCGTAGAGGCATACGCACAAATCTACGAAAACGGAAAGCTCGTGCGCAACCAGAAAATCGACCTCTCCAATTTCACGAAGAACTCTTGGCGCAGCACCACTCTCGACGAGCCATATATCATCAGCGGAAACGACGAGATTATAATCGGAGTAAAATATAAGAGCGGCTACAACCAGACGCTCACTGCAATCACCGACCGCTATGCCACTCCCGGCAAGGGCAACATAGTGTCGCACGACGATGGCGCCACATGGAGTGCCGAGGGCCCCGGTGACTTTATGATAACCGCACATATTCGCAATATCACCACCGACGAGCCAAAAGGCTATGCCATCATCCGCGATGACGACCTGCTGACCGCCGACCTTATCACCGAGACATCCTACACCATAACCGGCAACGCCGACGGCGAGCATGAATACACCGTGCAGGCTGTGTATGACGGCGACTTCGTGCGCGAAAGCAGCATTGCCGCCAAAACCGTAGCGGTGACAAGCCTGATTCCGGCTCCCGCAACCATCGCCGGAAGCGTGGAGGAGGGACTGAACGGCTCAATCTCCTGGCAGGCTCCGCTGAAGCGAAACGACACCGAGCTGACGTGGTCGAACAAGGAGTACGGCAACAGCATAGGCGGCACTGCCTCAGCCCCGAAATTATGGGTCAAGCAGGAATTCGACGCCAACGACCTTATCGCCTACCCCGGCTTCCAAATAAAGGCCATCAACGCCTATTTCGCAGGCACCGCGCCCACTGCCGTAACGCTTTTCGTCATGAAGGATGGCAAAATCGACTTCTCGCAGGCTATTCCCGCCGAGGAAGTGGCTGCAATCACAGTTGACGGCTGGACGAAATTCACCTTCGAGACTCCCTACGAGCTCGCCACAGGCTACAAATACGCCTACGGATTCTATTGTACTCACGCCAAGAGCGCGAAACCGATAGGCGTCGACAAAGCAACCGCCATCGACGGAAAGGGAAACGCATTCTCTACTTCATCGGCGAGCAGCACATTCGGCAAATCCAATCCTTCTTGGAAAACTCTCGCTTCGGGTGGAATAGCCGGAAACTTCCTTCTCACCGCCGACGTGGAGGCCCTTGGCGAGACTCCGGCTGCTGAGGAGATTGCCGGATACGACGTGTATGCCGACGGCGAATTGGCAGCTTCCGACGTCACCTCGGCGACATTCAGCGAGACAGTTGACCGACTCGGGGCAAAAACCTACTCGGTGGTTGCAAAGAGCGCAAGCGGAAAGGTGTCGCCGGCTAAGGAAATCACGCTCAACTACACCCTGCCCGATTCCTACACCGCACCTCTGCTCACCGGCTCAAATTTCGACGAGAGCACCGGCAAGGTCGACATCGCCTGGAGCAACGACGCCGTGACGCTGAAACACTGCGGCGACCCGAAATATCGCGTCAGCCTTGAGGAGGATGTCAACTTGGTGTACGGAGCCAAATTCAGCGCCGAGGAGCTCGCCGAGCTGAAGGGATATGAGATTAACTCCCTGCAATTCGCATTCGGAGCCAAATTGGAAACGATGAAGGCCGAAATCTATGCCGGCAAAGAGCTGCTTCGCTCCTACGACATCAGCAAACTCGAGCCTAACGTGCTTTACACTCTGACTATCGACCCGGTGGCCATCCCCGAGAACACCGATATCTATATTGCCTACAATGCCGCCATTCCTGCCGGAACAAGCGCCATAATCATCGATGGCGGACCAGGCGTTGAGGGTGGCGCCGTGGCAAGCTACAATGGCGGAGCGAATTGGTTGAGCATGAGCTCTATCGATCCCGATTTCGCCAACTATAACATCGTGGTGGGCGCCATGGCTCAGCCTATCGCCACACGCATTGCCGCCAATGGGGCAGCACAAGCCGCTCTCGGCTCGACGGAAATTGCCCGACTCGGCAATATGCGCACCATCGACGCCCGCTTCAGCGAGTATGGCATCGAGGCCGGCTCAATCATGAAGGCTCCTGCCGCCAAGAAGGCAGCCATCAAGAAGGCCGACGTGAAGGGATTCCGCGTTTACCGCAACGAGGAGGTAGTAGCCGAGACCACTGCCAATTCGTTCAGCGAGGTGCTTAGCCGACATGGCGAGTACAACTACTACGTGACCAACGTCTACGCCAACGGATGGGAGTCGCCGGCAAGCAAGGTGTTCAACGTGAGAAACGTGATTGAGCAGAAGCCCGAGGCACCCTACGGCCTGAAAGGCGAGGCTGAGGGCAACACCCTCTCACTCTCTTGGGACGCAATCGACGCCACAGCCGCCGTATTCAAGCTGCACAACGGCAACTACAGCCAGATGGTGGGCATGACGAGCTCTTCCAACGAGGGTTATCAGGCAATGCTCCTCACCGCCGACACTATAGCCACCATGAACAAGGCAGGCGAGATGGTAACTCACATCAAGTTCCACATATCCTCGACCGAGCTCTCTTTTGCCTCGGTATTCGTGATGTTTGGCAACAATGTGGTGAACGAGCAGTCAATCGACATCGACAAGTTGCTGGTAGGATGGAATGTGGTGCGCCTCAACAATCCGGTTGTGATTCCTGCGGGAGTCGACGTGAAGATAGGATACCACTGCAAGTATGCCAAGGGCATCAAGCCGCTGTCGACCGACGACGGACCTGCGATAGCGGGATACGGCGACCTTATCTCAGCGTCGACCTACAATTGGTATTCACTCGCCAAGAAGTATTCGCTCAACTACAACTTCCTGATTGAGGGCGTATTCAAAAAAGCCGACCAGGTAATCGACAACTCCGCGGCCCTTGCCCCGGCATTCGCCGAGGGTGCCGACGTGCCTGCAATCACCTATAATGTGTATCGCGACGGCTTGAAGATTGCCGCCGACGTTGCCGAGAAGTCGTTCTCAGTGGCTAATGCCGAAGATGGCGTCTACACGGTGACTGCCGTTGTCGACGGAGCGGAATCGGCCGAGTCGAATGCCGTAAGCTACAAGGGCAGCGGCTCGGGCATAAATGCCGCCTTCGCCGCCGATGCCGCACGCTACGACCGCAATGCCGACGCTGTGTTGCTCCCGGCCGCAACCGATGCCGAGGTCTACTCTGCCAACGGCACATTGGTGAAGACCGTGCCGACTACAGCACGCGTGGACATGAGCGACCTTCCGGCAGGAGCCTACATCGTCAGGGCAGCCGGCGCAGTAATTAAAGTAGTGAAATAACCTCAATTAATCCAAAGCCAAAGTGGGCGGAATCCCGGTTTCCCGGAGTTTCCGCCCACTTTCTTTATCCAAATTAATTGTCATTTCCACCCCGTGATGCCACGCAAGAATGCGATAAGCTCATCGGCCATCTTCACATGTTGCGCTTTCGACGGGTGATAGTCGGCGCCATAGCCGAGACTGCCGGTCTGGGTGGAGAAATCGAAGCGGTAGATGTCCTTCACTCCACGGGCTTTCAGGTTGCCATACACGCTGTCGACAGCCGCCACATGAACCTTGCTCGCCTCGTCGCGCAGCATCGGACCGGTAATCATCACTATTTTCGACTTCGGATGCAGCCTGCGCAGCCTCAGCACGAATCTCTCGTAGTTGGCACGATATATCGACGCGTCGTAATTGGGCGTGCTGAAATCGTTGGTGCCAAGAGCGATACAAATCACGTCGGCATCATAGCGCGAGTGGTCCCACAGCTGCGAGTCGTCGTAGATTGAGGTGTAGTCATACCACAGCGGCATTATGTCCCTGTCGCCCTCGCGCTTGCCATTGTAGTTGCGATACATGCCTATTCCCGAGCGTGCCACCACATGGTGCTGCGCATTGAGCGTGCGCGAGGCGATAGCCGCGTAGGTGTAATAGTGGTTCTCGGTGGAGTCGGAGTAGCGGGTGGCGCCGTCGGGGGCCTCGGTGCCGTAGCCGCAGGTTATGGAATTGCCTATGAACTCCAACTTGCGCTGCGGCAGCGATGGCGCCGAGAGCAGCCGCGCGCCGTCGGAAAGCAGGAATCCGCGGAATTCGGGGCGGGCATTATAGCCCTCGTAGGCGAGCATCACGGTGACGCTGTGGCGGTCACCTTTCAGATCGCCGGCTATTACTACAATCGAGTCGTTGGCGCCGAAGCACACCTTACGCATCGGACGGTTGTCAACTCCCACCATGAAGTAACCGCTGCCGGGCTTCGCCATCATGGCAATCTCCTTGCCGGTGAAGTTGGCACGAATCATTGTGCCTGGATACACCATCATAGGCGCGGCCGGATTGCTGAAGTTCACGCGGCCGGTGTACACTATGCCCTTGTCGGCAGGGCTCACGAGTATGGCCGCATGGGCCGCCAAAGTGGCGGCCATCAACGCGACGGCTATTGAGAGAATTCTCTTCATCATTTATTATAATGTTTATGTCTTATAATGGTTCTGTCGGCTTCCGAGCGTGGGTCAATAATGGAAACTGCTGCCTCCCAAGAACTCACGCAATAGGCTTGTGCTTGGAATGTCGTGCTCGCTGAGCGGCAGGAAGTAGCCGAGCAGGGCACGCAGCCTGAACGCCTCGGCATACTCGGGAGCACTGTGGGGAACGCCGCGAAGCAGAGGCTCGGCATAATTCTTCATCACGGCAAGCTCAAAGAGCAGCGACGAGTTGAAAGTGGCGTCGGCATTCTCCTGATAGGGGAAAATCCACTTGTCCTCACCACGGCGCACGCTCTGCCAGCGGGCTATCGTCTGCTGTGCGCTCACTCCGCGATACTTGTGGTCGCGGATAATGCGACGCAGCAGGCGGTTGTCGGTGGTGGGCACCCA
>JBJEKJ010000046.1:0-10930 GCA_051878575.1 Muribaculaceae bacterium | reverse complement strand
CTGCCTGATTTATTTCCTTGTTTTTCACACAACCGTCTTGCCGTTATACTACGCTACTCGTTTTTTCAACATGGCCCGAAAAAAGTAACATAAATGGTAAAACATCGGCAAATTTCGTAAAAATCCGTAACAAAAACAAGCAATTAACCGAAAAACATTAATTTCATCGATAATATAGCTTAATAAGTGGGTTTCTATGGCTTATAATGCACATTCTATCAACATAGCACAACAAACCCCGGCCGCGACCCTTAGCGGGCGCATAGCCGGGGCTATTCTTTATGATGCCTTATAGGCTCCGGCACGCTGATGCCGGGAATCGTAGCTTAAAGAAGCACCTTTCTCGTTTTATCGCCTTGACGCACTATGTAGAATCCGCGCTGCGGAAGCTCGATATAGTAGCTGCCCGCGCCGCCCGCACTGCGACTCACGAGCACGCCACCGGCACTATAGACCTCAACATCGGCCTCGCCATTGGTGTAGACGCGAAGCGCCGAGCCATCGGCAATCACTGCAAGCCCGTCGGCAGCCGCATCGGCAACCACATCCTCAACAGCCGAGAGGCCGCTCTTGCCCTCATATTCAATAGTTATATCATCAATATAGCAAGTGGCAGTCGATTCGATCTTGAACATCACATGGCTATCGGTCTCCACAGGATAGCTGAACTCAACGCCTGCGTTTCCTGATTTAACCTCCGAAGCCACAGTGGTTCCTTCCTTGAAAATTTCAGTCCACGTGGCACCACAGTCGACCGACATCGACACATGAAGCGTGGCTTTGCTGAGCGAGTTGTTCCACGCCTTGAGTTTCACTGCGACGACCTTATCTGACCACACCTCGGTAGTCATTGCGAGGCATCCGTTTTTCTTGATTTTCACGGTGCGTGTGCCATTACCCAAATCGGTCCCTGAGGTATTGGGCGTAACCGTCACTTCGGCGTTAGTGAAGTCCCAAGTGGCGAAATTGCCCTCAACACCCGTCTTGCCGCCGGTGAAAACGTCGAAGCTCTCGAAGTCCTCTATCTTCTCACCGAAAACGTCCTCAACCACCGATAAGGTTATTGTGCCGTCGGCAGCCTCAGTGATGTTTGAGATAACGTAAGGCGTCGATTTGCCTGCCCACGACTTAAGCGTGGGAGATGTGTGGTTGGTGAGCTTTGTCACCTTGCCTGCACCGGGGAACGGGTCACTCGCCCATGCCAACTTTTGGGGGTTAGGCACGGCGCGCACCATCTCATAGTAGTTGTGGGCTGGATTGGCATTCAGCTTATTGCTCATCCATGGCGACACGCTGGTAGAGTCGACGCGGAACACGAGCATGCCCTCGCCGGGAAGATATTTGTTCCACTTGTCGCTCAGGCGGCGGTTCTCAAACATAAAATACTCCTTGTCGACAGCCGAGTTGAGGCGGATTCCCGCACCGCTGAGCTCGGTGGGAGCCAGCTCATAATCGCCCTCGCCGGTGATGACCTGCGGCATAGCGAATCCCGACTGGTAGCGCTGGAATGCCGACAATCCGCATGGCGTGCGGCCATTGTTCAGATAGCTTCCACTGGCCATTATCGACCATATACCCGGGTCAAAGCTCTGGCCACCCGACCCATCATAGTCGATGTCGTACTCATCAAGAGTGCCAAGCACATGGCTGAACTCATGGCATATCGTTCCGATTCCGTCGATTACGTTAAGTCCCTCGCTCTCATATCCGTAAAGCTCTGTAGAGCAAGCGTAGCGCTGTGTGTAGACGCCGTCGACCAACTTGTAGTTCATCGAGGCATGCGGCCAGACGTAATTGGAGTTGTTGCCGTAGAAATTGGATCCGTAGCCGGCAAAAACCACATAGAACATATCCACATACCCGTCGCCGTCGCCGTCATATTTCTTGAAATCCACAAGAGGGTCGGCTGCGGCAAGCACCTCCTTGATTAGGGTAGGCATATAAGTGAAACTCGAGCCCTTGGGATACTCACATGAGCGATTCACCTTCACCGGCCCCACAACGTCGAATTGCGGGTCGAACACTCCGCACGAGTTGTCGTAGAAGTAGTCGCGCACGCTGCCGGTGTACTCCGAGATAATGCGGTTGGGGTCATTAGGACTCGGCACTCCCTTATAGTTGCGCTGAGTGACGAGATTGGTGAACACCTCGGCGATGTCGTCGCGCGAGAATGACCTGTCGGAAAACTCACACAGAATCACAAGGCCTCGGAAATTCTTGTAGTCGTAGCGCTTGGGAGTGGCCGACTTGGCGGCCGAGACATACACATTATTTGCCTTAAGGCGCTCATTGTTGCCTCTTTCGATAGCCTCGTCGTCGACAAGGCGCATAGGAATCGACGACAGGAACTGCTTCTCCTCGGCAGTGCGGCTATCAGCATCGTGAGCCACAATGGAGGTTTGGACCAACTTGCCATCGACCTTGTTCACATACACCAAGTAGCCCGCGTCGTTGCGCTGCACGGTGTATCCGTCGGCTGTGATAGTGCTGCTGAAAAACTCGTCACCAATAAGCTGTACGGTCACTGTGCTGCCGTCGGGCTGCGTTGTCTTCACTTTTCCGGGCATTGCGGGCACGGCGTAGGCACATGCGGCACACATTATTCCGGCAAAGACTGATAAGATTTTCTTCTTCATATCTTGTTTTTTTATTAGTTTTTCCAAAATGAAAAATTTTAGCAAATATCTGATTTTTTTGGCTATTTACCAAATTCATTCACCGGATTTCGCCTATATTGTGTCATTTTACTGATTTATTAACAATAGTTGACTGCTAACTTTGCGACCAAACTCTCGACAATACTATGGAAGACTTCATTATCTCAAGCTCAAAACTCGCTATTGCGCTGTTTTTCACTCTCAGCGAGTATTTGTTGGTGCTGCTCTCAGTGATTGCCGACCTCATAAGCGGCCTGCGCAAGGCGCACAAGCGAGGCGAGGCACGACGCAGCAAGGCTCTGCGCCGCACAGTCGACAAATTGTGCAGCTACTACAACGCGCTGTTTGCACTCACGGTGATCGACGCCATGCAGATAGCCGCCGTATTCTATCTTCAGCTCGTGAATGGCATCACGCTACCGATGATACCGGTGTTCACGCTCTTTGGCTCGATATGCGTGGCAATAATTGAGGTGAAAAGCATCTATGAGAAAGCTGAGGAGAAGGAGCAAGCCGATGCGGAGAAGGCGGCACGACTGCTGCTTAGGCACTTGCAGAAGCTCAACCTCCTCGATTTTAACAAGAATTGACTTGCCGCGCTCCGCGACGCCGGCCGACATTGCCACTTATTGACTTTTCCATCCAACCACACCCGAAAATCTATCATGAAGCACTTTTCCATCACCGAGCTCACCGCCTCGCTCACCGCACGGCGGCTTCGCATCGACAACACTCCCACCGCCGATGCTATTGCCAATATCACACTGCTCGTCGACAACGTTCTCGACCCTTTGCGCGAGGCGTTCGGGAAACCTATCACCGTGAACAGCGGCTACCGCTGCCCGGCGCTCAATGCCGCAGTGGGAGGCTCGGCCACAAGCCAGCATCTACGCGGTGAGGCAGCCGACATCACGGCGGGAAGCTCCGATGCCAACCGCCGTATTTACACCCTGCTGCGCGAGCTTGGGCTGCCTGTCGACCAGGCTATCGACGAGCACGGCTTCAGCTGGATTCACGTGTCGCACACGCGCGGGCACAACCGCCGGCAATTTTTCTCTATATCACGGTGAAGCGCGATTTCAGGTCCTTGCTGAAACGTCGGCCCACAAGCACCTCATCGTCGTTGAAAGGCGGATAGAGCGTGCATTGTGTGGCGCCAATGAGCGTGAGATAGCGCATGTTGACGATATATGACTGGTGAGTCTGCACAAATTGGCTGTTGTAGTTCAATATATCGGATGCCGAGGTGCCCTTCTTCAGCTGCACGAAGGAGTGGTCGCTGAGCGCCACCTCCCACACTTTGCGCCGAGTGCTGTAGCGGAAATATCCAATCTCAGCCGGACGCATGATGCGCAGCTCGTTGGTGAACGTGGTGGCGGTGAACACATCGCCAAGCGCGAAATCGACATTGGGCTTCAGCACATGCGAGCGCTTGCCGGTGATGGCTCGCCGATAGCGCTGCACGGCCTTGTCGAGCTCATACACGTTGATTGGCTTCAGCAGGTAGTCGGACTCGCATCCCATGAAAGCCTTCTCGGAGTAGTCCTTATAATAGCCCGTGAAAATCACCACATATATATCGGGATAGATGCGCGAGATGTCGCTCAGGAACTCCAACCCATTGCCGTCGGGCAGCTCAATGTCGAGGAAAAGCATGTCGGCGGCCGACTCTTCGATCAGTCGCTGACCCTCGCTCAACGATGAGGCATGAGCCACTACAGCCAAGTCGGGATAGTCGGAGAGCATCATCGTCAGTTTTTCCACGGTCTTCATGTCGTCGTCAATAATCAGTATTCGTGATTTAACGCCCATAGCATAGAATCAATTTATATATTGTGTCAGTTTTAACATATTAGCTCTTACAAATATATGCAATCTTTTCCAATGCCACAATGTCGATTGCGGCATTTTGTTACTATATGGCCGTCTCGGACTACCATACGGTCAAAATAAGATACCAAATGGCACTAAAAAGAGCAAGACGCACCATCGCCGGCGCATCTTGATTTTAATCTTATCAGTAAATTATTACAAAAAACCTCATTCACCAAAAAAATTACAAAAACAATATAATAGCACTCGGAAATGGTTCATATCAGTGTTGCAAATTTACAACATAAAACCTTACCACACAAACCCTCTTAACGCCGAAAACCGGTTTTCGAAACTATTCGGCTAAAATACGAGCCTAAACGATTCAAATAAGGGATTATTTGTTTTGTCCGTAAAAAATGCAGCTTTATGCTTAAACTTTCGGCTTATTTTTTTGTCATATTAACAAAACATAGACGTTTAACCTGATAAAATTACTCGACATGAATGCAACTTTACGCAACATACTATTGGCATCATCGCTGTTTGCCGGATTGACTTTCGCCCCGGTTATCAACTCACAAATACAGCGCCCTACCCACACCAACAACCGTCCCGGCAGCGGGAACAACGGCAACCATAACGGCAACCGTCCCGGCAGCGGGAACAACGGCAACCATAACGGCAACCGTCCCGGCAGCGGAAACAACAGCAGCCATAACGGCAACCGCCCCGGCAGCGGGAACAACGGCAGCCACAACGGAAACCGTCCCGGCAGCAGCCACAACGGAAACCGACCGGGCAACAACGGCAGCCACAACGGCAACCGCCCCGGCAGCGGAAACAACGGCAGCCACAATGGCAACCGTCCCGGCAGCGGCAGCAACGGTAGCCACAATGGCAACCGACCCGGAGTGCCAAGCCGTCCAAATCACAACAACGGGAACATCAACCATTGGCCCGGCGACCGACACGGCAACGGATGGCATCCCGGGCACAACAGTCCGGCTCCCGGCAATTGGAGTCGCCCCGTGCCTCCACCTCACAGGGCATATCGGCCGATAAGCCGTCCGATTCCGCGTCCGGTGAGGCCTCACGGCTACTGTCCGCACCACGGAGCCCCGGTAATAAGCACAGTTCTCGGGCTGACGTTTGGGACGCTCTACAACAGCACTCTCGACTACCTCTATTATAAGGGATATGAAATCGACGGGTATGTGGACAACACCATCTATCTGCGTAATGTGCGAGAAATGGCCTATACATGGCCCGACGCCACGATGTATTACGACGCCTATGGTCACCTGACGGGGGCACAATTCATCTACTCCACCTCCTACAACGCCCTCGGACGCTATGACAGGCTGTATCACAATCTGTGCCTCACCTACGGCACTCCGGTATCGTCGAGATGGAACGGTCATCACCGCGAGATGATGTGGTATGGCGGCGACTCACGCGGATACGTGACGCTTGAATATGACTATTCAGCCGGTCGCTACTACACCATCCTCTCCTACGGCGTCTGATGCCCGATACGCATGCATCCCTACCGGCGCACATCGGACACAGTACCTCGTAAGAAAGAAAATTGACAGCATCAGAACGTCTTTTTGAGTAAATTTGAAAGAATTTGCCGATTTTTCTTTACATTCTCTTGGAAATTTCGCAAGTTTTTTGTTACCTTTGCATCCGACAAAACATTGAATTTGGAATTATGAAAATTTCTCAGCTACATCATCACCATCATCATTTCGGCAACCGCAGGCGGTGAGCTGCAAGGGAATGTGTAGTTGAAGGTTTTCAGGACTGATGCGATATATTTGCCGGCTTTCCGTCGTAGCGATGGGACGCCGGCATTTTTATTGCCTCAACCGGCAAAAGACGTGACAATGTGAGATTATTAATCAAACGAACGCCATAACAACAAGATTATGCTAAGAATCGCAGTACAATCAAAAGGCCGCCTCTACGACGAGACGATGGAGCTACTCGCCGAGGCAGGCATCAAGCTGACGGCAGTGAAGCGCACGCTGCTCGTGCCATCACGCAATTTTCCGGTGGAACTTCTGTTTCTCCGCGACGACGACATCCCCGACTCGGTAGCAACCGGAACTGCCGACATAGGCATCGTAGGGCTCAACGAGGTGCAGGAGAAGCAGCAGAACGTGGAGATACTTCGCCGCCTCGGCTTCAGCAAATGCCGGCTGTCGCTCGCCATCCCCAAAGAGGTAAAATATGAGGGGCTGCAATGGTTCAACAACCGCAAAATCGCCACTTCCTACCCCAAGATTCTCTCAGAGTTCCTGAACAGCAACGGCATACGCGCCGATATCCATGTAATCAACGGCTCGGTGGAAATAGCCCCTGGCATAGGACTCGCCGACGCCATTTTCGACATCGTGTCGTCGGGGAGCACATTGGTGAGCAACAACCTCGCCGAAGTGGCTACGGTGATGCAGTCGGAGGCGGTGCTGATAGGCAACGGCCTAAAGCTCAGCGAGGAGAAGCAGGAAGTGCTCGACGAGCTTATGTTCCGCATCGAGGCGGTGAAAACCGCCGAGAGCAAGAAATACATTTTGATGAATGTGCCCAAGGAGAAACTGACCGACGTGCTGAGCGTGCTCCCGGGCATCAAGAGCCCAACCATACTGCCGCTTGCCGACGAGAGCTGGTGCTCGGTCCACACGGTGCTCGCCGAGAAGCACTTCTGGGAAATCATCAACAGGCTGAAAAGCGCGGGCGCCGAGGGAATACTCGTGCTCGACATTGAGAAGATGGTGCTTTAGGCCTCTACCTCCGACCCTTCAAACTTAATATCATTATGGGCAATATTATCAAACTTACTGAATATCCACGGCGCGACGAGTGGCAACGGCTGATGACACGCGCCGTGAGCGAGACAAAAGAGCTGCACGACACCGTGGCCGGCATATTGGCCGACGTGCGCCGTCGCGGCGACACCGCGCTGCGCGAGATGTGCGAGCGCTTCGACGGAGTGAGAGTGGGCGCGCTGAAAGTGAGCTCCAATGAGCTGATGGATGCCGCCGATGCCGTGAGCCACGAGCTGCGCAGCGCCATTGCCGTGGCGGCTAAAAACATATCGGCATTCCATAAGGCTCAGCGCATGAGCGAGATAAGTGTCGACACAATGCCGGGGGTCACATGCCGGCAGAAAGCTGTGGCAATAGAGAAGGTGGGCCTGTATATTCCCGGAGGGAACTCTCCCCTATTCTCCACAGTGCTGATGCTTGCCATTCCCGCACGATTGGCGGGATGCCGCAAGATTGTGCTTTGCACACCTCCGGGGAAAGACGGCAAGGTACACCCCGCCATACTCTACGCCGCAAGCATAGCCGGCGTGACCGAAGTGTACAAGGTGGGTGGAGCGCAAGCCATAGCGGCGATGGCCTTCGGCACTGAGAGCATTCCGCGAGTGAGCAAGATATTCGGCCCCGGCAACCGCTTTGTGATGGAGGCAAAGCAGCAGGTCAGCACTCAGGCAGCGGCAATTGACATGCCGGCAGGCCCCTCGGAAGAGATGATAATCGCCGACGGCAACGCCAATCGCGAGTTTGTGGCGAGCGACTTCCTGTCACAAGCCGAGCACGGCCCCGACAGCCAGTCGATTCTACTCACCACCGACAAGGCCCTCGCCGAGGAGCTTCCCAATGTAATCGGCAGGCTACTCGACACGCTACCACGGAGGGAGATGATGCGCAAGTCGCTATCCCACAGCCGAGTGATTCTGATGCACGACGACGGCGAGATTATGGACTTCGCCAATGAGTATGCTCCCGAGCACCTCATCATCAATCGAACCGACGCTGAGGCCATAGCCGACAGAGTGGTGAATGCAGGGTCGGTGTTCGTAGGCGGTTATTCGCCCGAGAGCGCCGGCGACTATGCCTCGGGGACCAACCACACACTGCCCACAAGCGGCTATGCCAAGGCCTACAGCGGAGTGAACATCGACAGTTTCACGAAAAAAATTACTTTCCAGCACCTCACACCCGAAGGATTGCGCTCGATAGGCGCCGCCATTGAGACTCTCGCCGAGAACGAGGACTTGATGGCTCACAGACTGGCAGTGACGGTGAGGCTGCGCGAGATAGAACGGAATCGTAACATCTAATTCCCAACAAAAATATGGACCTTCAACGCTTAGTAAGACCGAATATATGGAACTTGGAGCCCTACAGCTCAGCCCGCAATGAGTTCACAGGCTCGGCGTCGGTGTTTCTCGACGCCAACGAGAATCCCTTCAACTCGCCCTACAACCGCTACCCCGACCCGCTGCAACGCGAGGTCAAGGAGCTGATTGCCGGCATCCGAAAGGTGCCTGCCGACCGCATTTTCCTCGGCGTGGGAAGCGATGAGTGCATCGACCTCGCCTACCGCATATTCTGCGAGCCGGGAATCGACAATGTGGCGGCAATAGCTCCCACCTACGGAATGTATCAGGTGTGCGCCGACATCAACAATGTGGAATATCGCCGCGTGGCGCTCACCGACGATTTCGGGCTCGACACCGAGGCGCTGCTTGCCGCAACCGACGCCCACACGAAGCTGCTGTGGATATGCTCGCCCAACAACCCTACGGGCAACGCCTTCGCCACCGACGACATTCTGCGGCTTTGCCGACGCTTCGAGGGAATGGTTATCGTCGACGAGGCCTATATCGACTTCTCGGGGCAAGACTCGATGCTCGGGCACATAGACACGGTGCCCAACCTAATAGTGTTCCAGACCCTATCGAAGGCATGGGGAAGTGCTGCCGTGCGACTCGGCATAGCCTTTGCCTCACAGCCCGTAATCGACATCTACAATAAGGTGAAGTATCCCTACAACGTGAACGCTCTCACACAGCGCTATGCCATCGACCGCCTTCGCCGCCACAATGAGGTGGAGGAATGGGTGGCCACGCTGCTCGCCAACCGCAGCACACTTATCGACTCCCTCGCGAAAATGAGCTGCGTGCGCCACATCTTCGGCACCGACGCCAATTTCGTGCTCGTGCGTGTCGACGACGCCGACGCGCTCTACCGTTTCCTTCGCGACCGCGGCATTATAGTGCGCAATCGCAACCGCGTGGAGAAGTGCTTAGGCTGCCTGCGCATAACTGTGGGCACTGCCGATGAGAACGAACAACTTATAAAAAACATCAGCGAATATGAGCAACGACAATAATACGGCCCCGCGGCGAGCGCTATTCATCGACCGCGACGGAACATTAGTGGTGGAGCCCCCGGTAGACTACCAACTCGACTCTTTGGAGAAATTCGAGTTTATCCCCGGAATGATACGCAACCTCGGATTCATAGCACGCACTCTCGACTACGAGCTCGTGATGGTGACCAACCAAGACGGATTAGGCACTACGTCATTCCCCACCGAGGCCTTCGAGCCTCCTCACCGCCTGCTGCTGAACACGCTTCGCGGCGAGGGGGTGACTTTCGACGACATAATAATCGACACCACCTTCGAGCATGAGCACAAGCCCACACGCAAGCCGGGAACGGCCCTGCTCGGAAAATACATGCAGGGCGACTACAATCTTGCCGAGTCGTTCGTGATTGGCGACCGCCTCACCGACGTGATGCTGGCAAGGAATCTCGGCGCAAAGGCTATTTTCTTCACCGACGCCGACGCTGGCGCCAAGGCTGCGGCCGATGCGGGGCTCTCGGATGTGGTGGCGCTGATAACCGACGACTGGAGCCGCATCAGCGACTTCCTGCGTGGCGGTAGCCGAACGGCTCATGTGAGAAGGACGACCAATGAGACCGATATCGACATAAAAATCGACCTCGACGGCTCAGGGACGGGCAAAATAGCCACCGGACTGAGATTTTTCGACCATATACTCGACCAAATCAGCCGCCACTCGGGCATCGACCTCGAAATAACTGCCAAAGGCGATTTGTGGATTGATGAGCACCACACCATTGAGGACACGGCAATAGCCCTCGGCGACGCACTGCGCACAGCCCTCGGCGACAAGCGCGGAATCGAGCGCTACGGCTTCGTGCTGCCTATGGACGACAGCCTGTGCACCGTGGCTCTCGACTTCGGCGGGCGCAGCTGGCTTGTGTGGGACGTCGAATTCAAGCGCGAGAAGATAGGCGACGTCCCCACCGAGATGTTCATGCACTTCTTCAAGAGCCTCAGCGACAGCGCCCGCATGAATCTTTACATCTCGGCTCGCGGCGACAACGAGCACCACAAGATTGAGGGTATATTCAAGGCATTGGCGCGCTCGCTGAAAGCCGCCATACGCCGCGACGTGTTCGCCTATCGCCTGCCGTCGACAAAAGGCACCCTCTGAGTCGCCCGCCACGACGATGCCACGCCAAAGGGCCGGAAACATTTTTTATAGCACCTTGTGAGTGTAAAACCAATTATTCTGCGTAAATTTCCTCTAAGAAAGTTAAGGCCGAGACTGTCTTTGTGAGTGGAAAAGA